>JBGGMZ010000100.1:0-17862 GCA_041287745.1 Chthoniobacter sp. | reverse complement strand
CCTTGGCTACCCAATCCCGCAAATCCGGCGGCAAGAGCAGCGCCGTGTCTCGATCTACGTTTACCAGTCGGGAGGCCATGCCGCCACTACAATAGACTTATTGTATTAAGTCAATGTAATTGCAAGTCCGACAGCAACGCTGCGATGAACCGCTTGTTGAGTGCGAATGCGCAGGTGTGCGCTTCGGAAGCGAAAGATCATGACCATCAAGACGATGACGTAGAGCGCGGGCAGCACCGCGCCGAGGGCGACGGCCAGGCCGGTCCGTTCCTGCCAGATACGGAACTCGAATGGCATGGCGAAGCCCATGAGCACGAGAAAACCGATCACGAGAGCGACCAGCGAAGTGGCCTGGCGACGAATGAGTTTTCTCTCCGGTTCCGACTCCGCCGCATGGAGACTCGCCCGTACGCCGAACCATGCACCGGCGCAACCGGCCACCGGTCCGATGAGGATGCCGAGGAAACCCAGCAGACCGATCCCCGCGCCCGCGGCACCGGTCTTCGCTGCCGCTGTGGCGAGAGTTGCGGCGGTGGCGGTGGTCTTCATGAGCGGCAGCGCGGCAAGGACTCCGAGCGTGAAAGCGCGGCCCGGCGTGCTCATGCGCAGTGCGCCTTCCACGAAGAGTGCCACCTGATCCTGGAGCAGCTTGCGCCCACGGGAAAGGCGTTGCCGGGCGGTGTCTTCGGTAAGCTCGAGTGCCGCGGCCACGCGTTCCACCGATTGCCCCTCCCGATAGAAGAGGATGAGCGGCTCGCGATAGGTCTCGGGGACGCGTTCCAGCGAACGCCAGAGGATCGCCTCTTCCTCGCGAGAGATGGCTTCCTCCACGGGGCCGGGGAGGGAGGCGTGATGATCGTCGGCAAGTTCTTCCGCACTGCAAATGGGCTCGCGGTCTTCGCGGCGGCGGGTATTCGCCGTCAGCCGCCGCGCGATGCCGCACAGCCACGGCCTCAGCTTTTCCGGCTCGCGCAATTGGCGCAGTTCCTTCCATGCGGTGACGAAGACTTCCTGTGCGAGATCTTCGCTGCGGCTCAGGCTGCCGGTGGCGTTGTAAGTGACGGAGCAGATGAGGGCCTGGTAACGGGTCACGATTTCCGAGAAGGCCGAGGAACCGTCGGTCAGCGAGCGCTGGACGAGAAGGGCGTCATCGGGGGAAGTGGCAGCCGCGGTGGGCATGGAAGAGAGATGGATCATAACACCATCCCAGTGGTCGGCAGAGGGGAAAAGGTGACAGACAAAATCACGGCGGCTCCTCGTTCCTGGCTTTCCAAAGGAGGCTTTCCTCCCGATCATGTGCTGCACCCTCCCTATGAACATAGACCATTCCTTTTTGCGATGGATGCGAACGTTGGCGGCGTTGGCCACCCTCTCTATCACGTCGGTCCTAAGTCAGGCGGCCGATAGCCAAGAGCGGGTGCAGGTGGTGCGGATACCGGGTGCGTCGAACTTGATGAAGGCGCAGGTCGGAGCGGATGGTGCGATCCATGTGGTCTACGACGCCGCGGGCGGGCCGTGGTACGTGAAGTCGACCGACGGCGGGAAGACCTTCAGCGCGCCGCTCGTATTGGTCGACCCGGCTTCGCGGAAGCCGGGGCTGGAGTTCATCACGTGGGACCTGGTGGTGGCGGCGGACGGAGGTGTGCACGTGGCGCTGGGAAATAATGCGTGGAAGCTGAAGCTGCCCGACGAGGAGAAGGGATACTTTTACGCAACGCTCGCACCGGGAGCGAAGGCGTTTGCTCCGCTGCGGAACCTGAATCGCAAGCCGAGCGAAGGTTTTTCCCTCGCGGCGGGCAAGGGCGGCGCGGTGACGGCGAACTTTCTCGCCGGGAAGATTTACACGATGGCGTCGCGCGATGGCGGTGAGACCTTTTCGACCTTCGCGGAGCTGAATCCTTCGCTCGATCCTTGCAAGTGCTGCACTACGAGCACGACATTTGGACCGGATGGCCGGCTGGCGATGCTCTATCGCGAGGAGACAAACAACGAACGGGATATCTATCTCGTGCTGGCGGATCCCAACGGTGGGAAACAAGCGCGCACGCGCATCAGCACCACGCCATGGAAACTGGAGGGATGCCCGATGACCTATTTTACGATCCAGGGGACCGACACGGGCTATGTGGCCGCGTGGCCGACGAAGGGGCAGATCTATTTCGCGCGGCTGGGCAAGGATGGTGCGGTGTTGCCCCCCGGGGAAATCAAGACCCCCGGGAGGAATGGGATGAGGACGGGCATCGTGGCCTTGAGCGCAAAGGATGGGGCGACGCTCGTCGCGTGGAAAAACCAGGAAGCGCTCGGGTGGCAACTCTACAATGCGCAAGGGCAGCCGATCGGAAACGCCGGGTCGGAGCCGAGTCGCGGCAGCGGCGCCGCGGCGGTGGCGTTGCCGGATGGGCGCTTCATGGTCTTTCCGTGAGCGGATCCGCGGGGATGTGACCTTCGCTGACCATGAGCTGGGCGAGCGCGTGATCGTCGGCGTGCCGGGAAGTGGAGAGTGACTGGTAGACGCCCTGAAGATCGGCGGGGGAGCGATTTTGGCCGAGCTTGAATTTGCCCTCGAGCCGGGTGACCGGCATCTCAAAGGCGACGATGCCGTGGATCATCTTGTCGAGATAATCGGCGGGAAGATCGCCGGACCACGGCTGCTCGAAGCCGGACTCATAAAGCGAGATCGTCTCGCGCAGGAGTGACGCGATGCGGTCGCGATCTTCGAAGATGGTCGGGACGCCGTAAGCATGGACGACGGCGTAATTCCAGGTCGGCACAGCGGGTGCGGTTTTATACCACGTCGGCGAAACATAGCCGTGCGGCCCGTGGAAGATGGCGAGCGCTTCGCGGCCTTCGCCGAAGTACTGCCACTGGGGATTGGCCCGGGCGAGATGCGCGATGAGCGTGCCGTGCTCGCCGAGGTCGGGGCGGAAGAGCATGGGAATGTGGCTGGCGAAAGGCGCGGTGCCATCGTTGGTGACGAGCGTGGCGAAGCTATGCTCGCGGAGGAATGCGGTGAGCCGCGTTGGGTCCTCCACGCGAAAGGCGGGCGGGATATACATTTACGAGGGTGTGACGCCGGAGGGCAGGCGCTGAATGAACCACTCGACGGTGGCGCTGAGCGCGTGAGCGCCGGAGTCGTCGTGCAACTCGACGGTGATGGGAATCAGCGCGCGGCCCTTGGCGGCGAGGTCGGCATTGAGCTGGGTAAGGGCGTCGGGCGTGGCGCTCGCGGTGGAAGTCACGGCGCCATTGGCCGGCTTGCGGAATTTCGCTTCCAGGCGGCGAACCACTGGCACCACGCCATCGCTACCGCCAAATTGACGCTGGAGGAACTCGCCACTCGATGCCTCGGCGAGGGCGAGGAGCGCGCTCGCGTGGATGGTGCCGAGGTGGTTGCCATACTGCTCGCCGGCCGGAAGCTGGAGGAGTTTCTCCGGCGTCGTTGCGGGTTGGAGCCCGATGAAGCGGTTGAAAGGAAGTTCGGTGACGCTGTGTTTCATGGACAGAGTGCTGAGCCGCGGAGGGCGCTGATGACCGTGCCGGAAAATCCTGGGACTGCCAACGGCGTTTGGAAGACGGAAATAAGCGCCGTTTTATGCTGGCAAATTGGGATTCTCCGCATTTCCACGCGCTGGGCCTCGCGCGGTGCTGTCCAAAGAGTTGGAAAAGGGTGCGATCGATTCTCAAAAACGAGTGAACGCTTAGCAAAAAAAAGTGCCCTTCCTGTGAATTCCTTATTGCAACTTTTTATCCCGGGCTTTCTTTTCCTGCTAAGAAATTTTCAACTGACCCCCGAACGCCATGCCCCGATTCAACTACATTGCGCTTGATGCCCGTGGACAGGAGTCCACCGGCGTCATTGACGCCTCCTCCTCGAACGAAGCTGTCGGCCAGTTGCGGCAGCAAGGGTACTTCCCGACCAGCGTGGTCGAGGAAGGGAAAGGCAAAGTGGCCGCCAAGCAAACCAAGGCGGTGCAGAAGCAGGCCAAGGCCATTTCCGCCCCGAAGGGCAAGAAGGGTGGCATTACGCTCTTCGAAAAGAAGACGGTGAAGAGCAAGGTGCTCATGATTTTCACCCGCCAGCTGGCGACGCTGATCGATGCCGGTCTGCCGCTGCTGCGCGGCCTGACTGTGCTGGCCAAGCAGGAGAAGGATCCCGTGCTGGCCAAGACGATCAACAACCTCGCCGACGCGGTGCAGAGCGGCAGCACTTTCTCGGAGTCGATGGCGCAGCACCCGCTCGTCTTCAACAAGCTCTACATCAACATGGTCAAGGCCGGTGAGCTTGGCGGTGTGCTTGAGCTCGTGCTGAACCGTCTGGCGGAATTCCAGGAAAAGGCGCAGAAGGTGAAGAACAAGGTCGTCTCGGCGATGGCCTACCCGGTGATCGTGCTCATCATCGCGATCCTGATCATGGTCTTCCTCATGGCATTCATCGTGCCCCGGTTCGAGCAGATCTTCCACGACATGCTCGGTGGCAAGCCGTTGCCGCCCATCACCCAATGGGTCATCTTCATGAGTAACGTCATCCAGAAGATGTTCGTCCCACCGTATTTGTGGTACACGATCGTGAGCATCGTCGTGATCATCGTGGGCTACAAGGCCATCTCCGGCAGCAAGGGTGGACGTGCTGCGTTGGACAAGCTCGCATTACATACGCCGCTCTTCGGCGACCTGCTTCGCAAGAGTGCCATCTCGCGTTTCAGCCGCACCTTGGGCACGCTGGTGACCTCGGGTGTGCCGATTCTCCAGGCGCTCAATATCACTCGCGATACGGCGGGTAACAGCGTCATCGCCAACGCCGTGACGAAAGTGCACGACGCGGTGAAAGAGGGTGAATCCATCGTGCAACCGCTCGAGGCCAGCGGCGTTTTCCCGCCCATGGTAATTTCGATGGTGGACGTCGGTGAAGAGACCGGCCAGTTGCCGGAAATGTTGCTGAAGATCGCGGAAGTGTATGACGACGAAGTGGACAACGCGGTGGAAGGTCTTACCTCGCTGCTGGAGCCGATCATGATCGTGTTCCTGGCGTTGATCGTCGGCACCATCGTTATTGCGCTGTTCATGCCGCTGATCGAAATCATCAAGCAGATGGGTGGCCAGAACGCGAGCTAGTCCGCGTTCGCAAAATCCGCGAAGTGCGCTAACATAAAATTATGATCCGCTCCCCCCGTTCCTCCTCCGCCTTCACCTTGATCGAGATGATCACGGTCATCGCTATTATCGCCATCATTGCCGGCCTGATTCTCGCCGTGAATGGCTTGGTGCAAAAGAAGAGTGCCATGGCCCGGGCGGAAGGGGAAATCCGGACGATTTCCAGCGCATTGGAGTCCTATAAGACGGACAATGGCGGCTATCCGCAGGGCGGCCCGATCACGAATCCCACCGCGACGGATTTGCTGGACCCGCGGAAAGCGCCGGGTGACGCGACGGACACGACCTCAAGTGGCAAAATGGCCCAATCCAGCTTGTATCTCTACGAGCAGCTTTCCGGCGATACGGATGGAAATGGGACCATCGATTCCACGGAGACGAGCAAGAATTACCTGCCCGATTTCTTCAAACAGTCCCGTCTCGGCGGGCCCAAGATCAACGGCAAGGTGACCCCGATCCAATACATCATGGATCCCTTCGGCAACCCTTACGGGTACTCGACTGCGGGGCTTCTGGTGGAGCAGGAGTATCGCACTCTCCTGTCCACGAACGCTTCCGCCAGCCGGTCGGTGACCAACTCGAAAGGCACGCAAGGCTACAACCCCACTTTTGACCTCTGGTCGACCGCCGGTGACACCACCGGCAATACCGCCAAGTGGGCCAAAAATTGGTGACCACGGTGCCGGGCAAGTTCCCGGCTAATCAGATCGCCACGGAGCAAGCCCCCCAGCTTATGAACCGCCCTCGACAATCCGCCGCGTTCACTTTGATCGAGATGATCATGGTGATCGCAATCATCCTCGTTCTCGCTGGGTTGGTGCTGGGCCTGTATACCTTGGTGAAGACCCAGAGCGCCCGGGCGCGGGCGAAGACGGAGATCGAGCAACTCAAGGCCGCGTTGGAAAACTATCGGGCGGACAACGGGGGGTATCCGCAGGACCCGCAAAAGACCGACAAGCTAGACCCGCACAACGTCGCTGACGCCACGGACATTTCGCCTACGGGCAAACTCGCCGCCTCGAGCAAGTTCCTCTACGAGAGCCTGACCGGCGACACGAATGACAATGGGAACATGACGAAGAATTATGCGCAGGGATTCTTCAAGCCGTCGCGGCTGGGTGGTCCGCACGTGGGTAATGCGGTCAATCCCGTGCAATACATCATGGATCCGTATGGCAATCCCTATGGGTATTCCACCGCGGGCCTTTTGCTGGAACAGGAGTATCGGACGGCACTCACTACGAATCCGGGAGCTGCGCGCCCGGCGCAGAATTCGCAGGGCACACAGGGCTACAGTTCTACTTACGACCTCTGGTCAACTGCCGGCGATAGCCAGGGCAACACCGGCAAGTGGATCAAGAGTTGGTGATTTGCGGCTGGGCAGGGCGGACCGCGCCGTTACAGGTGGGAAGTCAAGCCAGCGAAATGGCTAAGTGCTACTTTGTATGAAAAGCGAGCGTAAAGGCAGGTGGCAAAATGCAACGGGTGTCTTCGCTATGCTTTTGTTCTCATGTCTCCTTTACGAGAAGCGCCACCCGTCTTCCGTAATGATTCTCATTACGGTCGTGGTGGCTACAGCAACTTTGCCTTTGGTGATAGCGTCAGTAGTGGAGCTTAATCAACGACCAGAGCTAAAACGGCCCGTCACAAAGCGCGAAGGCTTCCTAATCGGCTCAATAGTTCTCTTGTTCGCCGGAATCGTTTATGCCGTGCATCACTTTACTTCTTAGCGTGCGGCAATGAACGCTTCCCGCATGGCAGCAATGGTTATAGCCGCGCTGCTGCTAGCGTACCCACTTTCCACTGGTCCTGTAAGCCGTTGGCAGCTTGGCCACGGCTACAAGGACTACAAGCCATTGCCGCCAGTTTTGCAGACCTTCTATTGGCCAATCGCGAAATTGTGCCAGGTGCCAGTTTGCCAGAAGGCAGCATTCGCCTATCTGAAGCTTTGGCTGCCGAATGATGCGGTTGAGAGCTACGGATTCGATAAGCCTATTTTGATCGGAATATGAACGCTTGCAGCGTCTTCGGAAGCATTGTTGCTATTTACTCCATTTGGCGCTTCTTCTCGTTCAAATAGGTCATCTAGGGGTGTGCGACCGTCTGTAGCTTCCATCGCTCCTTCACCTGCTCCATCCGACCGTTCCACTCGGCGAGCGCGCTTTGAGCCTCGTTCAATCGATGGTGGCCGCCGTAAGTGAGATTGCCGAGGATGCCGTAGAGCAGGAAATCGCTGTAGACCGGTGAGTCGCCGAAGAGGAAAGGCGAATGTCGCAGGGTGACCTCAAAGCGGCCCAACAGCCGATCCGCTTCCGCGCGAATGGAAGCCGCCTCGCGCCGCCATTGCTCCACGCAGCCGCGGCCGAACTTCCGTTCCTTGTGTCGCAGAAACAGGCCGCGCGCCACGGGATCGGTGATCTGGTCGAGGGTGTGCGGATCGAGCAGGCGGAAGGTATTGAACTCCAGGTCGTCGCTCAGGAATTCGATTACGATCTGCTGCAGCCCATCGAGGCGCTCGGGAAACAGCCGGCCCTTGGCAAAATGCTGGTCGACGTAACGGGCGATATCCTCGCTGTCGCCGCTGGATTCCGTGAGCACGCGGCCATCGTGCACCAGCACGGGCACCTGGTAGTAGGCGCCATCCGTCAGTCGCAGCAGTTCGCTGCGGTCCCAATTGGGGATCTCCTTCGTCTCAAACGGCACGCCATACGCACGCAGGGCGGCGGTGATGGGAATGCAGAAGGGGCTGTAGGCCATTTGATAAATCGTGAGGCTCATAAGAAATCGGGGTTTGCCGGATGAATGTAGGACAACCCTCCCGTTTGCCAAGGCAGGCGGGCGTCATCCGAATTGCGCCGCGACCCATCGCTGGCGCATCATCGAACGTTCCCGCCCTTTTCGTATCCAATACTTCCCATGCGCCGTCTCGTTCTCCTCTTCGCCTGCCTCTTCACCGTTGTTGCCTATGCCGATGATGCGGCCAACGAAGCGCGTTTCATCACCAATACGCGCCAACTCATCTTCGAGGGCAAGCGCAGCGGCGAGGGTTACTTTCATCCCGATGGTAATCTGCTGATCTTCCAAAGCGAGCGGGAGGAGACGAATCCCTTCTACCAGATGTACCTGCTCGACCTGCTTTCCGGCGAGACGGCGCGGGTATCGCCCGGGACGGGCAAGACGACCTGCGGCTTTTTCCAGCCGGGCACCGGCCGCGTGCTCTTTGCCTCCACCCACGCCGATCCTGAGGCCGCAGCCAAGCAAAAGGCCGAGCTGGAATTTCGCGCCAGCGGCAAGCAACGCCGCTATTCCTGGGATTACGATGCCACGATGGACATCTACTCGTGCAACCAGGATGGCACGCAGCTCGTGAATCTCACGAACTCCCCGGGCTACGATGCCGAGGGCGCATTTTCGCCCGATGGCAAGCAGGTCGTCTTTTGCTCGCTGCGCGGCGCTTTCCCGCTGGAGAAGCTCACGCCGGAATTGCGCGCGCGCTACGACAAGGATCCCGCCTATTTCGGTGACATCTACATCATGAACGCCGATGGCTCCAATGTGCGGCAGCTCACCGACGCACCCGGCTACGATGGCGGCCCGTTCTTTTCGCCCGATGGCACGCGCATCATCTGGCGGCACTTTGCCGAGAGCGGGATGGTCGCCGATGTGTGGACGATGAAGATCGACGGCTCGGACAAGCACCGCGTCACCGACTTTCAATCCATGTCGTGGGCGCCCTACTACCATCCCAGCGGCAAGTACATCATCTTCACCTCGAACAAACTTGGCTTCACGAATTTCGAGCTCTTCATCGTGGACGTGAATGGCGAGCACGAGCCGGTGCGTGTGACTTATACCGATGGCTTCGATGGGTTGCCGGTCTTTTCGCCGAACGGCAAAAAGCTGTGCTGGACGACCGGTCGCACGAGCGATGGGAAGTCGCAGATTTTCCTCGCGGATTGGAACAATGAGGCGGCGCTGAAGGCGATCGCCGAGGCGCCCTTGCGCGGCACCGAGACACCGGATGCCAAGTCACCCGAAAGCAAGGAAGCGCCAGCTTCCGCCACGGCGACGCCGACCGCGTCGAATCGGCTTTCCGCGGAGATCCGCGGAGAAGATCTCAAATACGAAGTATCCTGGCTGGCCGACCCGGCGCGCGATGGCCGCGAGACGGGAACTCCCGGCGCCAAGGCCACCGCCGATTTCATCACCGGCTATTTCCGCACGCTCGGCCTGAAACCTCTGGGCGCGAAACCGCCGACGGACGAGTTCCGTGAGAGCTACGAGTTCAACGCCGGCGCGCGAGTGGATGAGGCGAAGTCCAGGCTGAGTGTGACGGTCGATGGCAAGGACACGAAGTTTGCCTTGGACAAGGATTTCCGTCCGTTGGCCTTCAGCGAGAACGGCTCGACCGATGGCGAGGTAGTCTTTTCCGGTTACGGCCTGAGCGTGCCGGAGGATGCGAAGAATACCCGCTACAACAGCTACGACGGACTGGATGTGAAGGATAAGATCGTCGTCTTCTTCCGCTACGTGCCAGAAAACGTGGATGCCCCGCGTCGCGCTCAGCTCAACCGCTACGGCGGGCTGCGTTACAAGGCCATGATGGCCCGGGAGCGTGGGGCGAAGGCCGTGCTGGTGGTGACCGGTCCGACTTCCCCGGGCGCGGGTGAACTCGTTCCCTTGAGCGATGATGGCAGCCATTCCGACAGCGGCATCGTCGCCGCCTCGATCAGCACTGCGGTCGCGGATGCCTTGCTCGCGCCCAGTGGCAAAAGTTTGAAGGATCTCCAGGCCGGTCTCGACACGGAAAACCCTCACGCCGAGGGCGGATTCCTTCTCCCGAAAATCCGGGCGCAAATCGGTGTGGGTATCGAGCATTACAAGAAGGTCGACCGCAATGTCGTGGCCCTATTGCCGCCCACCGATGGCAGCGATGAGTACATCATCGTGGGTGCGCACTACGATCATCTCGGCCATGGCGGAAAAGGCAGCTCCATGGCGCGTTCCGGTGAAGAAGGCAAAGTCCATCCCGGCGCGGATGACAATGCCTCCGGCACCGCCGTGGTCATGGAACTCGCCGCGGCGTTCGCCGTCCCCGCGGGTTTGAAGCCGACTGTCTTTGAACATCCCAAAGCCGAACCGGCTTCGGCGGAGGTCAAGACGGCGGGCGCAACGGGCTCTCCGGATGGACCGAAGGTATTCACAGCCAAGCCGCACCGAGGAATCATCTTCGCGCTGTGGTCGGGCGAAGAGATCGGGCTGATCGGGTCGGCAGCGTTTTGCGAGCATCCGCCTGTGCCGCTCGACAAGGTCGTGGCTTACGTGAACTTCGACATGGTCGGACGTCTGCGCGATAACAAGCTGACGATGCAAGGTGTGGGCTCATCGAAGCTGTGGCGCAAGGAACTGGAGAAGCGCAATGTCGCGGCCGGCTTTAGCCTCGTCCTCCAGGATGACCCGTATCTGCCTACCGACACCACGAGCTTTTATCCCAAACACATCCCGGTGCTGAATTTCTTCACCGGTGCGCACGAGGACTATCATCGGCCGACCGATACGCCGGAAAAGCTCAACATCGAGGGCTTGGAGCGGATCGCGAAATTTGCCCGGCAGATCGTGCTCGATCTCGCCGTATCGCCGGAACGTCCGGACTTTGCGCGCGTGGAGCGCAGCGAGCAGGGCGGGGGCTCGCGCGATACCTTGCGCGCCTATCTCGGCACCATTCCCGACTACGCGACGGAGGTGAAAGGCGTGAAGCTGAGCGGTGTGCGTGGCGCCAGCCCTGCGGAGAAGGGTGGCTTGAAGGGCGGCGATGTCATCGTGGAATTCGCCGGCCAGAAGATCGCCAATATCTACGACTACACTTACTCGCTGGATGCCGTGAAGATCGGCACGCCCGTGAAGGTCATCGTCGAGCGCGACGGCCAGCGCGTGGAGCTCAACGTCACGCCGGAGGCTCGCAAATGACTGCTGTCTGGCGGCGTGAGGGCAATCGGCTGATCATCCAGCAGAAGGGTGGGTGGCTTTGGATCCTGCGTCTGCTCTTCGGGCTGCCGCTGCTCTTCCTGGGCACTCTCTTTCTGTGGTATGCGGTCTCCGAGCCCGTGCACCGATACTTCGAGGGGGGCTGGTCAGCCGTTGTCGGCTGGCTGCCCAGCACATTCTTCTCGCTGCTCTTTTCCGTTTCCATGGCGCCGCTCGGCTGGTGGATGGTGATGTCTCGCTTCGTCGTGATTCTCGACCCGGAGCAGCAGCAGTTGCTGGAGGTGAAGGATTGGCGTCTCGGCAGTCGCGCCACGAAGCACGATCTCGGCGCGTATCGGGAGGTATCGGTGGAGTGCGATTATCTGCTCAGCGTGAAGGAAAGCCGTTCTGCAGGAAACACGCTTGCGAACTACGTGCGGCTGCTTCCGCGCCAGCGGCATGTCCCGCCGCTCCAGGTCGCTTTCTTCAGCCATGGCGAGCGCCGCGCCCCCGAGGAACTCGGCCGCCTCGTGGCAGAGTTGCTCGGCTTTCCCGTGGTGGTGAATCTCGACGAGATCGCCCGGCATCGCGGGGGTGACGACGACGCTGCCTAAGAATCCATTGCCCCCGAGTTCTTCCCTGCATCAGTCTTGCGCTCCATCGCATCGATGCACGAGACTGCTTCTTCCCATTCCCGATTCATGAAACTCCGTCCCTCCCTTTTCCTTCCGTTGCTCACTTTCGCCGCCGCGATTTCCTACGGTCAACAACCGGTGCCCTCCGGTGAGTTCACGAAGATCCAGCTGACCGATCAGTTCTGGGCGGAGGGCGCGGCCTACGGCGACTTCAATCACGATGGGAAGATGGACGTGTGCTATGGCCCGTACTGGTGGGAAGGGCCGGACTTCAAGGTGCGACACACCTATCGCCCGGACGCGGACAAATCGAAGGTGAAAACCGCGGATGGCACGGAGATCGAGATCGCTGGGTTCAAGGGTGCGCTCGGCAACGAGAATGGCTACTCCGACAATTTCCTGACCTACGTCTTCGACTTCAACGGCGACGGTTTTCCAGACATCCTTTGCATCGGCTGGCCGGGCAAGGAAGCATTCTGGTACGAGAATCCGAAAGGCGCCGACATGCCGTGGCCAAAGCATCTGGCTTGGGACGTCGTCGATAATGAATCGCCCATGTTCGCCGATCTTTTCGGCACCGGCAAACCCGTGCTCGTTTGCTGCTCGGGCGGCTACGTGGGCTATGCGGAGCCGAACTGGAAGGATCCGGAGGAGAAGTGGAAGTGGCACCCGATCTCGCCGAAAGGCGCCTACCAGCGCTACACGCACGGCATCGGCGTGGGCGATGTGAATGGCGACGGCAAGCCCGACATCATGGAAGCCACCGGTTGGTGGGAGCAGCCGAAGTCGCTCGAGGGCGATCCGGTGTGGAAGAAGCACGAGTTTCAGTTCGGCAGTGGCGGGGCGCAAATGTACGCCTACGACGTGAACGGCGACGGCAAGGCCGACATCATCACCAGCCTCGAGGCGCACAAGCATGGCGTCGCGTGGTTCGAGCAGACGAATGAAGGCGGCGTCGAAGGCTGGACCAAGCACATCATCGTCGGCGACACGCCGGAGGAAAACCCGCAAGGCGTCATGTTTACCCAGCCGCACGCGCTGTGGCTGCAGGACATGAATGGCGATGGCGTGCTCGACCTCATTACCGGCAAACGCTTTTGGGCGCATGGCCCCACCGGTGACATCGATCCGAACGCTCCCGCAGTGCTCTATTGGTTCGAGCTCAAGCGCAATGCCGGCAAGGTCGAGTGGATCGCCCATTTGATCGACGACAAATCCGGCGTCGGCTGCGAAGTCATGGCCGGAGATCTCAATGGCGACGGCAAGCCCGACGTGATCGTCGGTAACAAGCGCGGTGCCTTCGTCTTCCTGCGCAAGTAGGCCGGACGTTATTTCCTCCACTTTCACCCCGCGCAATTCGGTATGCCAGTGCCAGCCACTGTCGGCGCATTTGCGATCGTTCCGAGTAACGATCTGCCGGCCGCGATCCCTTTTTGGGAGCGGTTGGGATTCGCGCGCACTGGCGGAGACGCCCAGTACATTATCATGACTGGGTGGGGCTGCGAAGTGCATCTCACGCAGGCGGGTAGCGGCCCATGGCAGGTGCCGGAAGAGCATAATCCCTTTGGTGTTTTCATCCGTACTCCGGACGTCGATGCCATCGCCAAGCGGGTCGATGATCTCATCATCCGCCCGGGTGGCATCCTGCGACACCGGGAATGGGGAATGTATGAGGTGGGTATTGGCGGGCCGGACGGCCTGCTCGTCCGGGTCGGATGGCCCTCGCGCTTGATGGACAAGGGGGACTAAACATCCTCTGGCACAAGGGGAATAGGAGTTAGGCGAAGGTTAGGCGACATTTCCTGTTCCTGGTTCCTAAGGTCCATGAGGTTGGGAACGAGGGGGGAGCTTGCAAAACGTCTAGCGGTGCATCCCGAGTGGACTCCATCTTCATGTTTGTCGCGCCTCGTGATAATCCCTTTGACGGATTTTGCCCCCGTCGTCGTGTTCCGGATACCATGAATACCAGCCGTTCCCTCTCCGCAGGCCTGCTCGCGCTCGTTACTTTGCCCATCCTGGCCTTCTCTCAGGATGTGAAAAAGGACACGCCGGCGGCTGATGCCGCAAACCCACGGGTCATTGAAGCGGTCAAATTCAAGAACGCCACTTACGGAGAAATCATCGACTCTCTTCGCGTGGAAAGCGGCGAGAACATCATGGTCGCGCCGGAGCTGCAGAACGAAAAGGCGCCGGAGGTCGAGATGCGCCATGTGACAGTCTGGGGCGTGCTCGATGCGATCTGCAAGGTCACGGGGCTGTACTTCGAGGCCAGTAAAGACTTAGCCAGTCAAGATAACGGCACCGTGACCTGGCTTCTCATGCAGCCGCCGGATCCTGTTCTTCGCACGCTTGAGCCGAACCCGCCGAAGCCGAAAATCTGTCGCGTCTTCAAAGCCAGCGCGAAAGAAAAACTGACCTCGCCCCAGTTGGAACATTTGCTTGCGAATATTTCCGACGCTGCCCGAAAAGTCTGCGAAGTGAACGCCAGGGCGCAGGGGCACCCCGCGGCGGAAGCGCCCGTTATCGAAGCACACGCCGGCACGGGCATCGTGATTGTCGCCGGCACGGAAAGCGATGTGCAACTCGTGGGACAGGTCATCCAGGCGCTGGGTGGCGAAGTCGTCCCGCTGACGGGCACCGTGAGTTCGAGCGGCCCATTTGTCCGGAAAGACGCGGAAGGCGGGCTCGTCGAATTCGAAGGCTTTATACCGAGCAGTAGGCCGATTACGAGCGTCCCGGACGCCGTGAAGGACACGCGCAAGCAACTCGAAGCGGCGCGCGACCAGGTTAAGAAACTGGAAAAGAAACTCGAACAGCTCGGGCAGCAGACGCCGGCCAAAGTGCTCACGCCACCTACGCCGCCGACACCGCCCAAGGTAAAATTTTGAGCGAACTTTCCGCCAGCGAAAGCATCCTGCACATGCCCAACCGCCTCGCGGAGGACTCTCCAGCGTCGCCTCTCGCCATCCTCACCCAGCGCATGACCGCGGGCGACGAAGTGGCCTTTGCCGAATGGCATGGCATTTATGCGACGCGGCTTTTTCGCTACGTGCTCGTGCTGCAGCGCGGCGATGAACACAGCGCCGCCGACGTGCTCCAGGAGACCCTTGTACGCGTGGCACGCCATATCCACCGCTTCGACGAGGAGCGCGCTTTCTGGGATTGGCTGGCGAAACTGGCCCGCAGCGCGGCAGCGGATCACGGACGCCGGCGGAGCCGTTACCTGCGCTTCCTCGACCTCTTTCGCGCGCAACCTCCCGCCCCGGCGCAGCCGGAACGCGAGGCACCACTGGATCTCGAAACGCTGGCCGCCGCGCTGGAGACCGCGCTCGCCCAGCTCCCCGAGGCGGATGCGGCCCTGCTACGCGCCAAATATCACGACGATCTCAGCCAGCGCGATCTCGCCGCGCGCCTGGCGATCAGCGAAGAGGCCCTCGAATCGCGCTTGCGGCGCGCCCATGCGGCGCTGCGCACCCGCGCCTTCCAAATCCTTCACAAACATCAGCCATGAAATATAACGACCTTTGGAATGATTCGCTCGATGCAGCGATGCCCCGCGACCTTGCAGCGGCGGCACTCCAGGCCATGCAAAGGGCGGCGCGTGGCCGGAAACGGAGGCGTCGGATCGCCGGCGCCGCCCTTCTGGGCCTGGCCTGCACCGCCGGGGCTCTGGTCTTTTGGCCGAGCCCGCGCACCGAACAGCCGGTGACCAGACACTCGGTGACGAAACAGCCGGGGCCCCCAGCCGTGGCGCTCGCCGCGAATGCCCCAGCCCCGGCAGTGCGTTACCTCAGCGATGACGAACTCATCGAGCATCTGAATGCCGCCGGCTACGGCGTCGCCATCACGCAGAATGGCGATCACGAACGGGTGCTGCTCGTCCCGCAGGCGGTGAGAATCGTCCGGATCCGCCGTTGATCGTGCTCCACGGACGAACACCACCTCTTGAGGTTACCAGCGCAGCCGGGCCGTGGCCTGCGACAGAGTGAGAGCGCCAAGCGGAGCGAAGATGGACCCTGGATACCGCGTCCTCCTGATTTTCCCTATGTCGCAAATACACCGGATTCTGGCGTAAAAGGCCAAGCCGCGCGCGTGCTTCCGCGCTTGTATGGGCGGCGGTCTCCAGTATCCGTAGTCTTTCCTAATCCTCCCCAAGCCATGAATCATCGTGTCCTTTTGCTCCCCGCCATCTTGGCCGCGTGTGCGCCGCTTTTAAGCGCGGCGGAATACAAACCGCTCGAAGATCCCCGGCGCCCGATTGCCACCACGCAGAGCGTGCCCGCGGCGGAAGCGCCGGCGAAGATGACCCTGCCGCAAGGCTTCCACGCGCAGGTCGTGACGAGCGAGCCGGATATCGTGCAACCGGTCGCTTACACCATCGACGATCGCGGCCGCCTGTGGGTGATCCAGAATACGAACTACCCGGTGTGTCCCGGCGAGCCGAAGGACCAGATCGTCATCTTCGAGGACTTCGGTGCCGACGGCAAAGCGCGCAAGAAGACGGTTTTCTACGACAAGCTCACCTTCGCCACCGGCATCGCCGTGGGGCATGGCGGGGTGTGGGTGGGCGCGCCACCGAATCTGCTCTTCTTCCCGTTGAAGGACGGCGAAGACAAGCCCGCGGGCGAACCGCAGGTCGTGCTCGATGGTTGGGGCAATGAAGACACGCACGAGACGCTGAATGATTTCATCTGGGGGCCGGACGGCTGGCTCTACGGCACGCAGGGCATCTTCACCTTTTCCCGCGTGGGCAAGCCCGGGACGCCGGCCAATGAACGCACCTACCTCGATGCCGGCGTGTGGCGTTATCATCCCACGAAGAAGAAGTTCGAAGTGTATGCGGAAGGCGCGAGCAACCAGTGGGGCGTCGATTGGGACGACTTGGGTCAGGCATTTTTCGAGGCCTGCGTGATTCCGCACATGTGGCAGTGCATCCAAGGCGCGCGCTATCAGCGCCAGGCAGGGCAGCATCCAAACAAGTTCACCTACGAGGACATCAAGACCATCGCCGACTTCGAGTACGAAAAGCGCGCGTATTGCGGAGCGATGGTCTACCTCGGCGGCCAGTGGCCGGCGGAGTATCGCAATACCTTTTTCTTCAACGACATTCACATGAGCAAGATGCGCAACGAGAAGCCCGTGCGCGTCGGCTCCGGCTTTAAGAGCACGCGCCGCCCGGATTTCCTCGTGCCGAATGATCCATGGTATCGTGGTCTGAGCCCGCAGTACGGCCCGGACGGTTCCGTCTTTGTGAACGACTGGTATGACAAGGTGCCGTGTCACCAGCAGCGTGACTTCACCGACCGCAGCAACGGGCGCATCTACAAGATCCTCTACGGCGACGTGAAGCCCGTGCAGATCGACATGCAAAAGGCGACCGATGCCGAGCTCGTGCAGTATCAACTGAACGACAACGACTGGTACGTGCGTCATGCCCGCCGCATCCTGCAAGAGCGCGGTCAGAAGCCCGAGGTGCAGGCCTCGCTGGCCAAGATGATGCGTGAGAATTCCGACGAGACGCGCCAATTGCGGGCGCTCTGGGCGCTGCACGGCGTGGGCGGCCTCACCGAGGCCATCGCGCTCGAGAATCTCAAGAGCCCACACGAATTTCTGCGCGCTTGGACGATTCAACTCACCTGCGAAGACGGCACGCCGTCCGCGCCGTTGCTCGAGGAATTCGCCCGTCTCGCGAAGGACGATCCTTCGCCGGTCGTACGGCTCTATCTTGCCTCGGCCGCGCAGCGGATCGACGTCGCGAAACGCTGGCCGATTCTCACCGCGCTGGTGGCCCACGCCAGCGACGCGGAAGATCACAATCTGCCGCTCATGATTTGGTACGCCGCCGAACCCGCCGTCGGAGCTGACATCGGCAAGGGTGCGGAATTGCTTGGCAACTGCCGCATCCCGAAGGTTCAGGAATTCATCTCGCGCCGCATTGCCGCCGCCGCTACCGCCGAAGCCAAATGAGTATCTCCCGGAAGACGATGAGCGCAGCTCTGCTGGCGCTCGGAATGACCTGTTCATCGCTGCTCGCCCAGGAACCGGCGCCCAAGGCGCTCGACGTCCTGCTGCAGACGCTCAGCCGCATCGAGAGTCCCGATGCGCAGGCCAG
>JBGGMZ010000099.1:0-29372 GCA_041287745.1 Chthoniobacter sp. | reverse complement strand
CAACGATGATTTCTCCCGGAATCATAAATCCCTATCGAATGGGGTTGTGGACGGTGACGAGTTTCGTGCCGTCGGGGAACGTGCCCTCGACCTGCACTTCGTGGATCATTTCCGCGATGCCTTCCATCACATCGCTGCGTTTCAAGATGGTTGTGCCGAAGCTCATCAGCTCCGAGACGGATTTGCCGTCCCGCGCACCTTCGAGGATCTCGTAGGTGATGATGGCGATGGATTCGGGATAGTTGAGCTTCAAGCCGCGGGCCTGGCGCCGCCGTGCCAGATCGGCGGCGGTCACCACGAGCAGCTTTTCCTGGTCGCGAGGAGAGAGGTGCACAGTATTGGTTCGAAAAAGTGACACGCACCGGCACCGGTGCGTGCGTGACGGAGGTTACGGATTGGGTGAATGGGCGGCGATGTTTTTCATGCGAAATGCGCGGATTTTCCGCGGGCAAATTGCTCCCGCTCGCGCTGCGCCATCCATGCATTGATTTCAACCAGATCGGCGACAGGAGTTTGCGTGAACGGCGCACACTGCAGGTAGCCATCGGGGCCAAACTCCGGCGTCATCGTGCTGATCGCGACACCGCGTTGCGCTTGGGCCTTCCAGATCCTGCGCCACCAGCGCTCATGAGCCTCCAGTGCCGGTTGATATTCCGGCGCGGCGGGGTGAGGCACCTGCGGGCCTTGATCGTAACCAACGCGGGCGTGCACGTGATGCGCGCGCTCGGCGCAAAGAGCCAGCACATCGGCTTCGGTATCGATGAGCCGCTCGCACACGCAACACCAATGGGAGAAGTCACACGTGATTCGCATCGCGGGGAGGGCCTGTAAAATGTCCCTCGTGATCCACGGATTGAACATCGAGCGGCTGCGATGTGTTTCGAAGCTCACCGCGATGCCGAGTCGGCCGGCAAACTCCATCGCCGCGCAGAAGAACTCGACGCTGGCGCTGAGTGGCCATGCATCACATCCAGCGATGACGGTCAAAAAACGTGGCTGATTTTCCATGGCCGCCTCCGCTTGTCGGCGAAAGGAATCGAGATGATCCGCGACAGAGGCACTGCGATTCGGGACGTAACCTCCAGCGGTGCAAATCTCCGCAATGTGTTCGAGCCCGGCGTTCTTCAGCTTCCTGCGGAAATCGGGTTCCGAGGGCGCCTGGCCTTCGATGCCGTCGAAGCCATGTTTCTGCGCAGCGGCGATCGCGTCATCGATCGATCCGGTATGTCCCCACAGCGTCTTGAAAAGGAGCAGGTCCATCACAGGGGTAGGTCACTCGTCGCGAGGCGGAAGCCGAGGTTGTCGCGCCGGCAGTCGACGGGCAAACCGTCGCGCCAAGCACAACGCAACAGTCGGGGGAGATAGTCCCACGCTCCGCCGCGAATGACACGGCGATCATCGGCCGCGGTAGATACGAGGTAGTTGGGTCGCCACGCATCCTCCACCCATTCACAGACATTCCCGTGCAGATCATGCAGGCCGAAAGCATTCGCCGGATATTCGCCGGCGCGGGTGCGTCGACCCGGCCCAATGCGCTCGCCGGCCTCGCTGTAAAAGTAATTGGCATCGCGCGGTGTGACCTCGTTGCCGCACGCGAAGGGTGTCGTCGATCCCGCCCGACAGGCATACTCCCACTCGGCTTCGCTGGGCAAACGACAGCGCCTACCGTTCTGCGTGCTCAACCAGTCGCAGTAAGCCTGTGCGTCGTTCCAACTCACATTCACCACCGGCAGCTCTGCAGAGTCTTCAGGTGCATGCCCTGGGCGAAACACCCGGTATTCACCGACGCTCACGACGAAGCGCCCCAAGGCAAACGGCGCGATCGTCACCCGATGCGCCGGACGCTCGGTGTCGTTGGCAAATTTATCCCCCACGCTTTCTCCCATGGTGAATTCGCCGCCAGGGAGCGCTACCAGTTGCGGGTCATGGATCATCGATCCACTTTCCTTCGCGCACGTTGGCCGGCGGCACGAGATCGTAATCCGTCCAACCCGCGGTGAGTCCGCCATCGATGGCGATGTTTTGCCCGGTGATGTAAGCCGCTTCATCGGAAGCGAGAAAGTGGACAAGCGCGGCGACCTCTTCCGGCTCCCCGAGCCGGCCCAGCGGAGTACGCC
Source organism: Chthoniobacter sp. (assembly GCA_041287745.1). GTDB lineage: Bacteria > Verrucomicrobiota > Verrucomicrobiia > Chthoniobacterales > Chthoniobacteraceae > Chthoniobacter. Next base: position 27,255 of record JBGGMZ010000099.1, on the reverse strand, counting down.
GCTCGATGAAAGGGATTTCCGGATTGTCCGGAATCTCCGTCACCGCCGGTGTACGGATCGTCCCGGGACTGATCGCATTCACCGTGATACGGCGGGCAGCCAGTTCGATCGCGCCAAGCCGCGTGAGATGAATCACCGCCGCCTTCGAGGTGGAATAAGCCGCGCCGCCCGGCGTGCCGATCATGCCGACAAAGGAAGCGGTATTGATCACGCGCCCGCCCTTCACGAGCACCCGCGCCGCGTGTTTGATGCCGAAGGCCACGCCATTCACATTCACGCCGAAGGTGCGTGTGAGCAGATCGCCCGTTATCGCATCGAATCCGACCCCGAGCGGTTGAATGCCCGCGTTATTCACCGCGATGTCGAGTTTGCCGAAGCGGTCGACGGCGCCATCGAATGCCGCTGCCACGCTGCTCTCGCTCGAAACATCTGCGGACACGAAAGCAAAAGCATCGGGGCTTGGTAAGCGATCCACTATGAGTACCTCCGCGCCCGCTTCACGGAAGCGCAGGGCGATAGCCCGACCGATGCCCGACGATCCGCCCGTGACCAGTGCTGCTTTTCCGGCGAGTGAAAAAGACATCAGGATTCCGCGCGTTGACCGGCGGCGGCGGGCCGGTCCTGGGTCGGCCAGACGTCGCGAGTGCGTGCTGCGAGGTAACGCTGGAAAAGCCAGATCGGCATTTCGAGGTGGCTCAGGCGCCCGCGCTGGTAGCCGCTGGAGTAATAGCCGCGCTGCACGCCGACACACATCTCCATGTCCTCGAGGTGAAAGCCCACGCTCGCTGCGGTGAAGCGCTTCAGCCGCTCGGGGAAGTCGGGCAACTGCGTCACCGCCCGCGGCACGAGCAGCGTGGTGAGCAAGGTATGGCGATGCGGTCCCTCGGGTTGAATGCGGTACCAGATGAGGCAGTCGGGCACGTAGGCGAGCAGCCAATTCGGAAAGCCAAGCGTAAGCCCCCACTCGAAGCGATCGCGATCCTCCAGCCCCGGGATGAGCGGGAAAACCTCGCGCGCACCACCGGCTGCTTCCGTTTCACTGATCGTCCCGCGCTCTTTCGCGCCGTAGGGCAGATGACAGCGCACGAAGTGTGCATGCTCATTTTCCGTCCAAGTGTCTCGCGCGGGCATCATCGGCTGGAGCGATTGCGAGTGCGCGCCTACGTGGTGGTAGGATTCCATGAAATTCTCCACGATGACCTTCCAGTTGAACGGGCACTCCCATGTGCGCGCGTCGACCACGACGAGGTCCTGCGACGACCACTTTTCGAGGTGCTCCGCGAAGCCCGCGTATTGTTCGGCGGGAGTGCTCGGCGCCGTGCCATCGAGATTCACGAAGACGAATCCACGCCACTCTTTCGCGCGAAATTCCCGCAGCCCCCACTCGGCGCGTTGAAAGCCAGCCGCCTGGTGCATCTCCGCGCAGGCCTTCAGCTTTCCATCCAGCTCGAACGTCCACGAATGATACGGGCACAGGAACAAGCGCGTGTGTCCGCGGCCAGGCGGACCCTCGCGCGCCTCGGCGGGCCCGTGGCCGAAGCCCGGCGGCATGATGTCCATGCCGCGATGTGGGCAGGTGCGTGAAAGCGCCCGCACTCCGCGGTCTTTATCGCGCACGATGATGAGCGGCTCGCCCAGCAGATCGAGCGTGATGAAGTCGCCGACCTCCGCGATCTGTGAGGTATGGGCGACACACAGCCATTCCGCTCGCAGCACATGCTCGCCTTCCCACCGGTAGAAGGCATCACTCGTGTAGGCCGCAGCCGGGAGTGTGGTCGCGGTGTCCATCGGGCGATCGGCAGTCGCTTGCAGATCGGCGAGTGTGATCGGCAGGGATGCCGCGTCGGCGGCGATGTCGCGTGGCAGCGTTTGCGGGACGTTCAGCCGCTGGTTGAATTCACAAGCGGCACGGACTTGAGGTTCATCGGTGACAGGCATGGCGTGTTTCGATTCAGGTGGCAGTTTTGACGAGATTTTGTGGAGTGCCGGCGAGAAATGCGCGGACATTGGCCACGGTGGTGGCCATCAGGCGTTCGCGCGCCTCTTTCGTCGCCCAGGCAATGTGGGGCGTGATGAAGCAATTCTTCGCGGTGAAGAGCGGGTTGTCGGCCGCAGGCGGTTCTTTGCCGAGGACATCGAGCCCGGCCCCGGCGATCTGGCTGCGGTTCAAGGCGTCCGCAAGTGCTGCTTCGTCGATGAGCGGACCGCGTCCCGTGTTGATCAGGAAAGCGGTGGGCTTCATCCGGGACAGGCGCTCCGCATTCACCAGGTTTTTGGTTTCCGGGGTGAGCGGGCAGTGCAGTGAGACGACATCTGCTTTCGCAAAGAGATCATCGAGCGAGACATTTTCCTCGCCCTCCACCGGCCGGCGGGAATGCACGATCACGCGCATCCCGAAGGCCCGCGCGATATTCGCCACGTCCCGGCCGATGGCGCCAAAACCGACGATGCCGAGCGTGCGGCCGGACAGCTCGACGAGCGGTGAATCCCAAAAGCAAAAATCGCGGCTGGCCGCCCAGCGTCCCGACGACACTGCCCGTGCATGATCGCCCACGCGATTGGCCAGTTCCAGCAGCAGGGCGAAGACTGCTTGCGACACGGAAGCCGCCGCATACCCCGGCACGTTGGTCACAGCGATTCCCAACTCCGCGGCGGCGGCGATATCCACCACGTTGTAGCCCGTGGCCAGCACGCCGACATAGCGCAGCCCCGGCAGAGCGCGCAGCGTGTCGCCGGAAAGAACCGTCTTGTTCGTGAGCACGAGGGGCGCGCCTTGGGCGCGTTCGACCGTGAGCTCGGGCGAGGTGTGCTCGTGGATCTCCACCTGCCCCAGTTCCTCGAGCGAGGACCAGCTCAGGTCGCCGGGGTTGAGCGTGTAGCCATCCAAAACAACGATGCGGGGAGAGGTAGTCGTCATGGCCGAAATCTAGATGGCTGAGGGTGGCTTGGGCACATCGAAATCCAATTCCCGCCGAGCCTCCGGATGGGCGCGTACATAGTCGGCAATCTCGTGTCCGCGGGCAAACCATACACCGCCCTTGGCCTGCATGGCGGTGACGATGTCCTCCAGCAATCGCACCCGCGAAGGCCGTCCGCTCAGCCACGGATGGAGTGTGAGCACGAAGCAACAGCCGAAGTCGTGCATTGCCTCGAACTCACGCCACCACAGGTCGTAGACCTTCGCGCAATTCTCCGGGATGAAGCCCCACGCCGGGTCGGCGCTGAAGGCGAATTGCTCCCAGTCCTCGAGCAGCCATTGGCCGGGAATCTCGACGAGGCCGTTGTCATGGAAGTAGGGCACATCGTCCCCCATCGCGCTCGCGCAATACTCGATGCCATGCCGCGTGAGCAGCGTCGGCGTCCACGGATTGATCTCAAACCACGGCGCGCGGAAGCCACGAGGCTTCGCGCCGGTGAAGCGGGTGAGAATCTCGATGGTGCGCCCGAGGATCGCCTCTTCCTCCGCCTCGCTGAGATAGGCGAGCTTCTCGTGCAGATAGCCGTGCAGGCCGATTTCGTGTCCTCGCGTGACGATGGCCTCCACCATTTTCGGATGCTGTTCGACGATGTAGCCGGGAATGAAAAACGTCGCCGGCACCTGGAGGTGATCGAGCAAGCCCAGCAGCCGCGGCACACCGATGCGCGGACCGTATTCGCACTGCGACATGAGTGTGCGTCGGCGGGCGAGTTGCGGATCTTCGCTCAGCGCGGTCGTCTCGCCATCGACATCGAAGCAAAGCATGGCGGCGCACCTGGCGCCGTCCGGCCACGTGAAGCGGGGCGGGGGAAGATAGCGCCCCCTAGGTGTCGTTTGCATGTTACTCCACCTCGTCGCCCGCGGCGGTCATCTTGATCACGGGCAGTTTGTCTTCTTCGTCCTCGCTGGCCGGTGTGTGGATCAGGTCATCGAGGCGTGCTTTCACCGCGAGGAATTCCGGTGAGAGCAATTGCGCGACCGTGCGCGGTCGCGGCACGGGATTTTCGATGAACTCGCGTGCGCCGCCGGGATTCACCCCTAGCACGAGGATGCGGTCGGAAAGATAGATCGCCTCGTCGAGATCGTGCGTGATGAAAAGGATCGTGACGTCCACCCGCTTCCAGATCTGCAGGAGATAGTTCTGCATCTTGCAGCGCGTAAGGGCATCGAGCGCGCCGAAGGGTTCATCCATGATGAGGATGCGCGGTTCATTGGCCAGCGCACGGGCGATGGCCACGCGCTGCTTCATGCCGCCGGAAAGCTCGTGCGGATACGATTCTTCAAAGCGGCTCAGGCCGACCATCTCCAGCCATTGGCGCGCTTCGCTCTCCGCAGTGCTCGAGCTCTTGCCGCGCACTTCCAGGCCGAACATCACATTCTCCTTCACCGTGCGCCACGGGAAGAGGGTGTAGCCTTGAAAGACCATCCCTCGGTCCGGTCCAGGGCCAGAGACGGGATTTCCATCGAGCAGGATCTCGCCGCCGCTCGATTCATCCAGCCCCGCGACGATCCGGATGAAGGTCGATTTGCCGCAGCCGGAGGGCCCGATGATGGTGATGAACTCGCGGCGATGGATGTCGAAGGAAAGCTCGTCGAAGACCACGTGCTCATGTCCGGGCGGGCCGAAGGACTTGCGCAGATTCTTCACGCTGAGCACCACAGGCCGTTCCTTGATCCGCTGGAAGCGGGCGGCGACTTCGGGTGATTGCTCGTGGTAATCGGGTAGGGCGAGAGTGGCGAGCGACATGATGTTTAGGAAGCGGCTTGGTGCGTGCTGGCGTCCGCGGACGTCGGGGTGGGAGGCAGCGGCACAATCTCGCTTGGGGATTCCGTCGGCGGTGTTTCCCCCTTCGTCTCGACGGGATTCTCCTCTCCGCGATTTTGTGCGGCGACCATGGAGATCGCGATCGGCTTGGCCTTCCGGCGGCGATGCTTGCGCTTCCACGGAAAGAGCACCGTGCCCAGCCAGGCGAGGAACATGTCACTCGTGAGACCGATGATACCGATCATCCCGATGGCGGCAAAGACGTTGTCGAAATTCCGGTAGCGCGCCTGTTGGTTGATGAAAAAAGTGATGCCCGACATCGTGCCGACGATCTCGGCCACGATGAGATAGGTCCATGCCCAGCCGAGCAGGATGCGCATGTCCGTGTAGATATCGGTGATCGCCGCGGGGATGATCACGCGGAGCACCAGCTTCCAGCCACGCGCGCCGAGCGTCTGCGCGGCTTCGATCAGCGCTGGGTCGACCTTGCGCACGGTATTCCCAATGACAAGTATCTGCTGAAAAAATGTGCCAATGAAGATGATGGCGATCTTCGGTCCGTCATCGATGCCGAGGACCGCCACGCAGAGCGCGCCGAAAGCCGGCGCGGGCAGGTAGCGAAAGAACTCGATGAACGGCTCCTGCAGCCTCGAAAAGAAACGATAGCTGCCGCAGAGAATGCCGAGCGGAACTCCGAAGAGGGAGGAGATGAAGAAGCCCCAGAGGATCGTGCGAATGCTGTGCCCGAGGCTCTGGTGCAGCCACGGCTCATTTGGCAGCCGCGGCTCGGTGGTGAACGCCGTGTAAAATGCCCGCGCCACCTGGTGTGGCGCGGGCAGATACACGGGATTGACGCGAATGCCTTCCGGCAGTGTGCCGCCGGCGGCTTTCACCTTGGCCGACTCGCGGTCGAAGTCGCCGCGAGGTATTTCCATGTCTTCGACGAAGTAATCGACGTCGCCCGGCACCGTGATCCGCATATTCGGGTGCCAGAGCCATGGAATGTAGCTGACCGCACACCACAGGGCGAACGGGACGAGGAAGGAGAGGATCGTCAGCAGAACTTTCCTGCGGTGCGGCAGTTCTTCTTTCAATCCCAGCCAGTCGCGTGTCGCCATGAGGTGTGTGTGGTGCTGCGCGGATGTGAGGCTACTTCAGGCCTGTGACGACGCCGGGAAAGAGGTAGCTATCCGGCTTCTGCGAGACTTTGTAGACCTTGTTTTCCATGTTGAATTTGTTGCCGATCGTCATGGAGCCGTAGATCGAGTCGAAGCCGTCGCCCTTCTTGAAGGCGGTCTTCGCTTCTGCGAGCGTCAGGAAGTGCGTGCCGGGAATGTTCTTGGCGTATTCCTCCGGGTTCGCGCCGACCTTGGCAGCCATGATCTTCACCGCGTCTTCGGCGGTCTTCGAGTCCTTCAAGTAATCGACGCACTTGTAGTAGATGCCGGTGATCTTGGCCCAGTCTTCCTTGTGCTTGGCGAAGCTGGTGGGATTGACTGCGAGCACGTCGTAGATCAGGCCCTTGGCTTCCGAGCTGGTGAAGAGCGGCTTGGAGTTCGCCACGGCTTTGAGCGCCTGGCCGGAGATGGGATACCATGCACCGATGGCGGAGACTTTGCCGGAGGCGAGGACCTGCGGCGTGTCGTTCGTCGGTGTATTCACGAGCTCCACGTCGCTCTGCTTCATGCCGTTGTTCTTCAGCGCCTGGAGGAGCAGCATGTGCTCGACGAGAGTGACCTCGATGCCGATCTTTTTGCCCTTCAGGTCCTTGATGGAAGTGATGCCCGGGGCGCCGACGATCATGTCGCTGCCCTCGCTGTAGTCGAGGAGCGCGATGATCTTGCTCTTGCCGCCGGTGGCGCCGGTGACGAGGGCATCCGTGCCGACTACGCACACGGCGTCGATCTTATTGGCCGAGAAGGCGTCAAGCGAAGGGAGGTAATCGAACCACACGAGCTCCACGTCGAGCCCGGCGTCCTTGAACCAGCCCTTTTGCTTGGCGACTTCCAGCACGGTGTAGCCGGGCCAGTCGGAGTAGCCGATCTTGATCGGATCAGCGTGCAGATTCGCGGCGAAGGCGAAGGCCAGCGCGGCGGTGAGTAGTGATTTCAACTTCATGTTTATCAGTTTGGTTGGTTGGTGGGTGTGGTGTCGGGTTTGGTGGTGGAAAGGCTCAAAACAGCCGCGCGTATTTCTGGATTTCCCAAGCGCTGATCGTCTGGTGGTACTCCTCCCATTCGGCGCGCTTGTAGGTGATGAATTCCTTCTTCAGTTCCGCGCCGAGGACCTGCTCGGTGAAGGGATCCTCCTCGAAGGCGTCGACCGCTTCCGCGAGCGTCTTGGGGAGCGGCTGGACGCCCTTGGCGACGAGTTGTTCATCAGTGAACTCGTAAAGATTGTCCGTCTGCGGAGCGCCGGGATCGAGCCCCTCGCGGATGCCCTCGAGCCCCGCGGCCAACGCGAGCGCGCCGGCGAGATACGGGTTGCACGCGGAATCCGCATTGCGCGATTCGCAGCGGGCGCCACCCATGGGCACGCGCACGGAATTTGTGCGGTGATTCGTGCCGAAGGAATTGAAGACCGGCGCCCAGGAGTAATAGCCCATCGCGCCGCGGCGGATGAGCCGCTTGTAGCTGTTCACTGTCGGTGCAAAGGCGGCGCAGAGCGCGCGGCCGTGCTTGAGGATGCCGGCGATGAAGGAGTAGCCGAGCGGGGACAGGCCGAGGCCGTATTTGTCCGGGCCGTCGCCGGTCTTGAAAAGATTCGCGTTCGTCTTCGGATCAAAGAGCGACATGTTGAAGTGCGCGCCGTTGCCTGTCTTGTCGGCGAAAGGCTTGGGCATGAACGTCGCGAGCAGCCCTTGGTCGGCGGCATACTTCTTCGCCATGAGACGGAAGAAGATGTAGCGGTCGGCCATGGTGAGGCCGTCGGCGTATTTGAAGTCGAACTCGAACTGTGAGTTCCCGTCCTCGTGATCGAAGGAATAGAGATCCCAGCCGAGCGAGTTGATCGTCTTGGCCAGCCTGTCGATCAGCCCGTAGGCGTCGAAGAACCGCTTCAGGTCGTAGCAGCTCTTCATCAGGTCGTCGTCGGGATTGGGGACGAGTAACTCACCGCGCTCGCCGAGCTTCACGAAGTAGACCTCGCACTCGATGCCGAGATTGAAGCCGAAGCCCATGTCCGCCGCTTGCGCGAGCACGTTCTTGAAAGCGACGCGCGTATTGATGGGATACGGCTCGCCGTGGAAGGTGTTGTCTGCCGGATACCACATCACCTCCGGCTGCCACGGGAGCTGCACGCCGCGGTCGAGGTCCGGCACGCTGGCGATCTCGTCGTCGTTCGGTGACTGGCCGAGGCCGTCCAGCGCGTAGCCGGTGTAGAGCTCGGAGCCGCGGGCGAAATCTTCGAAGTGCGCGATCGGCACAATCTTGCCCTTGGGGACGCCATGGATATCGACGTAGGCGCCGATGCAGTAGTGCACGCCCTTGGCGATCAGGTCTTGCTTAATGGAGGAGAGTTCGGCGTCGGATTTCATCTATCAAATGGTCGCGAAGTAGCTTTGGGCGAGGGGTGGTTGCTCGGTAAGAGCCGAGCGCACGAGCTGCGAGAGATCCTCGACCATCATGGCGAAGAGGCGCTGGCCGTGTTCCTTGCTGGCTTTGGTCGGGTCGCCGGTTACGCCGTTGAGGCTCGTGCGATTGACCGGATGGGAGAAGAAGAGGTCGGCGGTGCGATCGGGATCCTGTGCTGCGGCGAGGCGCCCCGGGCGCACGCCTTCCGGTGCGAGGGCCATCATGAGCGAAGTCTCCGCGGCGTTGGCGTGCCAGTCTTCCGCATCCGCGAAGAACTCGGCGCGCACGCGCTGGCTCACTTCGCCCACATTGCGAATGGCGACCATCATGTCGTCGAACCGGCTGCGCAGGATCTCCAGCGCGCAGCGCAGCGGAGCGAAGTTCGTCACGTGACCGTTGATGATAACGAAACGCTTGAAGGCAAAAGCGTGGCACCATTCGCCGATCTGCACGACGCAATCGATCAGCGTCTGCGGTTGCAGCGCAATCGTGCCCGGCCAGCGGCGCGAGTGACCGAGCGAGCAGCCGTAGGGCAGGGTGGGAAGCACGGGCACGCCCGTCTCTGCAGATACGGCGTGGGCGAGCTTTTCCGCCGTGATGCAGTCGACGGCGGTGGTGAGATGCGGACCGTGCTGTTCGGTGGCGCCGACCGGCAGGATGGCGGTGTGCATTCCCGAATCGCGCAGGGTGGCGATTTCTTCCCATGTCATGGATTGCCAGAGCACGGGCGCGGTCATGGATGCTGAGAAAATTTTGCGATGGTCACGCGGCGGCAGAGATTGCCGGTCGCGGGCTATGCAACCTCCGTGCCATGAATCGCAGCGTTGTAGCGAATTCCGCCAAGCCTCTGAAAATCAGGCCGCCGCGCCGATTTCCGACAAGACGGTGGCGTTATTACGATGCGCGCAATTCTTCACACTCTGCGCAAAAGCGCTCAGTCAAATTGGCTAAATTGCGCCGCTGAGAGTATGACGAATATATTAGAAAGTATTACTTCCTCTCGACAGCGCCGGCCTCGCACACTACCTGCTAACCGCTCACTCGCTTTCGTTCCCAATGGCCCGACCACGCAAGAAAAACAACGCCGCCCGCATCAGCATCTCCCTGCCCGTTGCGCTCTTCGATGAGCTGGATCAAATGGTCGCCGAGTGCGGCTACGCCAGCCGCTCGGAGGCGATCTCGAAGATGATCAGCGAACAGCTCGTGAATCATCATCACCAGCTCGGCAAGGAGATCATGGCCGGCACCATCACGCTCACCTACGATCATGCCAAGCCGGGCCTGCAAAGCCGGCTGATGAAGATCCAGCACAAGTATCTGAAGGAGATCATCTCCTCGCAACACGTGCACCTGGAGAATCATCACAGCCTGGAGGTGTTGCTCGTGCAGGGGCCGGGCTATCGGCTCAAGGCGATCGCCAGCGAGCTCATCGTGTGCAAAGGCGTGAAGCACGGTTGCCTCAACGTGAGCTCGAATATTTTGCCGCCCATTTATTGATCATGTCGCTTATCGATCCCTCCCTCGTTCGCTTTGAAGAAGTCGTCCGGCCGGGCGCGAACTGGTCGCACGTGCTGAAGCGCGGGACCACGCTGCGCATCACCGACACCGTGGGCGATGCCAATGTGGCCATGCTGCTCTACAATTTCGAGCTGCCCTCCGAGCGGCTCAATCTCCCCGACACGCTCAAGTGCCAGCACGCCGCCCGCTTGACTAAGGGCCACTGCCTTTACTCGGACATGGGCCGCATCCTCGTCTCCATCACCGAGGATACCTGTGGCTGGCATGACCCACTGGCCGGATGGTCCACGGCGAAAGGCGTAGAGCAAAAATATGGCGTGAAGACTTACCAGGAGGCGCGCAACGAGTGGCATCGCAACGCGCATGACAATTTCGTCACGGAGCTCGGGAAGTACGGCATGGACGAACGGGACCTCGCAATGAATGTGAATTTCTTCAGCAAGGTGGCAGTGAGCGCCTCGGGCAAGCTCGCCTATGTGGCGGACAACTCGCGCCCCGGTGCTTACGTCGATCTCCGCTCGGAGATGAATACACTCGTGATTCTCAATACCTGCGTGCATCCGCTCGATACATCCACGAGCTACGCGCCCCAGCCGGTGAAGCTCACGGTATGGACCTCGCCGCCGCCGGGCCCCGACGATTTCTGTCGCAACTCGCGCCCTGAGAATCAACGCGGCTTCACCATTACCGAGCGCTATTTTCTATGAGCACCTTGACCGAAAGCACGCTGGACGCAGCGCAGGCCATTTACGATTTCACTCTGCTCGCGGGCGATCCGTGGATCCATGTGATCAAGAAGGGGCAGACATTTCGCATCGAAGACCTTGAGGGAAATCAGGCGGCGGATACGCTCTTTTTCAACGCGGCTGATCCGGTCGATCGCTATAGCGCGCAGGATACGATTCGTGAGCAAGGAGGGCTCTATCTCACCACCGGGACGAAGCTCATGTCCACGCGCGGCAATGTGTTGCTCACCATCACTGCCGACACCTGCGGACGTCATGATACCCTCGGCGGCGCCTGTGCGTGTGAGAGCAACATGGTGCGCTACGCCATCGAGAAGCGATCCATGCACGCCTGCCGGGACAGCTTCCTGCGGGGTGCGAGGCAGATGGGCCTCGGCAAGCGCGACATCGGGCACAATATCAATTTCTTCATGAACGTGCCGGTCACGCCCGAGGGCGGGCTCACCTTCGAGGACGGCATTTCCGCTCCCGGACGCTATGTGGAAATGCGGGCAGAGATGGATGTGATCTGTCTCATCTCGAATTGCCCGCAACTCAACAACCCCTGCAACGGATATAACCCCACTCCGGTGCGCCTGCTCATCTGGGAATAATCTAAAACAAAGGGAAAGAAAACGGATGTTCCAGAAAGTACTGATTGCCAACCGCGGCGTGATTTCACGCCGCATCACGCGCACCCTCAAGAAGCTCGGCGTCGGCAGCGTTGCCGTCTACTCCGCGGCTGACGCGCACTCGCTGCATGTCGTCGAGGCCGGAGAGGCTGTGCTGCTTGGACCGCCGGCGGTGGCGGAGAGTTATCTGAAGGTGGACCGCATCCTCGAGGCGGCGCGTGCAACCGGCGCGCAGGCTATTCATCCGGGCTACGGCTTCTTGAGCGAAAACGCCGATTTCGCCGAAGCCTGCGAAAAGGCGGGGCTGGCCTTCATAGGGCCCACGCCTGAGCAGATGCGCCGCTTTGGGCTGAAGCACACGGCGCGCGAAATCGCGGAGCAGCACGGCGTGCCGATGTGCCCGGGCACCGGCCTGCTGGCTAACGCGGACGAAGCGCGGGAAGCGGCCGGTCGCATCGGTTATCCCGTAATGCTCAAGAGCACGGCGGGTGGGGGAGGCATCGGCATGCGCGTGTGCTGGACGGCTGAGGAACTGGCGGAAGCCTTTGAGTCAGTCGAGCGTCTGAGCCGGAGCAATTTCAAGGAGTCGGGTATCTTCCTGGAAAAGTTCGTCGCGAATGCGCGCCATATCGAGGTGCAGATTTTTGGCGATGGGAAAGGGCGTGTGCTCGCGCTGGGCGAGCGTGATTGTTCCGCGCAGCGGCGCAACCAAAAGGTGATCGAGGAAACGCCTGCGCCGGGTCTCTCCGAGGAACAGCGCGCGGGGCTTTTTGCCGCGGCCATTCAGCTCGGTGAAGCAGTGCAATACCGCTCCGCCGGGACGGTCGAATTCGTGTTCGATGCAGATACGGGTGCCTATTACTTCCTCGAGGTGAATACGCGTCTCCAAGTCGAGCATGGCGTCACAGAAGAGTGTACCGGAGTAGATCTGGTGGAGTGGATGGTGCGTCTCGCTGCGGGCGACGCGAGTTTCTTCGACACTTACCAGCACCAGCCGCGCGGCCATTCCATCCAGGTGCGCATCTATGCCGAGGACGCGAACAAGAATTTCCAGCCGAGTTGCGGGGTGCTCACTGAGGTAAGCTTCCACGCCAGCGCGCGTTGCGAGACTTGGGTTGAGGACGGCACGGAGGTGACTCCTTTCTATGATCCGATGCTGGCAAAAATCATCGTGCATGGTTCGGACCGCGCCGACGCTATTGTGCGCATGCTGGCCGCCCTCGACGGCACAGCCTTCGGCGGCATCGAGTCCAATCTGGAGTATCTTCGCCAGATCATCGCCACGCCGGAGTTTGCCGACGGCAAAATCATCACGCGTTCGCTTAGCGAATTCCAGTACCGTCCGCACAGCATCGATGTACTCGACGCTGGTGCTCAGACCACCGTGCAGGATTGGCCCGGTCGCACTGGCTTTTGGAATGTGGGTGTGCCGCCGTCGGGACCGATGGACCAACTCGCCTTTCGCTACGCCAACCGGCTGGTGAACAATGCAGTCTCTGCCGCGGGTCTCGAGATCATGATGACGGGGCCGACGCTGCGTTTCAACGTGGCGACGGAAATCGCGATCACCGGCGCGGATATGCAGCCGGAGATCAACGGAATCCGCGCCTCGCGCTGGCAGGCGATTGCGGTGCAAGCCGGGGACGTGCTGCGCATGCGGGGCGTCAATGGTGCCGGAGCGCGCGCTTACCTTGCAGTGCGCGGCGGCTTACAGGTGCCTCGGTATCTCGGCAGTCGCTCGACCTTCACTCTCGGCAATTTCGGTGGCCATGGCGGACGTGCCTTGCGCCTCGGAGACGTATTGCACGTGGGCCGTAGCGACGCCGCTTCCGGTATTGGTCTCGCGGTTCCGACGACCGTCGTTCCCATCTATCGGCACGACTGGGAAATCGGTGTCATCTACGGTCCGCACGGCGCGCCGGACTTCTTCACGGATGAAGACATCGAGATGTTGTTTAGCACGAACTGGAAGGTGCACTTCAATTCGAACCGCACCGGTATCCGCCTCATCGGCCCAAAGCCAAAGTGGGCGCGAACGGACGGCGGGGAGGCGGGCCTGCATCCTTCCAACATCCACGACAACGCCTACGCGGTCGGCGCGATCGACTTCACCGGCGACATGCCGATCATCCTCGGGCCCGATGGGCCGAGCCTCGGTGGATTTGTCTGCCCCGCATGCATCGCGGAATGTGAGCTGTGGAAGATCGGCCAGCTCAAGCCGGGGGACACCGTGCGCTTCCATCGCATGCCCTTGGCAGAAGCGAATGCGCGGGAGCGGGAGCAGGAGAGCGAATTCGAGGTGCTGCTCGATCTGCCGGACACGCGGCGCAAGGACTTTGATCAGACGCCGGAGGACGCCGTGCAATATCGCCTGCCGGAGGAGCCGGGTCGCGTCGCGGTGTGCTATCGACGAGCCAGTGACAAATATCTCCTCGTGGAATACGGGCCGCTCGTTCTCGACCTGGCGCTGCGCTTCCGTGTGCACGCGCTCATGCAATGGCTCGAGGTGAAGCACATTCCGGGCATCATTGACCTTACTCCGGGTATTCGCTCCCTACAGATTCACTACGATTCGCTGAAGCTGCCGCTCGACGATCTCATGCAGACGCTGCTGCACGCCGAGTCCGTGCTGCCCGATCTGGAAAACATTGAGGTGCCCTCGCGTATCGTGCATCTGCCGCTGTCGTGGGACGATCCGTCCACGCGGCTGGCCATCGAGAAATACACGCAGACGGTGCGTTCCGATGCGCCGTGGTGCCCCAGCAATATCGAGTTCATCCGGCGTATCAATGGCCTCGCGGATATCGAGGAAGTGAAGCGCATTGTCTTCGATGCGAGCTATCTGGTGCTCGGTCTGGGTGATGTGTATCTCGGCGCGCCCGTGGCCACGCCGCTCGACCCGCGCCATCGGCTCGTGACGACAAAGTACAATCCTGCACGCACGTGGACCCCGCAGAATGCGGTGGGAATCGGCGGAGCGTATATGTGCATCTATGGAATGGAGGGCCCGGGTGGATATCAGTTCGTCGGTCGCACGGTCCAGGTCTGGAACACCTATCGCGCGACAAAGGATTTCACCGCGGGCAAGCCGTGGCTGCTGCGTTTCTTCGATCAGGTGCGGTTCTATCCTGTGAGTGCCGAGGAATTGTTGCAGATGCGGGAGGATTTCCTCACCGGAAAATTTCAACTGCGCGTCGAGGAAACGACCTTCAAGCTGAAGGACTATCAGACCTTCCTCGACGACAATGCCTGGTCGATCGCTGATTTCAGGGCGACACAGCGCCGGGCTTTTGCCGAGGAGCGCGAGCGCTGGAAGGCGGCGGGGCAGGATGTCGTCGCCAGCGAAGCGGAAGCCGCGGCACCAGTGGACGATATCGAATTGCCGCCCAACGGGCGCCTCGTCTCCGCGCATCTACCAGGCAGTGTCTGGCAGGTGGTGGCGAAGGAAGGCGACTTCGTCAACGCGGGCGACAAAATCATCATCCTCGAGTCGATGAAGATGGAGACGGCGATCACCGCTCCGGTGTCAGGACGTGTGGAAAGAATCCTCGTCAGTCCCGGTAAGACCGTCGATGCCGGCCAGGCCTTGGCGGTCTTCGTGGAAAGCTAGCCTGCCTTCGAACGAAATACGCGGCGCCACAGAGCAGCCGTGATGGCGGCCAGGCCGGTTTCCGAGCGAATTTCCTGAGCCCGCGCATCGATGGCTGCGCGGGCCGTCGGAATGTCGGGAAAGGTGAGAAGATCCTTCGGGTTTGCGCAAACCCAATGGCCGCAGGCCAGGCGCTCGTAGACATCCACCCACACGCTGGAAGCTTCCGAGTAGAGCGCGTATTTCAGGCCGCGCAACTTGACGAGGTCCACGAGGGAGCATTTTGAGGTCTCCATCCGCCAATCCTGCTCGTTGATGCTGCGGACGATCTTTCGCCGGTTGGCGTTCCACCACCGCTGGGCCAGGTGCCAGCCATCGAATTCGATCGGCTGTTTTGGGTAGTAGGAAACAAAATCGTCGGGGGCGAAAAAGAATCCGCCGCGATTGGAAAAGCGCACCCGCTTTTTGATGTGGCACTGGCACCGCCAGTTGTCGGGCGGATGGTAGTGCATGTGAAATTCGTAACGACGGTCGTAACCGAAGGCCACGACGGTCACGCCATCCTCTTTGGGTCGGGGTTGGCGAACGGCTCCGGGAAGAGCGGACACCGCCGTCGGGGCGTGGGAATGAAGCGACGTAGATGCGGACCGGCTGTCGCCATTTCGAAGGCCGTTAAGAAGCATTGGTGTGAACTCCTAACGACAAGGTTCCGCAACAAGTGCCTGAATGACAGGATAAAATGGAATGGATGTCGGCGGCCCAAGGGGCCGCGCCATGCCACTCCATTGGAGAATGCTTATACCGTCAGATACTTCTTCACCACGTCGTCCGTCAGCGCATCCACGGTTCCGGCGCAGACCACCGCGCCGCGGTCCATGATGGCGAAGGTGTCGGCGAGCTCCTTGCAGAAATCGAGATACTGCTCCACGAGCAAGATGCTCATCTTGGATTCGCCATGGAGTTGCTTGAGGGCGCTGCCGATTTCGTCGCCGAGATTCGTGCCTGTTGGCTGGGCCTTGCGGAGCGCCTCGATGCACTCGGCGAAACGGTTGAAGAGCGCGGGATGCTTCTCCACGCCTTCCTTGAGCAGGATGATCACTGTTTCGGCCGCCTCATCGAGCAGGGGAGACTTCGGCACGCTTTCGTCTTCCCGCGCTTTCTTGATCACCTGGCTCATCGTGGCGAGGAGCCCCGCTTCATTGTGATGCCCGCCACGGCGGAGGAGCTTAATCGCCTCGCCGATCTGGTCGATGATGTTGGGCTGAATGCCCTCGGTCGGCTCATCGAGGATGAGGATCTTCGGCTCGGTCAGCAGGGCGCGGCCGATGGCCAGCTGCTGCTGCTGGCCGCCGGAAAGCATGCCGCCTTTGCGGGGCAGAAATTCCTTGAGGATCGGGAAAAGAGAGAACACGCGGTCAAGGCTGCCATTGGCCTTTTTCCCGAGGGCGATCGCGCCGATGTGGAGGTTTTCCTCCACTGTGAGTTGCGGGAAAATATCGCGTCCTTGCGGGACGTAGCCGATACCGGCGGCAGCGCGCGCCTCGCTGGAGAGCTTGGTGATGTCCTTGCCGGCGAGGGTGATCTTGCCTGCGCTGGGCTTCATCACGCCGGTGATGCTGCGCAGTGTGCTCGTCTTGCCCACACCGTTACGGCCCATGAGGCAGAAGCATTGGTTGTCGGGTACTTCAAATTCGACACCGCGCAGAATGCGGCTGCCACCGATGGAGAGTTCGAGAGATTGGACGGTGAGCATGGAAATTAGAAAAGAGTGATAGGACGGATATTACCTATGGGACGAATGTGACTAATTGCTTCGCTTCTTGCGGCCGAGGTAGACGTCGAGAACGCGTTCGTCGTTTTGCACGTCGTCGACGCCGCCTTCGCAGAGGACTGAGCCCTGGTGCAGCACGGTGACCTTGCGGCCCGAGGCGATCTGGCGGACAAAAACCATGTCGTGTTCAATGACCACGATGGTGTGTTTTCCGGCGAGGGAAAGAAGCAGCTCACCGGTCTTGTGCGTCTCGTTGTCTGTCATGCCGGCGGCCGGTTCATCGACGAGCAGGAGCTTGGCGTTTTGGGCGAGGAGCATGCCGATTTCCAGCCATTGCTTTTGTCCGTGAGCGAGAGCACCGGCTTTCCAATCGCGCTGGCTGACGAGATTGATCGTCTTGAGAATCTCATCCATCCGATCGCGCTCCGTGCTGTTCGGGCGATGGAAGAGAGACTTCCACACGCCGCGGCTGCCTTCGAGGCTGAGCAGGAGATTCTCCCAAACGCTGTGGTCGGTGTAGACCGTGGGTGTTTGGAATTTCCGGCCGATTCCCAGACGGTAGATCTGGTACTCGTTCATCTTCGGAATGCTGTAAGTCCCTTCGAATTCGATCGTGCCGGTATCCGGCTTGGTGCGGCCGGTGATCAGGTCGAGGAAGCTCGTCTTGCCGGCGCCGTTCGGGCCGATGACCGTTCGTAGCTCGCCCTGATCGAGATAGAAGTTGAGGTTGTTGATCGCCTTGAACCCCGAGAAGGATTTGTTCACTCCCTCAGCGGCGAGCAGGAATTGCTTTTGTGTGCTTTCGATCTTCATGACTTACTTCGCTGGAGTGCCGGCGGTTTCCGCACCTTCGATTGCGGCGACTTCGGGAACGGGCTTGGAGTTACGTTTAGTGAGCAGGTCTCGGAGCTGGCCGAGTAGTCCGAAGATGCCCTTTGGCAGGAAGAGCACGATGAGGATGAAAAGCACGCCTTCGATGATGAGCCAGTAATCAGGATACTTCGTCGTCGCCCAGCTCTTGAGTGCGTTCACACCGATCGCTCCGATGACCGGACCGACGATCGTGCCGCGTCCGCCGACCGCACACCAGACCACGGCTTCCAGCGAGCGATCGGTCGAGAGCTCGCTCGGATTGATGATGCCGACCTGCGGAACGTAAAGTGCACCGCCCAGCGCGGCCACCATTGACGCGACCACGAAGATGAAGAGCTTGTAATTTGCCGCGGCGTAGCCGGAGAAGAGCACGCGTGTCTCGGAATCGCGGATGGCGCGCTGCACGAGACCAAACTTGGTAGTCGTGAGCCACTTGGAGAATGCATAGACCAGCACCAGCGTGACGGCGGTGGCGATGTAGAGTCCGCGTTGGGTGATCGGATTGCGGATATCGAAGCCGAGGACGCGCTTGAAGTCGGTGAAGCCGTCGTTGCCACCCATCGTGACGTCGTTCTGCAGGAGAAAGATGTAAGCGGCGAACGTGAGCGCCTGGGTGAGGATGGAGAAGTAAACGCCCTTGATGCGCGAGCGGAAGGCGAAGAACCCAAAGATGAGGGCGAGCAGTCCCGGGATCGCGACGACCATGAGGACGGCGAAGGGAAACGAATAGAACGGGCGCCAGAAGGTGGGCAGAAAGGTGTGGCCGAGGAAGACCATGAAGTCCGGCAGGAGGTTCGGGTTGTTGCCGGATTTGAAGTACTGGCCGTCCTCGCCGATCATGAGCATGAGATTCATGCCGAGCATGTAGCCACCCAGGGAGAAGAAGAGCGCCTGGCCGAGACTGAGCAGGCCGGTGTAACCCCAGAGTAGGTCCACCGAGATAGCCATCAGGCTATAGCAGAGATACTTGCCCCAGAGGTTGATGCTGTAGTTGGGGACCATGCCCGAGGCGTTCAGCATCGGAAGCACGACGACAAGAATGATGGCGATGACCGTCGCGACGGTGAGCTCGATTTTGGAGATGTTGCGTTTCATCGTGGAAAAAGAAAAAGGACCGGCTGGTTTGAGAGTTGGCGGATCATCCTTCGAGGCTCCGGCTCTTGGTGACGAAGATTCCCGCGGGACGCCATTGGAGGAAGAGGATGATGCCCACCAGCGTGAGGATCTTTCCGAGCACGGGATTGAGAAGAATCTGCTGCAGGCTTTGATCCATAAGACCGATGCCCAGTGCGCTGATGACCGTGCCGAGAAGATTGCCGACACCGCCTACCACTACGGTCATGAAGGCATTGACGATGTAGTCCTGGCCGAGGCTGGGTCCGACGTTGCCAATCTGGCTGAGGAAAGCGCCTGCCAGGCCGGCCAGACCCGCGCCGAAGGCAAAGGTGAGCATGTTCACCTTCTGCGTCTTCACGCCCATGCACGCGGCCATGATGCGATTCTGTGTGACCGCGCGGATGAGCAGGCCGAGCGGCGTCTTCGTGAGTAGTAGGTGGGTGCCGTAGATGATGAGGATCGCGAAGCAGATGACGAAGACGCGGTTCCACGTGAAGTCGACGTCATGGATGGTCCAGTTGCCACTGAGATAACTCGGGCTGTAGACCTGCACGTTGTTGGCGCCGAAGGTGAGGCGGAAGAGTTGCTGCAGAACGAGCGAAACACCCCACGTGGCAAGCAGGCTTTCCAGCGGACGGCGGTAGAGAAAGCGAATGATACTGCGCTCAAGGAGGATGCCAACGGCGGCGGCCACGAGGAAGCTCATGGGCAGCGCGACGAGGAAATACAGATCCAGCTTGCTGCCCTGGAGATTCATGCCGGAAAGGCGCAGGGTAATCGGCTGCGCGAAAAAAGTGGGAATTTGCAGAACGACCCCCGTCGCGAACAACCCCTGAATCACATAGGTCGTGTAGGCGCCGATGGCGATCAGTTCGCCATGGGCCATATTGATCACGCCCATGAGGCCGAAAGTGATGGCGAGGCCGAGCGCAGCCACGAGGAGGATCGACCCGAGCGAAACTCCGTGAAAAGCGGCGCTGGCGAAATTGACCCGCTTGATGTGCGCGGCGATCGCGGCAAGCGCGTCGTTCGCCGCCTTGATCACTTCGGGTTTGCCTTCGCTATCTTTGATCAATTGCTTAAGCGAATCCTGGCTGGCCATGGAGCCCATGTCGCCGAGCTCTTTCGCCGCGGCGATTTGCACCTCGGGCTTTTCATCTTTGAGCTCGATCAACGCCACTGCCTGGAGCAGGGCATGTTTCACGTCGCCATTCTTCTCGATCTCCCGGACCTTGAGGAGAGCGGGAAGCTTCTCCACATCCTGCGACATGCCGAAGGCGGAGATGGCCTGGACCCGTTTTTGAGGGTCCGGATTGGTGAGGGCGAGCATATCGAGCACCCCTTTCATCGTGCCGCGCAGATTCGAGTCATGCTCCGCGGCATCGAGATCTGCGGCGACCAGACGCACCGGCTTGCCATCCTTGTCCAGCAGCGGCTGGCCGTCCTCCACGCGCAACGCCGCCTGTTTGTCTTCCGAATCTTTTCCATCCACGAGCGTGACTGGCACCTTGTGCTCATCGTCGATCTTGTAGACGAAGATCGTGTCGGCCTTCCAGGCGTCGAGCAGCACAGGAATGTTCGGGTCGCTCAACCCGGTGAGGCTGGTGATGAGCGCCGTTTTCTTCTCCGTATCCTCCTCCAGGATGGCCTTCGCAATCGTCTGCCGGGCGGTATCCGCTGCGCGCAGCGGCAGGACGGCGAGCAGAGCGCAGAAACCCCAAGCCAGCAGGCGGAGCCAGCGGCGTGAAGTGGAAGTGGAAGAGAAAGGAGTCGAAATCATGGTGCGTGGCGTGGCGGAAAAAGACGTGCTGAATGAAACAAAAAAGAAAAGAGGGGCGGGGCCGCACGTGTGGCACCCGCCCCTCCAACCCAAACCCGAAAGGATTAAGGTGACGAATGATCCTGAGTCGTGCGGACGATTACTTCTTCGTCGTCTCCTTCGGCTTGAAGGTGCCCTTGAGGAAGGGCTCGCCGTAGACGTTCGGGAACGTCTTGAGGATCTTGAACTGGCCGTCGGCCTTGGTCTCACCGATGTAGACGTTCTTCGTCATGTGGTGATTCTTCTGTGAGGTGACCTTGCCACCGGGACCGTCGAAGGTGATGCCGCTCTCGAGAGCCGCCACGACCTTCTCCACTTCGAAGCTCTTGGCCTTTTCGACCGCAGCTTTCCAGAGATACACACCATCATAGCTCAGTACCATGGGCGAGCAGGTCACGCGGCCTTCCTTCACGATGCCGGGCACCGTGCTGGACTTGAGCCACGCCTGGAAGTCCGTGACGAACTTCTTGTTTTCAGGAGACTTGATCGACTGGAAGTAGGTCCAGCAACCGAGCTGGCCGACGAGCTGCTTGGCCGGGAGACCGCGGAATTCATCTTCCGAGATCGAGAACGAGCACACCGGGCAGGTTTCTGCGGTGAGACCGGCGTTGGCGTATTCCTTGAAGAAGGGCACGTTGGTGTCGCCGTTCAGCGTGTTGATCAAGCAAGCTTTGCCGCCCGCCGCGAACTGCTTGATTTCAGCAACGATCTGCTGGTAGTCGGTGTGGCCGAAGGGAGTGTACTTGCCGGCCGAGATGATCTTGCCGGATTCATCCTTCTTGAAGCCGCCGCCGATGTTTTCGAGCGGAACGCCCTTGGAGAGGAGATACTCGAGGAGCACGAGGTTCGTGGTCTGCGGGTAAACGTAGTCGCTACCGAGCAGATAGAACTTCTTCTTGCCCTGGGCGAGGTAGTAGTCAACCGCCGGCGTGGCCTGCTGGTTGACCGCCTCGGCGGTGTAGAAGATGTTCTTGGAGAGCTCTTCGCCCTCATACTGAACGGGATAGAAGAGAAGGCCGTTGTCCTTTTCGAAAACCGGCAGGACCGACTTACGGCTCACCGAGGTCCAGCAGCCGAAGGTCACCGCGACCTTGTCTTCTTCGAGAAGCTGTTTGGCCTTTTCCGCGAAGAGCGGCCAGTTGGAGGCGCCGTCGACCACTACGGGTTCGATCTTCTTGCCCATGACGCCACCCTTCTTGTTGATCTCGTCGAACGTGAAGAGGAGGACGTCGCGGAGGGAAGTTTCCGAGATAGCCATGGTGCCGCTGAGCGAGTGCAGGACACCGACCTTGACGGTGTCCTCCGCACGCACGGAGTAGCTGAGAGAGGTCGCGCTGATGAGCAGCGCGAGCCCGAGTGATTTGAGAAGTTTCATGTGTTTGGTGTTGTTGTGGTTTCTGACTTTGCTCTCGCGAGGAGAAACACCAAACAGGGGATGGAGCCCGATGCAGCGCGAAGGTGGAGAGGGGAAGCGCTGAACCGAGCGAAAAGCGAAGCCCAGAGTTGGGCTGCTTGCGAACCGCGAAAAGAACCGATTTTTTGAGGCCTCATTCGCGCCCTGTGGCGCGCTCTCTTTTTGGGCCTCACGGACTCCTCCGGGCCGAAGCCCGGAGGAGCCGCAAGAGAGACCGAAAGGTCCTAAACCTTGATTAGAAGGTCAGGCCGATCGAGCCTTGGAACACGTGCTGCGAGTGATGGCCGGTCGCGGTCGCATCCGCCACAGCGGCGCCAAGGTTGTAGTAGGTGTAGCCACCCGAGAACGTCCACTTGCCGTAGCACTCAGGGATGAAGCTGAGCGGAACGGAGAGCTGGGCACCAGCGGCGAAGTAGCCGTAGGTGTCGTCCTGGTAGAAGTGCTCGCTGCCGAGGCCGAGCGTGAGCGGGATCGTGAGGGTCACGATGCCGAACGTGTGGCTCGGAGCCAGACCGATCTCGTAGTAGTTGCCATTCGGCCCGAGGCCAGCGAACCCCGGAGCGGTGATCTCGCGGAGGTAGGTGACGTGCGGGTGAAGTGCGAAGGCGCCGAGCAAGTCGGTGTCATCATACGCGAGGTTGAAGTTCAGGCTGCGCGCGGTGTCGAACGAGCTGGACGGAGAGTCGAACTCGAAGTAGCTCGCGGTGAACGTGAAGTTCTTGGCGAAGGTGATCGCGATGCCGGGCGTGTAGTCGAACTCGTACCAGTTGCGGGTCGTGTCCGTGCTGCCGTCGGGCTGCACGTGCGAGTGGATCGAGCTCCACAGGCCGACATTGAGCTGGACCTTGTTGATGAAGCCCGTGCCTTCATACAGCTTGAAGTAGAGGTCGAGGTAGGGCTGGGCGATCACGCCCTGGTTTTCCAGGACAAGGCCGCGGGAGATGTACTCGGAGACGAAGGTCACGCCGATGTCGCCGGTGATGCACGACTCTTTGACGGTTTCCTTGATGTCTTTCGTTTCCTTCACGTCCTTGCCGTCGCCTGCGAAGCTCGCGGGAGCGAAACCGAAGGCGGCCAAGGTGAGCGCGCAGGAAGCTGCGATGCTGTGTTTGGTCATGTTGGGTCTTTCTTGTATTTTTCTTGGTTGGTTTAGGTGTCGCCACGAATCGGGGGTAAGCCTGATCCCGGCGACGCGCGTTGCTAGCAATCGGTTTGCCAATGATCAAATTAAAAAATCTGAACGTTTTACCATCTTCCGTGTCTGCCCGGCGATTTACTCTGTGGGGGAGTGTGCTTTACGACGAAAAAAAGGAGGCGAATCTTTTTCCTGAAGTTTACTTTCGGTTTCCCTGCTCAGCGGGTGTGGCGCGCAAAAAAAGCCAAGTGTCGCGGTCGGTTGGTCAAGAACGCACAGCTGCGTGTCCATACTGCGTCAGGTCAGACACTTCCACGCGCCGCACGCGCGTGAAGGAGCCCGGAATACGGGAACGGCGAATGACGCGTTATAGAAGAGGTCTCTATTTTCGCCGCCCCATCGACCTTCGCCCTACGAGCTCCTTACACCACTTCTACGGGGCACTTCGGCAGCGCCCTCAGAAACGCCTGCCCGTAGCCTTTCGTCAGCACCCGGTTGTCGAGGATGACCACGATCCCCTGATCCTGCTTCGTGCGGATGAGCCGGCCCACCCCCTGGCGCAGCTTCAAAATCGCCTCCGGCAATGAATACTCCGCAAACGCATCCCCGCCACCCGCCTCGATGAGCTCGAGGCGAGCCTCGATCAGCGGGTGATCCGGAACGGCAAACGGCAGCCGCGTGATGATGACATTCGATAGCGCCTCGCCCGGCACATCCACGCCGCTCCAAAAGCTCTCCGTCCCGAAAAGCACGTGCCGCTCATCCTTCTTGAACTCCGCGATGAGCCGATGCCGTGGCAGTCCTTCGCCCTGCACCAGCAGCTTGTAATCGAGATCGTCCAGCCGTTCGCGGAGGGCCGCGGCCAGGTTCGACATCGCCTTGTAGCTGGTGAACAGCACAAACGCCCGCCCCTTGGTCATTCCCACGAAATGCTCGATGTGCTCGGCCAGCGCCGCCTCGTAGCTCGCGTCGCGCGGGTCCGGCATCTTGCGCGTAATATAGAGCTTCATCTGTCGCTCATAGTCGAAGGGGCTCCCGATCTGCCGCGCTTCGACCTCATCCGCCCCCACGCGGTTGCGGAAATAGGTCAGCGCCTCGGTCCCCACGCTCAGCGTCGCGCTGGTCATGATGCAACACTTCCCCTCCGGGAAGAGCAGCGCCCGCAAGTAGGCCGACACATCGATCGGTGCGGCGTGCAGGGCGTGATACTGCTGGGTCTTCCCCGTCTTCTCGATCCAGTAGACGTGGTCGTCCGCCTCCTGCTTCAGGAACGTCGCGAGCGCACTGCGCGCATCGCGAATCCGCCGCCCGAGATCCTACAGCTCAGCCTTGGCAATGTCGTCCTCCACGCCGCGCAAGGTTTCCACCACCAGCGCCTGCAGCTTGGCCAGTGGGCCCGTCAGCGAATCCGACACGATATCCGGCTGTCGCACCCGATACTCCCGGCCCTTCTTGAAATCCCCGCGTTCGCCGATCTTGTCGAAAAACGTATCCACCTCTTCGAGCAACGACGCGGTCTCCCGTACCGCGTCCGCATTGCGATGCACCTGGAAGATCCCTTTCTTTGTCTTCGGATTGTAGAGTCGCTGCAGCGCATACCGCAGCCCGTATTGCGATACGCCGAGCCCGATCTGTCGCGCCGCCACCTGCTCCACGGTGTGCGCCTCGTCGAAGATCACGAAGTCATTGGAAAAAAGGTAACCGCTCTCATTCTCCTCCTGCTCCGCAATGCCGCCCAGGTTCAGGAAAAAGAGGGTGTGATTCATCACCACCACGTCCGCGGTGATGAGCCGCTTGCGCGCCCGCTGGTAAAAGCACTTCGGGTTCGTTCCGCAGGACTTCGTAGTACAGATGTGCTGCTCGCTGCAGACCTGCGCCCAGACCGTCGGGTCCGGCTCTATGGAAAAGTCCGCCAGCGACCCATCCTGCGTCGTCTGCGCCCAATCATGGATGCGCTGGAGCTCCGATTGTTCCGGCGAAGTGAAAAGCTCCTGCGCATGGGCCATCGCGCGCTCCAGTCGCAGTGGGCATAAATAGTTCGCCCGCCCCTTCCAGAGCATCGCCTCAAATTCCACCGGCAGCACCTTCTGCACGATCGGGATGTCCTTATATACCAGCTGCTCCTGCAGATTGATCGTGTAGGTCGAGATCACCGCCTTCTTCTTCTTTTCCATCGCCCACAGCACCGCCGGCACCAGATAGGCCAGCGATTTACCCACGCCCGTCCCTGCCTCCACCACCAGGTGCCGCTGCTCGCTCAGCGCCATGGCCACTTCCACTGCCATCTGCTGCTGCTCCGGCCGGTACTCGAAATTCTTGGCCTTCGCCAGCAGCCCCGTCTCCGAAAAGATCTCGCGAATGCGTTCGGGGAACGCGATCGCGGCATTATCGGGGTCGAGGGAAATCATGAGCCGTCCATCTTTCCCCGTCACGGCCCTCGCGGCAAGCGCGACCCTCAGTTTTGCTCATGCGCCTGCGGCGAGCGTGCAAAATGGAAAGCGATTTGGCTCGGAAAGATCACCACGAAGACGCGAAGGCACGAAGGAAGAAGGGGAAGCCGAGCCAAAAAGTACCAAGGCCTTCTCCTCTTCCTTCGTGTCTTCGTGCCTTCGTGGTTAATTTACCTTGAGCAGTTGCCAAAAGGAATTTCCGGATGGGGGAGGAAAACGGGTTTGAATCAGGAACTTAGGAAAGCAGGAATAGAGAAAAGTTTCTCTCCCTGCTTTCCTGCTTTCCTAATTCCATCCCCTTAGCCGGAATTTTTTGGCAACTGCTCTAAACGGCAGGCGCGGGCGATGATTCCCAAGAGAATTCTCGGCGGAATGGCAAAAATTGACATCCGCTGTGCCTGCTTTTAGTCTGGCAGCATGAGCATGAATGTTTCCTTGGGGATGTTGGAGGATTTCGTCCGCAACAAAGTAGCCCAAGGGGAGTATGAAACCGCCAGTGAAGTCGTCCGCGAAGGGCTTCGCCTGCTCAAGCGTCGCGAAGAGCTCTGGCAGGCGAAAATCCGGGCCAAGATCGAAGAAGGCATGGCTTCCTGTCGTGCTGGACGCACTGTTCCTGCCGACCAAGCTTGGGCAGAACTCCATGCCTGGCGCAATCAGCAGCAGAAAAAGACGAAGCGGTGAGCGCGCGGTATGTCCTGACCGCAGAGGCGATCGATGGTCTTCGGGAGATCTGGGCTTTCATCGGCATCGAAAGCCAGAACCCCTCGGCCGCCGATGCTCTGTGGGCCGACATGGAAAGAGCCTGTGCTCAATTGGCCCGAAAACCTTCACTGGGTCATCGGCGCAAAGATCTGACTCCTGATCCAGAGGTGATGTTTTACTGTGTCCGCGATTTCTACCTGGTGATCTATCGGAAAGGCACCGATCCATTGCAGATCGCCCGCATCCTCCATGGCGCGCGGGATGTCGCTGCTGAGTTGGAGGAATGAGGCAGCCCCCGGGCTTGGGTCTCCGGTGGATCAAGAAAGTGAACCACGAAGACGCGAAGGCACGAAGGAAGAAGGGGAAGCCGAACCAAAAAGTACCAAGGCCTTCTCCTCTTCCTTCGTGTCTTCGTGCCTTCGTGGTTAATTCCTCCTCCCTGCCTCTCGGGAAGGCTACTCTGCCGCCACCGTCACGGTGTGCTTTTCCGCCTTGGTGCCGCGGTAGAGCGTCACGTCGTAGGATTCGCCCGGCAGTGCGAAAACATGGAAACGCGTGGTCGTGGTTTTCGATTTCGGCAGGTCGAGCCGGTTCGGGGTAATCAATACGCCTTGGTCTGTGATGATCGGTCCGGACAGTGCGCCGTAGCCACCGGCGATCAGGTCCACTTCCACAAAATCTGCCACGCCGTAAACTTCCACCAGCCCGCCGCGAGCCTTGGTGGTGAGCGTAATCGTCCACCCCGTATTCAGCGTCTCGAATTCCGTGGGCGTGGTTGGCGTGATGGGGTAAACGCCATCCTGATTGGTCTTGCCGGCCAACGCTTCCTTGGGCGCTGCCGGCGGGTTGAACGCGGTGGGAAAGCGAAATTCGCGAATCATCTCCAGCACCGCTTTGCGCCCGTCGGAGACCGTGCGCACCTTGGAGACGCCGGAGATCGCCACGCTCACGCGAGCAAGATCGGGGTTGCTATCGCTCAGCGCGTTGACTTCAGCCACGCGTTGCGGAGTGAGATGTTTCGCAGGCTTGGAAACGGCGGCGATCGTCACGGCAGCAGCGGCGAGCACCAACCCGGCGGAGAGGAAGGATTGTTTCATGGGAGAGGAGGGAGACGGGCGCAGCGTGCCAGAATCAGCCGCCTACCTCCAAACTTCTATTTTGGAAGCCTCTGCAAGGCTCCATAAGTCTGTGAGCCGC
>JBGGMZ010000098.1:0-42964 GCA_041287745.1 Chthoniobacter sp. | reverse complement strand
GTCGAAGTTCGACAACCTCTACGGCTGCCGCCACTCGCTGGTCGATGGCCTGAACCGCGCGCTCGACGTCATGATCTCCGGCAAAGTGGCCGTGGTCATTGGTTACGGCGACGTGGGCAAGGGCTGCGCGCAGTCGCTGCGCGGCCAGGGCTCCCGGGTCATCGTCACGGAGATCGATCCGATCAACGCGCTGCAAGCTGCGATGGAAGGTTACGAAGTCACGACGATCGAGGACACCCTGGGCCGCGGCGACATCTACGTCACCACCACGGGCAATGTCGACGTCATCACCATCGAGCACATGGTCAAGATGAAGGACCAGGCCGTCATTTGTAACATCGGCCACTTCGACAACGAAATTCAGGTCGAGAAGCTCGTGAACTACCCCGGTATCGTGCGCACGAACATCAAACCGCAGGTCGACAAATACACCTTCAAGCCCGGCCAGGAAATCTTCCTGCTCGCCGAAGGCCGCCTCGTGAATCTCGGCTGCGCCACCGGCCATCCGTCGTTCGTCATGAGCAACAGTTTCTCCAACCAGACGCTCGCCCAGCTAGACCTCTGGAAGAACAAGGATACCTACAAGCCCGCCGTCTATGTCCTGCCCAAGAAGCTCGACGAAGAAGTAGCCCGCCTGCACCTCGCGAAGATTGGCGTGAAGCTCACCACGCTCACCGCCAAGCAGGCCGCCTATCTCGACGTGCCAGTGGAAGGTCCTTACAAGCCGAACCACTACCGCTACTAAGCGGACACCTGAAGTTTATCCCGAAAGGCGCACGGTTTCCCCGTGCGCCTTTTGCTTTCTTTGGCCGAGCTTTTTTTACCGCGGAGCGATCACCGGGATCAACTGCCGCCCCTGCCGCCGATAGATTTTGAAGTCGGAATCCAGCGTCAGTAATGGCAGCTTTGGATGCAGTTCGGAGAGTCGCACGAGGCAGGCATCGGCCAGCGACATCGGCACGTCGTCGAAGCGGTCCATCAGGTGGGAAACGGCGGCGCCTTCCTCCTGGAGATGAAAGGAAAGATCGAAGGCGCCATCGGCCAGCATGGCGCGCAAGCGCCGAAGGTGACGCGGCAGACGCCGCAAAAGAAACCAAGCCTCGCTCACGACTGCTTCGCACGTGACGATCGGCCCTTCATGCTGCGCAAATTGCTCGGTTGCCCAAGCGTGATGCTGTTCGTCGTTCGCCAGATAAGCCACCAGCGGGCCGGTATCGAGAATGATGCCCTTACTTGCGGCCATAGTCCGCGAGGTGAGCGGGATTCGAAGCCAAATCCTTCACCCCGGATGGTCCCGCCCCTTGGTATTTGCGTAAACGATCGTGCAGTGAGGGGCGCGCCATTTTAGGAGATGAGGAAGCTCCTTTCGTCGGTAAGGCCTGCATTAGTAAGTCCCGCACGATCTCGGATTTCGTGGTTTTCTTGCTGGCCGCCGCGGCATCGAGCGAGGCGTTCAGGAAATCCGGCACCTTGATCGTGATCGTCTTCATGGGGTTAGTGTAATACCGATCGCCTTATAAGCAATACCGACCGCACCGCCCAGAATCCGCATCTTCTCGAGGGCGAAATCGGTTAGCGCTGGCATCGCGTTCGTCGGAGCAAATCGGCCACCGCCCAAGGAAGATAGAGAACCACGAAGAAGACCCATCCCGTGAGATTGATCTCCAGCACGTAAAGCCAGTGCGTGTCGGAAAAAAGGTCGAGCATCGAGTGCGTGGGCGGCTTGTGGCTGAGGAAGCCGTAGTTGCCGCCGGTGAGGGCATTCACAATGAGAGCGATGACGACGTAACTCACTGAAGCGAGAAAGAGGCGGAGGATCGAGCGCGGCCATTCCGGGCGGAAGCGGCCGGTGAGGAGCAGATGCAAGACGCCGGCCACGATCCCGGCGTGGATGAAGAAGAAGCCGAACAGACGGAACCACGGCAGGTCACTGGCGATGGCCGGGGTGAAGAGCGCCTGCGCCGTGCCGGCGAGACCCCAGAAATAGGCGACATCGAAGCCCGGCCGCCAGCGCCACCACAGTGCGGCGCTGATGATGAAGAGCGCCCAGTCGCAGAGTTGCATGGGAAGGGCATTGGCCAAATTGAAAGTACCGTCGGAAATCTTCGCGATGAGTTCGCCGACGAGTGCGAGCACGAGCGCGGCGGCGAGTGTGCGCTCGCAAACCTGCGTAAGGTGCTGCGTATGCGGTTTGCGATCGAACATCCAGACCGCCAGCGGCACGACGATGATGAAGATGAACGACGCGATTTGAAACGGAGACATGGCGGGTGGGTGCGGGTTCTGTGGCCGGTCGCGCCGAGCCTGACAAGCAAACTGTGCGGTGGTGATGGTCGTGCTGCCTTTTGTTTCGCCCGAAACGTCCGCCAGTGGTAGATCGGGCTATCTGCCATCCGCCATTTGTTATCGATCAAATCCATCCCTGCACTGCTGGTTGCCTCGCGTGTTGTTCTGGCGCCGGTCATCACGTGGCTGCTTTTCCACCAGCACGCTGCGGTAGCAGGGTGGCTCTATGTCGCGGCGGTGGTATCGGATATTTATGATGGCGTGATTGCGCGGAAACTGGGCGTCTCCACGCTGAGCCTGCGACTGGCGGATGGGTGTGCAGATGTGTGGCTCTTTGTCTGTCTTGGTGTGGGGTTGTGGTTTGGGTATCGCTCCTGGGTTCTTACGCTGGCCTGGCCGTTCGGTACGGCGATGGTGCTGCAGGTGGTGAGCTGGGGGTTTTGTTTTTGGCGGTTTGGCAAGATGACGAGTTATCACTCGTTTCTGGCCAAGCTAACGGGGCTGACATTGTTGCTAGGGATTCTTGCATTGCTCTTCACAGAGACGCCGGTGCCGCTGGCGATCGCGTTGTGGATCTTCGTCGCGTGTGTAGTCGAAGAGATCGTGATGACTGCAGTGCTGCAGCGCTATCATCATGACGTTTGGAATCTGGCTGCTGCGTGGCGTTTGCGGAGCGAAGAAAGCCGCGGGACAAATAACGGCGCGCGCCCCGCGCGATAGCGTGTTCCAAAAAAAAGCCAGTCATCCCCGCTCCGCTCAGGATGACAGAGATCTTATTTCGGCGCTATCGCTCGGGTCGATGCGGTAATCTAAATCGAAACTGCTTTACGCCAGCCCCCAGCGGCGGCGCAGATACCAGTCCACTCCGAAGAGCAACCCGATGAGCCAGAAGACCCACACGCGATCCCACATGCTGGTCAGTTTGCGGATGGGGGCGGATTCGATTTTGTCGTTCTTCAGTTCGTCGAGCAGCTTGTTGATTTCACTGGGAAAAAGCAGGCGGCCTCCGCTGCTTTCGCAGAGCTTGCGCAGGTAGCCGGCATCGGTCGCTACTTCAGTTTGCTCGAGATTGTCATCGAAGACGACGAAGCGCGCGGCTTGCGAAGTGCCGTCGGGGAATTTTGCCGTGGCGGTGTATTTGCCCGGCTTGGCGGCGAGGAATTCAGCGGTGAGTTTGTCCGCGGCATTCGCGTCCGGACGCAAGGCCGTGCGGCCTTCCTCGGTCTTGTCGCGCGCGATGGTCAGCGGAATATCCAGGGCCGGTTTCTTCGCGGCGCCTTCGCGGACGATGGCGCGGAAATAGATCTTCTCGCCCAGCGGAATGTTCGCCGAATTGGCGCGCAGCGCATACTGCTGCGTGGGCAGAAAATCGCGTCCCGCCATGAGCCAGAGGATCATCTGATCCCAGAACCGATCGAAGAGCGTATTCACCCCCTCGATCTTCGCATTGAAAGCCCAGCGCCAGAGGCCGTCCACGCCCACGCTCAGCACCTGCCCCTCGCCGAAGCGCCGGTGCACCATGCCCGGCACCGCTTCGCCCCCTTCGGCTGCCTGCGCCGTGGCCAGTGTGGCGGAGAGTGATTTCTTTTCCGTCACACCGTAGCTGGCGATGAGGTCGGGCACATTCTCCGCACTTCCCGGGCCGGTGATGGTGCGGAACGGTGCCAACGCCTGCCCCTCGCGCGCCACCTGTAGCCGCACGTGCTCCGTGGGCTGGGCGGACCAGATGATCGGTTCCAGTTCATTGGGCGCGTCGCTGCCGAAGGCGCGTCCGCGGCTGAAGATCAACGTGCCGCCGTGATTCTTCACGTAATCCTCGAGTTGGTGCAGTCCCTCGGTGCCGATCAGCTTGTCCACGGAGCGGCCGAGCACCACTACGTCGTAACGGCGCCATTCATCGGCGGTCGCGGGAATCTTCAGTTCCTTCTCACCGGGTTTCTTGCGCACCACGCGCGCCTTGCCGGTGGCGTACTGCACGATGCTGTCCACGTTCATCTTGTCGTTTCGCAGCAGGGAGCGCTGGAGAAAAGTGGTGTCCCAATAGGGCGAACCCTCGAGAAAGAGCACCTGGATCTGCTGGTCGATGACATTGAGATAAGTCAGCGCGCGATTGTTCTCCGTGTCCGTCTCGCCCTGCAGCGGCGTCACGCGAATCTCGTATTCGTATTGCCCCACCGCCGGCTCGGTGACGTCAAAATGCGCCGCGATTTCCGGCTCGTCGCCCGCGCGCAGTTGCTGTGTCTGCACCACTTGATCGCCGCGCAGCAGTTCGACTTTCAGGGTTTCCAATTCGCAACCGATGAGGCGCAGCGCGGCGCTGATGCGCGCCTTCTGTTTCACGTAGCAGTAGGGCTGATAGCTGGTGATGCGCACGCTCACGTCGCGCACTTTGCCCTGCTTGCCGAGCGCCACGGCATAGATCGGCACCCCGCGCTGGCGGGCGAGAAAGCCGGTCTTCGCCGGGTTCGTGAGCTCGAAGTCGTGGCCATCGCTGAAGATGAGCAGCGCACGTGCGGAGTCGTTGGCGCCGAGTGAGGAGATGATCGTCGAGATCGAGCGATGCGTGCGGGTGGTTACGCCATCGGTCTTGAGATCGTTGGCGTTCTTCAGCGGCATCGCGTCCTCGCCAAATTGGAACAGCCGTGTCTCGCGATCGGCCGGTGTGCCATCGGGTTTCACGAGGCTGGCGTCCGCCAGCAGGGCGCGGGCGGCTTGGGAGCGCGTTCCTTGCTCCACATCCTTCTGGGCCATGCTGCGGGAATCGTCCACGGCCACCAACGTGACGCGATTGGTCACCGGCGGCTGTGTTTCCTCCATCCGCGACGGCTGCAAGAGCAGCGCCAGCACCAGCGCCAGGCCGAGCAGGCGGAAGAGCAGGAGCGTCCCATTTTGGAACGCCGAGAGCCGTGACCCCACCCGTCGGTAGATGGCAATCGTCAGCACCAGCATGGCTGCTCCCAGAAGCACCACAGCTCCGATGGGCAGGATCGGATCGAAGACGATACTCGTTTGAGCCGCGAGGGGAGGAATCATGCCAGTGTGCTGCCGGGAATTTGCGCCGCCCCGAGCCGTTTCCCCAGCAGAAAATCGCGGGTCTGCACCTGAGAGCGGATGCCGAAACTCGTTTTAAGTAGAGGAATGACCACGGATTTCACGGATGACACGGATTTCGAAAAGAGGGCCAACGGAAAAGCCGTGGTATCCGCGTAATCTGCGGTTTTAAAATTCCTCTGCCCAGTTTTCGGAAGCCCCTCGCAGAGACCGGCGGGCGAAGTTTTTTGCTGGCGTAGCGTGATTGCTTCGGAATCTAGTAGCGTTTGGCGCTACTGATTGAGTTGAATTATTTCTCACAGTCGTTGCTGGACATCCGCCAACTCTGGTTGACTCATTGCTCCCCTTTTCATGCCTCCTACCTCCGTTCTCGTCATCGGCGCCGGTCCTGCGGGTCTTACCGCAGCCTACCTCCTGGCCAAACAAAACGTCCCCGTCACCGTCCTGGAGGCGGATCCGGAATACGTGGGCGGCATCTCCCGCACGGTGAAGTACAAGGGCTTCCTCTTCGACATCGGCGGCCACCGTTTCTTTTCCAAGTCCCAGCGAGTGGAGGATTTCTGGACCGAGATCCTCGAGAAGGACATGCTCAATCGCCCGCGCTCCTCGCGCATCATTTTCCGCGGTCAGTTCTTCGACTATCCGTTGAGCGCTGGTGAGGCGCTCTCCAAGCTCGGGATCTGGGAGTCGATGCTCTGTGGCTTCTCCTACCTCAAGGCGAAGCTCTTCCCGGTGAAGCCCGCGAATAATTTCGAGGATTGGGTGAGCAACCAATTCGGCAAGCGCCTCTTCGGCATGTTCTTCAAGACCTACACCGAGAAGGTGTGGGGTATGGACACCAAGGAGATCTCCGCGGATTGGGCCGCGCAGCGCATCAAGGGTCTCTCCCTCGGCAGCGCACTGCTCAATGCGCTGAAGCCGAAGAAAAAGCCCGGCAGCAGCAGCGGCGGCAAGGGCGGCAAAGTCATCAAGACGCTCATCAATTCCTTCCGCTACCCGCGCCGTGGGCCGGGCATGCTGTGGGAAGTGTGCGCCGAGAAGATCCAGCAACTCGGCGGAACCGTGCTCATGGGCCGCCGCGTGACGGATGTCACGCGCGACGCCGGCACCGGCCAGTGGACCGTCACCGCGACGGATGCGGAGGGCCGCACCGAGCAGTTTACCGCCGGTCACGTCATTTCCTCCACGCCCATGCGGGAGCTCGCGCGCGCCCTGCGCCCGGGTCTTTCGGAGAAGGGGGCTGCCGCCGCCGAGTCGCTGCGCTACCGCGATTTCCTCATCGTCTCGCTCATCCTCACGGAACGCGACAAGCTTTCCGATAACTGGATCTACGTGCACGACCCGGCAGTAAAAGTCGGCCGCATCCAGAATTTCAAATCGTGGTCGCCTGAGATGGTGCCCGATCATTCCAAGGCCTGCTACGGCATGGAGTATTTCTGCTTCGAGGGCGATGGGCTGTGGGCCATGTCCGATCCGGACCTCATCGCGCTCGCGACGAAAGAGTTGCAGCAGCTCGGCATCGCCGAGCCCGGCGATGTGGTCGACGGCTGCGTCACCCGCCAGAAAAAAGCCTACCCGGTCTACGACGACCACTATCGCGAATACATCGCCACCATGCGTGCGGAACTCGAGGAACGCTTCCCGAACCTGCACCTCGTCGGCCGCAATGGCATGCACAAGTACAACAACCAGGACCACTCGATGATGACCGCCATGCTGACGGTCGAGAACATCGTGGCTGGCGAGCAGCGCTATAACATCTGGGAGGTAAACGAAGACGCGGAGTATCACGAGCATGTCCGCGAAGGCGAACAGAGCGGAGCCGGGGGGCTGCGGCACGTGCCCACGCGGGTTGCTGCAGACGTCGAGAAATGAGCGCCGGTGCGCCTTCCGAAACGGTGTCAGTAGCTGCGGAATCCAACCCGCCGCCACGCTGGCTCGCGCTAGCGCGCAAGGTGCTGCACCCGGCCATCGTCCTGCCGATTCTCTGCATCGTCTACCTGTGCATCACGGTGCCGATGCTGAACAAGCTGCTGAAGGATCCGTATCGGGCCGGGCGCTTTATTCGTGAGGATTCGCGGCAGTATCGCGACATCGGGCAGGAATTCGCCGACGGCGATTTCTCCATGCCGTATGTGAAGAAAAAGCCGCACCGCCAGCCACTCTATCCGCTATTGCTCGCGCCGTCGCTGAAGTTTGCGCCGGACAGCATGTTTGCCCTCGGCATGGTCAATATCGTCATCGGCCTGCTCACCCTCGTGGTGCTGTATTTCGCGACGCTCGGGCTTTTCCGCAATGCACTGGTGGCCGCGCTGATGGGGCTTCTTTTCATCACGAATTCCTTTCTCATGCAGCAGATCGGCACGATGCTCATGACCGAGCCGCTGTTTATCCTGCTCGAGGTGCCGGTGCTCTACGGATTTCTCCGCTACTTGCAGGACAGGAAGAGCGTCTGGCTCTGGGTGGCTTCGGGCTTTGCGGGGATCTCCTACCTCGCGCGCACGAATGGCCTCTTCATCTGGATGGCCCTGCTCGGTGCGCTCTTCCTCTGGGACCTGTGGGCGCTGCTGCGCGATCGCACTGCGCCGCTTGGCCGGCGCCTGGGCCGCTTTGTCGGCAATTACGCTATCGCTGTGCTCGTCGGGATTATCTGTACCGCGCCGAGTTGGGTGCCGCGGGTGCGCGATTACGGCAATCCGATCTTCCACGGCCACATCGCCAATTTCATGTGGGTGGACACCTACGAGGAAGCCCGTTCGCAAGGCGAGCACCCCACCTTTTCCTGGCACGATTACGCCGCCGAGCACGGCATGGGCGACGTCCTGCACCGGTGGTGGTACGGCTTCACGGAGGTGTGCTACCTCACGCCCTTTGGCCTGAGCCACGCCACGCAGATCCTGGCCATGCTCGGCCTGCTGGTCGCCCTCATCACCCGGAATGGCCGCTTCCTCTGGCTGGCCTTTTTCTGCTTTGTGCAGTTGCAGCCACTCATCTGGACGAGCATGGCGAACCATTCCAAGCGCGTCGTTTATCCCGGCATCGTCGTCTTCGAGTGGTTCTTCGCGGCCTTCGCGCTGGCGTGGGTCGCGGAGCAGGTGTGGCGCCGCCTTGCAGAGAAGCGCGCTTTGGCGCGTCCGTGATCCTTGGAGGGCTGCCGCTCCGTCCGCGCCCACACTTCGGGGGCAACTTCGAGTTAAGGGTGCTTCTCGAAAGTAATTCCCGATTGGGTAGCAGGCGAGACCTGCGGTCCTAGCGCGAGCGCCGTCTGCCCGGGTAGGGCCACCCGCGCCGCCGGGTGCCCTCGCATGTGGTGTGGCAAAGTGGTGGGCGGTCGGAGACTGGATGCCGTTTTGCGCGCGCATTCCGGCCTCCACCGCCACTACTTCCACGCCCCCAAAAGTGGGCACCCGATGGCGCGGGTGGCCCTACCCGGAGGAACGGCGCTAACGCTAAAATCAGCGGCCATCCTGTTTGCTGTATGGAAAACTACTCTCAAGAATCGCTTGAGGTGGGCGCTGACGGAGCAGCGGCCCTCCAGTGACTCTGGCCAGCACTGGCCAAATCCCCTCTGCGGCCCTCTGCGTTCTCCGCGCCCTCTGCGTTTAATGTCGGCGTAAAAGCACCTAAAAGCCTCCCTGAGAATTGGGCCGCACATCTTTTTCCCGCCCACGCAAAAATCCTTGTCGGCAATGTCCAGAATGGCGTCCGCCGTTCGTCATGGGTATGAATGTGCAAGATTCCCTCTGTTCAGACCGCTAATCTTCAGGAAGCGCCGACAAATTAAATCGTCATGAGCACCGCTGCCACCGACCCCAGCGCCGCTGAGCGCACCATTGTCACCACCCGGCTCCTCGATGCGCCGCGCGAGCTCGTCTTCCGCCTTTACGCCGATCCGAAGCACCTCGCGCAATGCTGGGGGCCGCGCGGTTTCACCAACACCTTTCACGAATACGATTTTCGTCCCGGTGGCCACTGGCGGTTCATCATGCACGGGCCGGATGGCTCGGACTACCCGAACCACAGTATCTTCGACGAGATCGTGCAGCCCGAGCGGATCGTCTTCCGCCATATCGATCCGGTGCACGAATTCCAAATGACCGTCCTTCTCGAGGAGCGTGGCGCCAAGACGCAGCTCACCTGGCACATGCTTCATCCGACGGTCGAGAAATCCCGGACCGTGCGCGATTTCGTCGTGCCAGCCAATGAAGAGAACTTCGACCGCATCGAGGCGGAGCTCGCCAAGATGTCAGCCACCTCAACCCAATCATGAAATACATCCCTATCGTTGCCGGAATTCTCCTCGGGCTCCTCTTCATCATGGCCAGCGTCGTGGTGTTGTTTCACCTCGTCAAAATTCCTCCGCTGCCCGAAGGCTCCCCAGTGGCCCTGTTCAACCAGGTCTTCCTGGCCACGGGCTATATGACTTTCGTAAAGATCTTTGAGCTGATCGGCGGCATCCTCGTGGCGATCCCGAAGACGCGGAACTACGGCCTGCTCGTGCTCGGGCCCATCATTCTCAACATCCTGGCGTTTCAGACCCTCGTCGCCAAGACCGTGCCCGATCCGATGACCATCGTCATCGTTCTTCTCGCGCTCTACCTCCTCTGGGACGCCCGCCGAAAATTCGCGGGCCTGCTGAACTAAACCTGCAACGCCAAGCTCAACCTCTCCGAATCCTATGCTGAAATTCATCCTCCTCGGCCTATTCGGTCTCGTCGTGATCTTTGTCATCGTCGTGGCCACCCGGCCGGCGAACTTCCGTGTTTCTCGCAGCGCGACCATCGGCGCGCCGCCCGCCATCATCTTCGATCATGTGAGCAATCTGCATAAATTCCAGGAGTGGTCGCCCTTTGCCAAAATCGATCCTGCGGCCAAGCTTACCTATACGGGGCCGGAGTCCGGTCAGGACGCCAGCTTCTCGTGGGTGGGAAATGGCCAGGCGGGGGAGGGGAGCATGACCTGCACTGCGGCCCGTCCGGGCGAGCAGCTCGATTACCGGCTCGATTTCCTCAAGCCGTTCAAGGGCACGAACCAAGTGGTATTTACCTTCGTACCGAACGGCGATCAAACCGCAGTCACCTGGACCATGACGGGCACCTACAATTTCGTCACCAAGGCGGTGAGTCTGGTCATGGATTGCGACAAGATGTGCGGCCCGATGTTTGAAAAGGGTCTCGCGGACTTGAAGGGACTCGCTGAAGCCGAAGCACACAAGTAACGCGCCCATGAGCTCCACACCTGCCAAGTCCGAATATCTCCTCCTCTTCCGCGGTCTCGATTGGCACCGCGGTCTCACGCCCGAGGAAGTGCAAAAGATTATGATCGACTGGATGGCGTGGTCCGATCGCCTCGTGGCCGAAGGACGTTCCAAGGCACGGAGCTCGCTGAGTGGTGGCGGCAAGATCATCTCCGGCAAGGACCGGAAAGTCTCCGACGGCCCTTTCGCCGAAGCGAAGGAAGCGGTGGCCGGCTATTTTCTCCTCGAAGTCAGCGGGCTCGATGAAGCCGTGGAGATCGCCCGGGAATGCCCAACGGTCCCCTTCGGCGCTACGGTCGAAGTGCGTCCCATGCCGGCGCAGTGCCTGGCGAGTCAGCTCGCCGCCGCGCCGTTGGAGTGCATCGCCGAGATGCTCAACGGCCGCTCCGTGACTAGCCCTGTTACTAATGCCGCAGCGTCCGCCCTCGCTTGATCCCCAGAAACCGATAACCGACTCAAAAGCTATGAACTCCGACTCCGAAAAATCCGATTACCTCCTCCTCTTCCGTGGCGCCGACTGGCACAAGGACCTGTCGCCGGATGAAATCCAGAAAACCATGACGACGTGGATGGCATGGTTCAGCCGTCTCATGGCTGAAGGCCGCTGCAAGGGCGGGCAATCGCTCGCTCCCGATTCGAAGGTCGTCTCCGGCAAGATGAAGAACGTGGTCGACGGCCCTTACGCCGAGGCCAAGGAATCCGTCGCCGGCTATTTCATTCTCTCCGTGAGCAGCCTCGAAGAGGCCACCGAGATCGCTCAGGAATGCCCCACGCTGGGCTACGGCACCACGGTGGAAGTGCGCCCGCTGCTCGCCCGCTGTGCGGCCAGTGAGCTCGCGGCCCGCGAGATGGCCACCGCCGAGGTCTAAGTTTACGACTCGCGCGATAGCGTTTTGGAGTGCGGCGGTGCTCCGCCGCTTTGGGATAAGCCACTAGTTCGCAATTCCAGCATTTCATTCTAGAGCCACCCGCTATTCGAAAGCGCCGGAGCACCGGCGCACTCCAAAACGCAAGCGACCTCGCACCATTAGCTGATCTTCGCCCTTTTCCGTGGAAGCCGACACGAGTAATCCCACTGCCAATATCCCGCAACTCACGGAACATCTCTTCCGTCACGAAGCGGGCAAGCTGGTCTCGGTACTGACCGGCATCTTCGGCACCGACCGCCTGCAAATGGCGGAGGACGTGGTGCAGGAGGCGCTCATCCGCGCCATGCAGACGTGGCCTTACCAGGGCATCCCAAAGAATCCCGCTGCGTGGCTGATGCAAACGGCGAAGCATCTTGCCCTCGATCTCGTGCGCCGCGAGAAGCGCTTCCACGAGAAGGAGCCCGAGATCATCGCGCAGGTCGAGGGAGGCGGCGGCGACCACGACTCTCCCATGCTCGACGGTGAAATCAAAGACGACCGGTTGCGGCTCATGTTCACGTGCTGCCACCCGCTCATTCCGCCGGATTCGCAGACCGCGCTCGCGCTCAAGACGCTCTGCGGTCTCGGCCCGCGCGAAATTGCCTCCGCATTCCTCACCACCGAGGCCGCGATTGCCAAGCGCCTCACCCGCGCGCGTCAGCGCATCCAGGAGCAGAAGATTCCATTCGAGATTCCATCCGGCCCCGAGCTGGCGAGCCGTCTCGATGGCGTGCAGCAAACGTTGCTTCTCCTTTTCAATGAAGGCTACAAGGCCTCCAGCGGCGAGAGTCTCGTGCGCGAGGAGCTGTGCACGGAAGCGATTCGCCTCACGTCGTTGCTCGCCGAGCATCCGGCGGGGAATCAGCCCCGCACCCATGCGCTGCTCGCGCTCATGCTATTGAATGGCGCGCGCCTGCCTGCGCGGGTCGATAGCGACGGCAATATTCTGCGGCTCAAGGAGCAGGATCGTTCGCTCTGGAATCGCGAGATGATCGGGCGCGGGATCATGCATCTCGGCCGCTCCGCGTCGGGCAATGAAATCAGCGAGTATCACCTTCACGCGGGTATCGCGGCTTGTCATGATACGGCTCCGGACGATGCCTCCACCGACTGGCGGCAGATTCTCTCGCTCTATGATCGACTGGCGGACATCGATGACTCCCCGGTCATCGCGCTCAATCGTGCCGTCGCGGTCGCTCATGTGCACGGCCCGGCGAAGGGGCTCGAGGCGGTCAAGGCGATCTCCGGCCGCAGCGAGCTTGCGTCCTATTACCTGCTCTATGCTGTGCTCGGCGAATTCGAGGCGCAGATGGGAAACGACCTGGTCGCGGCCAGCCATTTCCACCGGGCGCTCCAGCTCGCGGAGCTAAAGTCGGAGCAGACCTTCCTCGCGCAACGCTTGAAAGAAACCGAGGAACGCCTCAAGAGCCAACCCAAGCCACACCGTAACTACCTATGAAACTTCCACTCACCGGCGGATGCGCCTGCGGGGCGATCCGCTACGAAATCACGGCTGAACCGAGCTTTCTCTTCAATTGCCATTGCCGCGATTGCCAGCGGCTCTCGGGCAGCGCTTTTGTGCCGGTGGTATATCTTCCCAAATCGGGGTTTCGCTGGACCAAAGGTACGATCCGGCATCATTTCACCGAGAGCGCCCGGGGCGGGCAGCACAAGCGCGGTTTTTGCGCCGAGTGCGGCTCGCGGATTTCCGGCGGTGAGAGCGACCAAGGCATCGGTGTCACGGCGAGTTCGCTGGACGACGCGAGCTTCTTCCGCCCGCAGGTGAACATCTGGGTCTCGGACGCGTGCGCGTGGGTTACGCTCGAACCGGAGCTGCCGGCGTTTCCAGAATACCCACCGCAGGGGTGAGGCCGCGTGAATCGGAATGGCGCCGAGGGTTCAATCCACAGGAGCCTTGGCAGCCAACGCTTCCCATTCCTTCGTCAGGCGGGCGAGGTTTTCGCTCGCGGCCATGAGATCGCGGTTGATCTCCACCGCGCGGCCACCGTTGTCGTAGGTCTCCGGCTTTTCCAGCTCAGCGGTGAGATCGCGCTGTTTCCCTTCCAGCGTGGCGATCTGCATTTCCAGCGAAGCGACTTTGTCATCGTGGTCCTTGCGGATCTTGGCCTGCGCTTGACGGGCTTCGGCTTCGGCGCGTTTCTGCTCCTTCGACTTGCGCGGGGTGGGTGCGTTGCTGCTCGCGCCAGAGGCTGCGACGGGCGCGGTGTTGGGCTGGAAATTGGTCAGCTTCTCACCGGCGGTCAGGGCTTCACGGGCGGAGGTGGCCTTCGATTTCTCGAGGTAGTATTGGTAATCGCCGGCGTAGGGCGTGAGCTTGCCGGCACTGATGTGCAGCACTGTCTTGGCCATGGCGCGAATGAAATGCACGTCGTGGCTGATGAAGATGAGCGTGCCCTCGTATTGCTGGAGCGCATTGATCAATGCATCGATCGAGCCAATATCCAAGTGCGTCGTCGGCTCATCCATGAGCAGAAGATTCGGCGGATCGAGCAGCAGCTTGACCAGCGCGAGACGCGTCTTTTCACCACCGCTCAGCACGCCCACCGGCTTGAAGACATCGTCGCCGCGGAAGAGGAATGAGCCGAGGACCGTGCGGCACGTCTGCTCGCCCGGAGGATTTGGCATGTCCTGGACGCTCTCGAGCACCGTGGCCTTGGGCTTCAGGCCTTCCATGCGGTGCTGGGAAAAGTAGCCGACCTTGACATTATAGCCGGGCTCGACCGTGCCGGCCGCGGGCTTGAGATTGCCGGCGAGGAGCTTGAGCAGCGTGGATTTACCTGCGCCGTTCGGACCTACGAGCACGGTGCGCTGGCCGCGCTCCGCCTCGAAGTCCAGCTTGCGATAGACCGTGAGATCGCCGTAAGAAAAATCAACGCCCTTCATCTCGATCGCGCGGATACCCGACCGCGGCGGCTGCGGAAAGCGCATGTGCACCGTCTTTTCCTGATTGAGCGGCGCCTCGATCTTTTCCATACGGTCGATCTGCTTCAGCTTGCTCTGCGCTTGGGAAGCCTTGCTGGCCTTGGCGCGGAAGCGATCGGCAAATTCCTGCAGCGAAGCGATTTCCTTCTGCTGGTTTTTGTAGGCGGCCAGGTGCTGCTCCTCGCGCGCCGCTTTCTCCACCATGTATTTGTCCCAGTTGCCGCGGTAGCGATGGAGCTTCGAGTGCGAGATTTCGACGATCGAGCCGACGAGGGCGTTCAGGAATTCGCGGTCGTGCGAGATCATGAGGATCGCGCCGGGGTACCCGGTGAGATAATCCTGGAACCAATAGAGCGATTCGAGGTCGAGGTGGTTCGTCGGTTCGTCGAGCAGGAGCAGATCGGGCTCCATGACGAGCAAGCGTGCGAGGTGCGCGCGCATGATCCAGCCGCCGCTCATCGTGCGGGCCATGCGATCGAAGTCCGATTCACGGAAGGCGAGGCCGTTGAGGATCTGCTTGGCCTTCGGCTCGAGTTGCCAGCCGCCGAGTTCGTCGAAGGTCGCGAGGGCGTCGTGGTATTCTTCGTCGGCAGGGCAGTCCTTGAGCAACTCCTCGCTGGCGCCTTCCGTATGGGCGCTCTCGTATTGCTTGATCACGCGCTGCGCCTTCACCATCTCGGGGGAAATAGCGCAGGCCAGCTCCAGCACGGTCTCATCGCCCGCGGGGGCGCTTTCCTGCGGAAGAAAGCCCATGTTGGCGTTCTTCTCCAGGACCACGCGGCCGGTATCCGGCGACGCCTCGCCGAGGATCAGCGAAAACAAGGTGGATTTGCCCGCGCCGTTCGGCCCCACGAGACCGATCCGGTCGC
Organism: Chthoniobacter sp.; assembly: GCA_041287745.1. Taxonomy (GTDB): domain Bacteria; phylum Verrucomicrobiota; class Verrucomicrobiia; order Chthoniobacterales; family Chthoniobacteraceae; genus Chthoniobacter. Next base: position 27,650 of record JBGGMZ010000098.1, on the reverse strand, counting down.
CACGATTGACCTGCAGCGAGACGTCGCTGAAGAGCGTGCGTCCGGCGAAAGATTTGCTGACTTGAGAGAGCGTAAGCATCGAAAGAAAAGGCGGCGAAGATGCAGGCCATTGCGCCTCTGCGCAAGTGCAGTTCGCGTGGGTGCTGCCGGGGCTTGCCCTACTTCACCAGATCCACGTCGAGGCCGAAGAGCTTCCAGGCCGGCAGCTCGTAAAAAAAGCGCATGGCAAACCGCACCCGATACGGCGAGGTGTCGTAGTGGCCGGCTACGATCAGCAGTCCCTCGCTGTTCACACTGGGCGGAGTGTCGAAAACGGGGTTGGCCTGGTTGATGACGGTGAGATCGATCTTTTTGTCGATGAAAGGTTGGAACGCGCGCTGGAGCTGGCCTTTCGTGAGCTGTTCCTGCCAGTGCACGGCCACGGATTCGTAAAAGGCGTCGAACGACTGGGAGGCGATCGCTTCATTGAAGCGCAGCAGGTTTTCGCGGACCAACTGACGCATCTCGTTTTCGGGCGGCATCGGCTTCGTCACGGCATCGGCAAAGGACGGGGCCTTGCCTACCAGGCTGAAACGATTTTCGGAGACACCGGTGTCTCCGCTGGGTGGTGAACGGAGCGAGAAGACCTTCCATGCCCCGGATTCCTTGACCAGCGTGACGATCAGCGGAATGGCGGTGCCACCGGTCGTCTTGACCTTCACCCGGATCGTGGTAGTGCGGCCATCGCGCTCGGGCTTGTCCCACTCGGCCCCGGCGTAATCCGTCAGCCCCATGTCCTTGGCCGCAGCGGCGAAGACGGCCGAGCTGCGCTGGGCCTTGAAGCCGAAGGCCGCGCTCTGGTAGGCGGCATCTGTCTGCCCGGCGGCGATCTGCTCAAAGAACTTCTGCGCAGAGGTCTGCGGGTCGACAGGCTTGCTGCAGCTGCCGAGCGACAGGAGAGCGGTGAGGAGGAGAAGGCGAAGTAGGGGGCGCATCGCGGGAGAGCGAAGCAGAATCAGGCGCTCCATTCCAGCATCCTGCGAATGGGCAGCTCGGCCCGGGCGCGAATGGGTTCAGGAATGTTGATCTCGGGCTCAAGGTTGAGCAGGGCGGCGTGCAGCTTCTCCAGTGTGTTCATCTTCATGAACCGGCAGTCGGCGCAGGCGCACTGGTCCGTGGGACCGGGGATGAAGGTCTTGCCGGGAATCTCACGGCGGAGCCGGTGGAGCATGCCCGATTCGGTCACGATGACGAACGCCTCGGCCGGCGATTCCTTGCAATAGGAGATCATCTTTTCCGTCGAGCAGACCTCATCGGCCAGCAGGCGCACAGCGTAGGTGCACTCGGGGTGTGCGACGACGGGAGCGTCCGGCCACTCGGCCTTGATCCGCTCGATCGCGCTGCGGGTGAACTCGACGTGCACGTAGCAGTTGCCTTTCCAGAGTTCCATCTTGCGGCCGGTCTTTTCCATGACCCATGCGCCGAGATTCTGGTCGGGTACGAAGAGGATATTGCGGTCTGCTGGGATGCGCTGGACGATCTTGATGGCATTGCCGCTGGTGCAGATGACGTCGCTGAGCGCCTTCACGCCGGCGCTGCAATTGATGTAGGCGGCGACGTAGTAGTTCTTGTCGCGATTGGCTTCCAGATAGGCGGCGAGCTTGTCCGCGGGGCAGGATTCGCTCAACGAGCAACCGGCATCGAGGTCGGGCAGCACGACCTTTTTCTGCGGGTTCACGATCTTTGCCGTCTCGGCCATGAAATGGACGCCGCAGAAGGCGATGACATCCGCGTCCGTCTTGGCGGCCTGATAGCTCAGGCCGAGGGAATCGCCGACGAAATCGGCAATTTCCTGGATCTCTTTCACCTGATAATTGTGGGCAAGGATGACCGCATTGCGGGTCCGCTTCAATTCGAGGATTTCTTCGACTAGATCAACGCCAAGGGTGGGCATGCCTTAAGTTGTCATTTGCGGGGGGAGATTCACGCAATATTTGCGACACAAATAGGGAGTGCCTTAATTTGAAATCCCCCCGCGTGGGATATTTTGGGCCCGGGTTATTGCTTCTTGCGGGTCACAAACCAGATGATCCAGACGATGACCGCCAGAACTGCCAGAGCGGCGACGATCACTTCCCAAGCGGAGATCGGGAATTCGCCGTAAACGTAAGGCCCATTCTCGCCGGAATCGAAATGGATGTCGGAAATCATCGATAGGCGTCCTGAATTCATGAATTCAGTTACCGCCGCATCTGCGCTTCCGTCGGAGCCCAGCCGAAGCGGCTGCGAAGGCGCCAGATGAGCAGGCGCAGGAGCAGGGCGTAGAGCACAGTCGCGCCCACTGTCTTGGCGGGGATGCGCACATACCACGGCGTCTGGTCAGTGGAAAGCTGCTGCACGGCGTAGTCCACGGGGATCTGCAGGCCATTCGAGAGCTTGATCGGCAGCTGCACCGGGACCTGCTTCACCCACTCCTTAAACGGCTGCGTGGTGATGTCGTGCCAGTGCCAATTGGGGTCGACTTTCGTTTCCGCCCATCCGGTAAGACCGAAGAAGGCGAACACAGCCGCGAAAATCCGTGTCTGGAGCGACCGGAACATTGCTCACGACTCGCGCCGGATGCGGATCTGAATCTGGCGGGAGAGCATCCACTTCACGGCAAACATGTCGCAGGTGGCTTTCCACGCGCGATTGCCGAAGCCGTATTTGCTCACGCCCGCCGTTCGAGGGCGATGATGCGTGGGCACTTCGGCGATCTTGTAACCCATGCCCTTGATGAGCGCCGGGATGAAGCGGTGCATGCCGTAAAAGGGTACGAGGGCCTCGCGGCATTCGCGGCGCATAGCCTTGAGCGTGCAGCCGGTATCGCGCACGCCATCGCCAGTGAAGCGGCTGCGCACGGCATTGGCGATGCGGCTCTGGATACGCTTGAAGGTGGTGTCCTTGCGGTTCGCGCGGTAGCCGCAGACGAGGTCGGCGCCCTGCTCGATGCCCGCGAGCAGCTTCGGAATATCGGCGGGGTCGTTCTGGCGATCGCCATCGAGGAGGACGATCACATCGCCGCGGGCGGCCTGGATGCCGGCATACATGGCGGCGCTTTGGCCGGTATTTTTCGCAAATTCGATGACGCGCACTTCCGGCCGCTTCTCGATGCGGGCAAGCGTCTGGTCGCTCGAGCAGTCGTCCACGAGGATGATCTCGTGATCGATCCCCGCAAGCGCGGCGGCGAGTTCTTTTTCCAGTTCGGCGATGTTATCCTCCTCATTGTAGAGCGGGATGACGACGGAGACGGCGGGCATGGGTCGGACAGAATGCAGCAAACGCGGGGACGTTGCCAAGAGCCAAGAGCCAGATAACGGCTCCTTACAGCTCCTGCAGATGGTAGCCTGTGCAGGCGAAGATGCGAATCTGGCGGATGGAATCGCCGCGCCGCAGAACATTGAAGCAAGCGATCATTTCGCTATGGGCGAAGGTGCGCTCAAAGACGCTGGGAACCTTGGATTCGTCGTCCCGGTCGGAAATGTAGAGAGCAGTGCGGCCAATGAAGGGGTTGTAGCCAAAGGATTCAGTGTAGTAGTCGTCGATCCCCAGCTCGGGGGCGGCGGCCTTCAAGGCGCGCAGGAAACGCACGCGGACTTCGTCGCTGGGGATGGCGTCGCCGGCCGGCAGGGCTGCCAGTGCAGCGGTGAGCTCGGTGCGCACTGCCGGATCAAGATTGCTGGCGGGACGTAGCTTTTCCCGTGCGGCATCCTTGTAGTCCACCAGTTCATCGTAGCGTGGCCAGAAGTAGAATTGGTTCTCCGGCCAGGCCGATTCCGGAACGTAGACGGGCGGATGATCCGGCGACTCGGGCCGCGGGTGCGGGAGGTAATACCCAATGCTGGCGGCGGTGCCATATTTGTTGGCGACAAGGAAAACGGGCTGGCCGTGCTCCGCTTCGTAAGCATTGCGTATCTCCTCGATCTTCTCTGCCGCAGTGCGCCAGCCCCGGGCGCGGGTGCTGGGATCGCTGGGGATGGAAATCCCGGCCCGGCGTAGCAACTCGGTATCGAGCCCGACCACGCTGATGATGCCGCCGAGAGCCAACCCGGCGACCGCGTAGGTGGAAACCCATTTCTTCTCCTTCATCAACTCCAGCCCATAGACCACCGTGAGGATGGCCAGGCTGGGAATGGCGGGTGCGGTCCAGTTCGGCTCTCCCGGTTTCTTGATTGCCAGGGTGAAATACAGGGCCAGCAGTGGCAGGGCAAAGGCGAGGAGGAAGCGCGGCTTGAAATGAGCGCGCGCCTTTTTCCAGCCCCACACGACCGTCGCGAGCATCGCCAGATAAATGAGAGGAGAATACACTCCGAACTGGAGCCCGAGAAACTCGGGAAAGGCGGTCGGGTTAAAGCGCGAGGTGGAGTCGAGCCCACCGCGATCGCGAAGATGCAGGAGGGTAATCCATGCGTGCGTGGAGTTCCAGATGATGACCGGCGCGGTAAAGGCCGCGAAGACCGCAAGCAGGGCGTAGAAGCCCGGCCGGCGGAATTCGTGGCGGTATTTCGGCGTGAGGGCGAGCAGCAGCAGGATGGAGAGGAGCTGCATCGCGTTGGTGTATTTCGCGAGGAAGCCCATGCCGATGAGCGCCCCGGTGGCCGGCCACCACAGGGTGAAGGTGGGGCTTTTTTCCAGCGCCAGCCAGAAGGTGTAGATCGCTGACATCCAGAAAAAGATCGAGAGCGGATCGATGGTCATCACCAGCGCGCCGGCTTGGAAGATGGGGACGAAGTTCAGCATCACCACCGTCCAGATCGCGACCGTCTCGCCATACAGGCGGCGGGCAAAGGAGAACATGAGCAGGCTCGTGCCCAGCGCGAGCAGGGGACTGAATGCACGAACGCCAAATTCGCTCGTCCCGAAAAGATGCGTGCTCAGCCACATGGACAGCGCAATGCCCGGTCCCTTGCTGAAATAGCTCATGTCGAGATGCTGCGACCACTGGAGGTAGTAGGCCTCATCGGGAAACAGCTCTAGCTGCGTGATATAGATCAGCCGGAAGACGGTGAGCGCACCGAGGAAAAAGAAGAGCAGCCGGCGTGGGTTCATGAAGGAAGCAGGCTCGGGTGACGCTCATGAAGCGCGGGCGCGAAGCGCGCGCCGTACTTTTTCCAGAGCCATTCGAGGCCACAGAGCATCAAGAGCGTGGTGCCGATACCGAGAAAGATGGAGGCAAAGACATCGCTGGGCCAATGGGAGCCGGTATAGATGCGCGAGTAGGCTACCCCCGTGGCAGGCAGGAAGGCCAGCCAGCCGAAGCGACGAAAGAACAACGTGGCCAGCAGAGCGACAGTCATGATGTTGACGGTGTGAGAGGACGGGAAAGAGCGCCCGGAGATGGAGCTCAAGTCAGAGGCCGCTTCCGACAGCTTGATCTTGAGCGGCATGGTCACGGCAATAATGCGCGGAGTCGCTTTTGCCAGGTCCACCTGCCGCACCGCGTCGACGGATTGATGCGGACGCGGGCGCCGGACGAGATGCTTGAGGCTATTGGAGATCACGCCGTCATTGATGCCGACGAGCAAACCCGCGCAGATCACGAAAGCGCGGGCGTGAAATCCCCCACGCCACAGAAGGAGGCCGATGAGGATGATCATCGGCACGACCCAAGCGTCGAAACTCGAGAGGAGTGCCATGACACGATCCAGCATGGGACCCGTCCATTGCCGGTTGATGAGAAAAAGGAGCTTTTGGTCCATGCAGGAATCGCTGAGCCTTGCGAAGGTATGGGTATGAAGTCACACACCGCAAATCTTTTGGCGGCGCTCGCGCTGTTCCTCACGCCGTTGCACGCCGAGGATGCCCCCGATCCTCATGAGATTTTGAAGACTGTGCGTATCGCGCAGGCCCAGCAAAATCGCGCGCTGAATGGCTCGATCCGCAATGCGGGCAAGACGCTGCCTTTCCGATTGGTGTGTGCGGGAAATATCATTCGTTACGAATTCACCAACCCGCCGCAGGTGCTCCAGGTGCGGCTGGGAGACAAAGACGTGAAGCTGGAAGAAATCGCCGATGGCAAGACGGCGAAAGTTTCGCCGCGTCGCTTCGATGAACGGGTGCGCGATACGGATATCAGCTACGAAGACCTCTCACTCTGCTTCCTCTATTGGCCCAATGCCACTGTGCAAGGCGAGCAGACCATGCTGCTGCAGAAGTGCTGGATCGTGCGGGTAGAACCGGGGGCGAAAGGGGACACGCAGTACAGCAAGGTCGACCTGTGGATCAGCAAGAAGAACGGCGCGTTGATGCAGGCTGAGGCCTTCGATCCCGCAGGCAAGCTATCGCGGCGCTTCAAAGTGATCAGTGGGCAATCGCTCGGCGAAGGCCTGTGGATTTTGAAACAGATGCGGATCGAGGGCTTTGGCGGACGCTCGCAGGACAAAAATCCGACCTACCTCGATATCGACAAGCCGGAGAACTAGGCGTTCGCCGTCACCGGTCCGCGCATCTTCTCCAGCCACTCGCGGTGCACCCTGGGCGAGATCTCGCTTGGCTTGATCTCACTGCGGCCGCCCCAGAAGACGTTCGTGTAGGTGACCGGGATACCGATGCTGGCGAGGTGTGCGTCAATGGCCGCCTTGTGGGCGAAGACACGGTCCTTCTCCGTACCGTGGCACACGGCCATGATGTTCACGTTATTGAACTCCGAGCCGCCTTCGCGCCAATAGCAGTGCGTGAGGATGTCGAAACGTCCCACTTCGCTGCCGGCCTCGAGCTGGCGGCCTTCCGGCACCCGCCAGTGGAAGAGGGCGTTAAAACGAGTGACCCGCTGGCCGGTGGCCGAGGGCTTCACGTGCTCGAGGAATGTCGAGAAGCGGCCGATGACCTGACGGCTATTGAGATCCTCGGCGACGCGGTAGAAGGTCTCGAGGTCGACGCCCGCTTCGGCAGCGCGTGCTTCCCACAGGCCGACACGCACTTCATCGAGCGTGAGCTCGCGCTTAAGGGCGAGCAACACTTCCCACTCGAGATCGGTGAGACTGACCACGCCGACCTTGATCATCTTCGCCGGCGCGTCTGACTTGTCGCCGGGCTCGATGGTCTTGCGGCGTACGTGGCCGACGCCGAGGGCGAAGATGCCCTTTGCCGGCATCAGTTTGAAATGGGTCGCACCGGTGTGGCGCATCAGCACTTCGCAGTGGTCTTCCATTGAGGAACCGACTGGCGTCTTGAGAGTCGTCCAGAGCCGATATTCGCTGCCGGTGGTGGCGTTATCCGTCGAGCGCACCACCACGTGTCCGCTAAAGGGATCCTGCTGGAACATGAAATCGAACGCACCATTCAGCTTCTCCTCCGGCACCTTCCACGCGACGAGCGCGCCTTCGGCCAGGTTGCTGGCCACGAGCGTCTGCCGGATGCGGCGGATCGTTCCCGCGGCGAGCATCGTCTTGAGCCGCTCCAGCACGGTCTCGATAGGCACGCCGCTCTTTTCGGCGATGGCGAGAAAAGGTTCGCGGACAAAGCCCTGAATCTTGTCCTCGGAAACGGCGAGGATCTGGGCGTTGAGGGGATCGTTGTGTTCGATGGCAGACATGGAGGATGTGTTCTTAGCTCACCCCGGAGGCGGGCGCTACTTAGGAATTGGCGGTTTCGAACCGTCCGTTGCTCTGGAAAGCGGCCTCATTTCGCGCCGAGCCAGTCACTTTTCACCCAAGCGAGAGCGTCGTCGTGGCTGGTGAGGGTTCCCTCCAGTTGCCGCGACTGCACCGCCTCGAGGATTTCGCTGAAGCGCGGGCCCGGCTTGAACCCGAGGTCGATCAGGTCGCGGCCGGTGATGAGCGGTGGCGGAATGAGCGGTTCGCTGGCGAACTCTGTGCGCTTGGTCCTAAGGTAATCGTAGTTGTCGAGCATGCCGTGGCTGCTCGTGCAGTCCACCCGGTGCAACTCGAGTTCGTCGTCAATATGCGGGCGCGCGAGGAAGCGCTTGAGCTTCGAGACCCGCATCTGTTGCACGTCTTTGAAGACCATGTGGTTGGCTACTGCCTCGACCGTGGCCTCGATCTCGGCGCGCGAAAAGCGCAAGCGACTCATCAGCGCCTCCGTCATCTCCGCGCCCAGCTTGTCGTGGCCGCTGAAGCGGATTCGCCCCGTCTCATCGATGGCAAACGTCCCCGGCTTGCCGATGTCGTGAAAGAGCACTGACAAGACGAGCGGCACGGTGACCTCCGCGGGCAGCAGGCCGAGCATGATGCGCGTGTGCACGAAGACATCGCCCTCGGGATGAAACTGGGGCGGCTGCTCACAACCCTTCAGCGCCTCGACCTCCGGCAGGATGGCGGCCAGCAGGCCGCTTTCATCCAGTAGGTCGAAGCCGCGCACGCGCCGCGGCGAAAGCAGGATCTTTACGAGTTCCTCGCGGATGCGTTCGGCGCTCACTTCATTGATGTGGCGTGCATTCTCGCAGACGGCACGCCAGGTGGCTCCATCGAGATCAAAGCCCAGCGTCGTGCCAAAGCGCACCGCGCGCAGCAAGCGAAGCCGGTCCTCGCGAAAGCGGTCATAGGGGTTGCCGATGGCGCGCAGCACTTTGCGGCCGAGGTCCTCCTGGCCGCCGACGTAGTCGATGAGCGTGCCCGCGATGGGATCGAAGAACAGGCCATTGATGGTGAAGTCGCGGCGCGTGGCATCTTCCTCGGGCGTGGCAAAGGTCACCGATTCCGGCCGACGCCCGTCGATGTATTGGCCGTCGTTTCGGAAGGTCGCGACTTGAAATTCGTAGCTGCCATCCAGCACGACGATGACGCCAAAGTGTGCGCCCACCGCGATCGTGCGACGGAAAAGATTCTGTACCTGCTCCGGGTGAGCGCTCGTGGCGATGTCGTAGTCGTGCGGCGACACACCCATCAACTGGTCACGCACGCAGCCACCGGCATAGTACGCGATGAATCCCGCCTCCTGCAGTTGCTGCACGATGCCGCGCGCGGATTTAGCGAGTGATGATGAAGCTGGCGTGGACACGAGTGAATGTAGCCTGCTTTTCAGGCGGGCAAGAAAAACGAAAAGCCCGGCACGAGGCCGGGCTTTCGAAATTTGGCAGTCTGCGGCTCGCTTACTTGGCGCCTTCGGCCGGAGCCGGAGCGGCAGCGGGCGCGGTGGCGGCACCGTTCTGCTGGATGTTGTACTTGGACACGATCTGCTGGGCGTCGGGGTCCGTCTTGGAGAGCATCAGGAGGTCCAGGATCAGCGCCTGAAGCTTCTCCTGAATGTCCTTGGACTGCTTCACCATCGCGATGCGGCTGTTGTATGCCTCCGTAAGCTGGACCTTGCCATCGCGCAGGCTGTTCTTCGCTTTGAAGGTGTTCACCGTCTGGGCGACCATCACGACCGCGATCGCGGCTGACAGCAGCGCGAAAGGAAGTTGCAGCGAAAGGCCGTTCGAATTCGCAGAAGCGGCAGGTTGATTGAAATTGTAATCGGGTTCGGAGCTCATGGGGTGAAATTAAGGCTGGAGACGGCCGGGTTCGGAAGAGGCAGGAGCGGTGGCGCGGGGAGCCGAAGGGGCGGGAGCGCTGGCGCCAGGAGCGGGCGAGGAGCCCGGAGCCGGCGTGGCCATACTCACCTGGTAGCCGTGGCTGGCCAGCAGCTTCTTCATGCTGTCATTCTTGACGGAAGCCACCGCCATGTCGCGGAGCAGCGCCGGGCCGACATTCTGGCTGATCGAGGCGCCTTTATTGATTTCCTCTTGTTGCTTCTGCAACTCGACCTGCTGCTTTTGCAGTTCGTTTTGGAGGCTTTGATTGACGTTGCCGTACGCAAAGAGGACGACGCTCAGCACCAGGCAGAGTGCCGATGCGGCGACAGAGATATAGTAGTAGATTTTCATGCGAGGAAAAGGAGGGGGCGCACTTCTCGTTCAAGAGTGCGGGAGTCGTCAAGGGACAAATCGCCCTGATTAAACTTTTTGCAAAGTCGCCGCAGAGCCGGTGGAAGCACGCGAAACCAGCCGCACCGGCACCGATTCCTTACGAGGCGCATCTGCCACGCCGACATTCACCAGGCGATCGATTTCCCGGATGCCCTGCGCGGCCATTTCCTCCGCAGGAAGATGGATCGTCGTGAGTGCGGGCTGCGCCGTGGCGCTGGCCGAATCGTCCGAGCACCCGACGATGCTCAGATCCTCCGGCACCTTCAGTCCGCGAGCTTGGGCCACGGAGAGCGCACCCAAGGCCGCGCGATCACTGAGGGCAAAGATGGCGGTCGGGGCCGGCTTGCGAGTGAGAAACTCCTCCATGGCGGTCCGTCCTGCCTGCTCGGAAAGATCCCCGTAGACGATGTGCTGACCCTCGATATGCAGGCCGAATTTTTCAAACGCCACGCTCACGCCGTGGTTCAGCTCCAGGACCTTCGGGTGTGTGGAGCCAAAAGCGCCGGAGATGATTCCCAAGTGCTGATGTCCGAGCTGGACGAGGTGTTCGATGGCCAATGCGGCCGCCTGTGTGTAGTCGGGCAGGATGCTGGTCACCCCCGGCTGCGGAGCGTCGTAACCGAGCGACACGACCGGCAGCCCGCGGCGGAAAAGGGCGTCGAGCAAGGAAGGGCTCGGCACGCCATAGGTGAGAAATTTCGAGTAAGTGCCCACCCGGATCGGGTGCGGCAGCGTGTTTGGAGCCGAGTAGTCCTGTGTCTCGTCGTAATAAGCGAGGCTCAAGAGATGCGCGGCATCGGGTACCGCCCCCATGGCGGCGGCTACCAACCGATGAACAAAAGGGTCGAAAAGGCCGCCCTCGATCGTGCTGGAGAGCAGGAGACAGAAGTCGCCGAGTTCCGGATACATCCGCACCACGGCGCGCAGGTCATTCGGAATGTAGCCCATCTCACGGCACACCTTGAATACCCGCTCGCGAGTTTTCTCACTGACGCGAATGCCGTAGTCACGATCGTTTAACAGCGACGAAATGGCGCCTTGCGACACGCCGGCTGCCTTCGCGATTTGCGCCATCGTGATCGTCTTCTGCAGGTCCGACAGTTGTCGGGGCGCCCTGCGTTCGACAGGGTCCGCAGCATCCGGTCGGGCCGAGCCCGCCTCGTTGGGCAAATTCATTTGAGAAAAAGAAGTAGTGTCCGGAACAGAATTCACAAGTGTAAAAACCCGTCAGGGTGAAACTACGCAGGGGTGATTTTTATCTTTCTGTGACATACGAGTTTAAACAGACAGACAAGGTTACATCCGGCTCCTGCGGATAATCTTATCAATTCATTTGTAGACCAAAGGTTGCAAAGAATTTTCCCCATTCGAGCGGGCACGATTAGGCACGATTGGATGCGATTACTCTGGAGATGGCGGGTGCGGGCCCCTCAAATCTGAGACACAAGAGGGCCAACCGCCTTGAGGGGGGCACGGAAAAATCGCATCATAAAGTCATCATCTTCCCGGCGACCCTTTCCGAAAAAGAGTGCCGCTCCTCCCCTTGTAACCACCATTCCTTTCCTCCAACATAGGCGGGAATCTTAGAGGTTTCGTTCCAGGAAGTCAAGGGGAAACGCCTTGGGTGCCGACCCTCACGCCCCTTCGTGCCATCGCAGCGGCTCGGGCAGGGCAAATCCCGCGTATTCGATGTGGAGCACCCGTGGATGCCGTGGACTCACAGACCGCCCCGAGGCGTGCAACAGCAGCGGCCGCATGCGCCCACCAATGATTCGGTGCTCGCTGTTTATTACACTGTTTGAAACGCTGCCCGCGGTCAGTTCTTGATCCTCTTCGAGCCATGAACACAAAAATCCGTTTCACCGCCGGCGCCGTGGCACTCGCGATCGGCGTCTTTCTTTTTTCCGCCTGCGAGCGTCAGGAAGAAGCCAAAGCCCTCCCGCCGCCGGATGTGCTCGTGGCTGAAGCCAGCACCCGCGATGTGCCGGTCTACCGCGAGTGGACTGGCACGCTCGATGGTTCGGAGAACGCCGAGATCCGCGCACGGGTCACCGGTTATCTGCTCAAGCGCGACTACCAGGAAGGGGGACTGGTGAAAAAGGGCGACCTGCTCTTCGAGATCGACGCCCGGCCTTTCGAGGCGGCGCTGGCCGAGGCGAAGAGTCAGCTGGAGCAAGCCAAGGCGGTGCAACTCGCTTCGCAATCCGAGGCCGACCGCAACAAGGATCTCTTCACCAAGAAAGTCATCTCCGAGAGCGAGTACATCAACAAGACGCAGGCCAATGAAGCGAACGTCGCCAAGGTGGCCGCCTCTCAGGCGAACGTGGAGCAGGCGCAGTTGAACCTCAATTTCTGCAAGGTCACCTCGCCCGTCCCTGGCATCGCCGGCGTCGCGCAGGCGCAGGTGGGCGATCTCGTGGGCACGGCCAGTAGCACCGTGCTCACTGCCGTCTCCACGGTCGATCCGCTCAAGATCCTCTTCCCGGTGAGCGAGTCGGACTACCTCGAGGCGATCAAGCGAATCCAGGAGACGATGAACAAGCCGCTCGACCAGCGTGGGGAGACCATCGAGCTCATTCTTGCGGACGGAACGACCTTCCAGAATAAAGCGCGGCTCCTCTCCGTGGATCGTGAGGTCAAGGCCAGCACCGGCACCATCCTCGTCACTGCGCTGCTCTCGAATCCGGATAACATTCTGCGCCCGGGATTCTTTGCCCGCGCGCGAGTCACCTCCGAGGTTTTGAAGGATGCCGTGGTGGTGCCCCAGCGGGCCGTGAGCGAAATCCAGGGGAGCTATCAGCTCGCGCTCGTGGGCGCGGATGGCAAGGCGGAGATTCGGCCGGTGAAAGTCGGCGCCCGCACCGGGACGGATTGGGTGATTACCTCGGGCCTGAAGGCCGGGGAAAAGGTGATCGTCGAAGGCATTCAAAAAGTGAAAGCAGGCTCGCCCGTTTCCGCGAAGCCGTGGGCTCCGCCCGCTCCCGCGAAGCCGGCCGCCCCGGCGGAGGCCAGGCCTGCTGCCGAAGCCAAACCCGCCGCGCAACCCGAGGCCAAATAACCGAGCACCATGGCTTCCTTTTTTGTCAACCGGCCCATCGTGGCGATGGTCATCTCCATCGTGATGACCATCATCGGTCTCATCACCTACACGCGCCTGCCCGTGGCGCAGTTCCCCGATATCGTACCGCCGGAGATCCAGGTGAAGACCACCTACACCGGCGCGGACGCCCTGACCGTGGAGCAATCCGTCGCCACGCCCATCGAGCAGCAGATGAGCGGCGTGGACAACATGAACTACATGCAGTCCGTCAATGGCAACGACGGCACGATGAAGCTCACGGTGAATTTCGATATCGGTACCGACGTGAATACCGACCAGATCCTGGCGCAGATGCGGAGCAACCAAGCCTCCTCGCAGCTCCCGCAGGACGTGAACAAATTCGGCGTCACCGTGCAGAAATCCACGTCGTCGCCGCTGGTCATGTTCGCGCTCTATTCGCCGAAGGGCACCTACGACAACATCTTCCTGGCGAATTACGCGAACATCAACCTCAGCGACGAATTCACCCGCGTGAAAGGCATCGCCAGCGTCACCGTTTTCGGCGCTGGCCAGTATGCGATGCGCATCTGGGTGAAGCCCGATCAACTTGCGAAGCTCGGTCTCACCATCCCGGAAATCCTCAATGCGGTGCAGACCCAGAACACCGTAAATCCCTCCGGCCGAGTCGGTGGGGAGCCGGTGCCGAAGGGGCAGGAATTCACCTACGCCGTGCGTGCGCAAGGGCGTTTGCAAACCGCCGAAGAATTTGGCGAGATCGTGGTCCGCGCCAATGCCGATGGCTCGATGCTGCGCGTGAAAGACGTGGCCCGGATCGAGCTCGGCGCGCAGAACTACGCGATCTCCGGCCGGCTCAATGGCAAGCCCGCCGCGCTCGTCGCGCTCTACCAGCTGCCGGGCTCAAACGCCATCGCCGCGGCCGACGGGGCGAAGGAAACGATGAAGCGGATTGCCCAAAGATTTCCAGCGGACCTCGAATACGTCGTCTGCCTCGACACTACCCTCGCGGTGACGGAAGGCATGGTGGAAATCCAGCACACGCTGGTCGAGGCGCTCATCCTCGTCATCATCGTGGTGTTCATCTTTCTGCAGGGCTGGCGCGCCACGCTCATCCCGCTGCTCGCGGTGCCGGTGTCGCTGGTCAGTACCTTCGCGCTCTTTCCGATCTTCGGGTTCACGGTGAATACGCTCTCGCTCTTCGGCCTCGTGCTGGCCATCGGCCTCGTGGTCGATGACGCCATCGTCGTCGTCGAAGCCGTCGAGCATCACATCGAGCGTGGTCTGTCGCCGAGGGAGGCAACGCTCAAAGCCATGTCCGAAGTGAGCGGGCCGGTCATCGCCATCGCGCTCGTGCTTGCGGCAGTGTTTATCCCCACGGCCTTCATCCCTGGCATCACCGGGCGATTGTACCAGCAGTTTGCCGTGACTATCGCGGTCTCGGTGCTCATCTCCGCGTTCAACGCGCTCACCCTTTCGCCCGCGCTCTGCGCCCTCCTTCTGCGGCCGAAGAAAAAGGGCACCGGCCTGCTGCAGAAATTCTTCGATTGGTTCAACCGTGTCTTTGGCGCCGCGACCAACGGCTTCGTCCAGAGTTGCCGCCTACTCATCCGCAAGTCGCTCGTCGCGGTTCTCATTCTCGGCGGCTTTATCTTCCTCGCTTATGTGTCCGGGGCGCGCGTCCCCGGCAGCTTCCTGCCGGAGGAAGACCAGGGCTATTTCTTCTGCCAGATCATCCTGCCCGATTCCTCGTCCATCCAGCGCACGGACGAAATCATGCGCCAGTGCGAAGAGATCCTGAAAAAGACCCCGGGCGTGGAATACTATTCCACCGTCACCGGCTTCAATTTCCTGAGCAGCGTCAATACCACCTACAGCGGCATCTTCTTTGTCTCGCTCAAGGAGTGGAAGCATCGCAAAGCGCCCGAGGAGCAATACAAAGCCATCCTCAAGCATGTGAACGCTGCCTTTTACCAAATTCCCGGTGCGCGCGCCTTCGCCTTTTCGCCACCGGCCATTCCCGGTATCGGCACGAGCGGTGGTGTCACCTTCATGCTGCAGGATCGCTCTGGCAAAGACGTCGCGTTCCTGACGGAGAACGTCGCGAAATTCACCGCCGCCGCGCGTGAGCGCAAGGAACTTGCCAGCGTCACCCCGATGTTCTCGCCGGCTGTGCCACAGATCTTCCTCAACGTGGATCGCGACAAGGTGCTGAAACAAAACGTCGCCTTGAACGATGTCTACCAGACGCTCCAAACCTTCATGGGCAGTTACTTCGTGAATTACTTCAACCGCTTCGGCCGGCAGTGGCAGGTCTTTGTCCAGGCCGAGGGCGACTACCGCACGAACATCGAGCAGGTCGGGCAATTCTTCGTGAAGAACAAGGATGGCGCCATGGTGCCGCTCAGTGCGCTGACCCATTCCAAGCCGATCAGCGGCCCCGAGTTCACCATGCGCTACAATCTGTATCGCGCGGCCCAGATCAATGCCACCGCCGCACCCGGCTACAGCTCCGGGCAGGCGATGAAGGCGATGGAAGAAGTTTTCCAGCAAACGATGCCGAATGAAATGGGCTTCGCCTACATGGGCATGAGCTATCAGGAAAAGTGCGCACAGGAAGGCGTCTCTCCCACGGCGATCTTCGCCATGTCGTTGCTCTTCGTCTTCCTCATTCTCGCCGCGCAATATGAAAGCTGGTCGCTGCCCTTCAGCGTGCTGCTCAGCGTGCCCGTCGCGGTGTTTGGCGCCTTCGCCGGGCTCGTGGTCGGCAAGTATGAGAATAACGTCTACGCCCAGATCGGCCTCGTCATGCTCATCGGCCTCGCGGCCAAAAACGCCATCCTCATCGTCGAGTTTGCCAGGATGAAACACGAGGAGGGGATGGACATTGCCACTGCCGCGCTCGAGGGCGCAAAGCTGCGCCTGCGGCCGATCCTCATGACGAGCTTCGCCTTCATCCTCGGCTGTGTCCCGCTGGTCACGGCTACCGGGGCCGGCAGTCTCTCGCGACAGACCATGGGCTTCGTCGTCATCGGCGGCATGCTCGCCGCCAGTTTCCTCGCCATCTTCCTCATCCCCGTGCTCTTTTACCTCGTGGAGCGGATCAAAGGCGGCAAACCGCACGGAACCGCACCGATCATTCCACCCGAGCCTCCGGCGGCCGCGCCAGCGTCCGCCGCGCAGTGAGAATAAAAATACCGGTCGCGCGCCTGCTCGGGTGCCAACCCTCACGCCCCTTCATGCCATCGCAGCGGCTCGGGCAGGGCAAAGCCCGCGTATTCGATGTGAAGGACCCGCCGATGCCGTGGACTCACAGACCGCCCCGAAGCGTGCAATAGCAGCGGGCGCATGAGCAAGGCATCGCCCGCCGCCGCTTCACAGAGGAAGCCGTCCCGTTCCCCCCGTAATTCCTGAATGCGCTCCGCATTCGGCCGGCCAAAGTGATGGGAACCCGGCAGCACTCGCAGAGCGCCGTTGGTCTCATCCGCATCGTCGAGGTGCAGCCGGATGGTGAGCATGCGCTCCAGCAACTCGACCGGTGGCTGCACATGTGGGATGCCCTCCTTAACGCTCCACGGGCCGAAGCCGGGCGCTTCCACGCGAGCTTGCAGGGCGATCGTCAAATCCTGATGCCACGCCACACCCCAGTTCGCCTCTGCTGACTTATCGAAATAAATCGCGCGAACTGCACGCGGTTCCGCTGGCAGATGCGGTCGGGCCAGCTCCAGCCATCGTTCGGAACGAGCCAAAACCGCGACAGCGGGCAAGCCCAGCAGCCCGCGCCGACCCGCACCTGCCACCTCTCCCAGCGCCGCCAACAGGACCTGTCGCTCCGGGCCATCCATCACTCCGGGCATCAGGGCGAAGCCTGATTGTGCAATCTCATCGTCTGTCGTGGTAGGCGGCATTGCGGCAATTCTCCGAGGGAAAAGGGCGGTGACCAAGGGCAAAAGTCGACCCGCGGAATTTTTTGGGGCACAGCCAACCAACACGCGCTTTGCGTGCGTTCCTTTCTTTGCCTGCCCATGTGCGCCCAGTCGTCGCGTGGGGAGGAAATCTCCCGACGATGCCATGAGCGAAGATCAACCTGAGCGGACACCCGCGGCGAACCTGGACCAGTGGCTCATCTTTGGCGATCCAGCCACGCGCCGAAAATTCCTGAAGCAAGTCGCGGGCACCGGCGCAGCGATCGCGCTCTCGAGCAGGTTTGCGGTCTCTACGAGTCAAGCTGCCGAACCGGCTGCCGCTGCAGTGCCCGCATCCGCTCCGCCATCCGCCGACGCCATCGACGTTCACCTCACGCTCAATGGCCACGAGGCCAGCGTCCGCGTCGATCCCCGCACCACCCTGCTCGATGCTCTGCGCGAGCGCCTGCAACTCACCGGCACGAAAAAAGGCTGCGACCACGGCCAGTGCGGTGCGTGCACGGTCCTGGTCAATGGACGACGCATCAATTCCTGCCTCAGCCTGGCGATCACCCACGAGGGCGATGAAGTGACTACTATCGAAGGCCTGGCCAAGGGCGACGAGTTGCACCCCGTCCAGGCCGCTTTCCTCGAGCACGATGGCTTTCAGTGCGGCTACTGCACACCGGGGCAGATCTGTTCCGCCGTCGCCTTGCTGAAAGAAGGCCACGCGCAGAGCGACGCCGAGATCCGCGAATGGATGAGCGGCAACATCTGCCGCTGCGGCGCCTATACCAACATCGTCGCCGCCATCCGCGCGGCTAAAGAGAAGACCGCCGCCGCATGAACCCCTTTACTTACTCGCGCGCGGCGGATGTGCCGCAGGCCATCGCCGATCTCACGGCGAAACCTCACGCCAAATTCCTCGGCGGCGGGACCAATCTGGTCGACCTCATGAAGATGGGCGTCGAGAAGCCGGAGAGCCTGATCGATATCAATCGTCTGCCGTTGGAGAAAGTGGAGGAACTGCCGGAGGGCAAAGGCGTGCGCATCGGCGCGCTGGCCCGCAATTCCGACGTCGCCGAAAATGAACTTATCCAGTCCCGCTACCCGGTTTTAAGCGAAGCCTTCCTCGCCGGGGCCAGTCCGCAACTGCGCAACATGGCCACCGTCGGCGGCAATCTCCTCCAGCGCACGCGCTGCTACTATTTTTACGACCCCGCATTTCCGGCCTGCAACAAGCGCCAGCCCGGCAGCGGTTGCGGGGCCATCGCGGGCTTCAATCGCATCCACGCCATCCTCGGCCAGAGCGACCAGTGCATCGCCACCCACCCCAGCGACATGTGCGTGGCCCTCGCCGCGCTCGAGGCGGTGGTGCGGGTGAGCGGGCCGAAGGGCGAACGCGAAATCGCCTTTGCCGATTTTCACCGTCTGCCCGGCGACACGCCCGATCACGAGACGAATCTGCAACCGGACGAATTGATCACCGCGGTCGATTTGCCTGCATCGAAATTTGCCGCGCGCTCACACTATTTGAAGATCCGCGACCGCGCCAGCTACGCCTTCGCCCTGGTGAGTGTGGCGGTGGCGCTCGAGATGGGCGCGGATGGAAAAATCGCCACGGCGCGCATCGCCCTCGGTGGCGTGGCGCATAAACCGTGGCGTGCGCTGGAAGCGGAGCAAGCTCTGGCCGGGAAGGCAGCCGACGATGAAACCTTCCGCGCCGCGGCGGACGCAGCGCTGGCAAACGCGAAAGGCTATTTGCACAACACTTTCAAAATCGAACTGGCGAAGCGGAGCATCGTCCGCGCGCTGACAACCGTGACCGCAAAAGCATGACCGCTCCTGCCATCGAACCTCGCGTGCTGGGCAAGCCGATCAACCGTGTCGACGGCCGTCTCAAAGTTACCGGTGCCGCGCTCTACGCCGCCGAGTTCAATCCCGCAGGCGTGCTTCACGCCTACGCTCTCTCCAGCCATGTGGCCAATGGGAGCATCACCTCCATCGATACCAAGGCCGCGGAATCCGCGCCGGGCGTGAAAGCGGTACTCACCCATCTCAATGCGCCCAAGCTCAAGGAGCCGAAACCGGCGCAGCAGAGTGGGGGAGGCATTCGTAATGAGATGCGTCTGCCGCTGAGCGACGACCAGATTCACTACGGCGGACAGTATGTCGCGCTGGTGGTGGCCGAGACCCTGGAGCAGGCGCGCCACGCGGCCTCGCTCATCACCGTTACCTATGGGCAAAACCCGCCTGTGCTGCAGCGACAGCCCAGTGACAAAGGCAAGACGCCCAAGGTCAACAACGGCGAGCCGGTGCAATTAGACAAAGGGAACGCCAATAAGGCGCTGGCCGACGCCAGCAATGTGATTGTTGAGCACGTCTATCAGACGCCGCAGGAAACCCATAGCCCGATGGAGCCGTCCGCCACTGTGGCCGAGTGGGTCGCGGCCGATCAGCTCACCGTGCACGACGCCACGCAATATGTGAAAGGCGTGCAGGATCAACTCTCGAAAACCTTCGGCCTCAAGCTCGAGAATGTGCGGGTGATCAGCCCCTTCGTCGGCGGCGCTTTCGGTTGCAAGGGTGCGGTCTGGCCGCATGTCTTCCTCGCCGCCATGGCGGCGAAGGTCGCGGGTGCGCCGGTGAAATTTGCCATCTCGCGGCAGGATATGTTCAGCGGCACCGGGCACCGCACGCCCACCACGCAGTCGGTCGCGCTGGCCGCGACGCGCGACGGCAAGCTGCAGGCTATACGGCACCGGATCGAGACCTTGACTTCGCCGGTGGGTGAATATGTCGAGAGCTGCGGCGCACGCTCGACTGGCGTGCTCTACGCAAGCCCGTCGATTTCCGTCGAGGAGACCATTTATGCCGTTAATGTGGCCACGCCCACTTTCATGCGCGCACCGGGGGAATGCCCGGGCACGTACGCGCTGGAGTGCGCCATGGATGAACTGGCCGCGGAGCTGAAGATCGACCCGGTGCAGTTGCGGGTCATCAATCACGCCGACTCCCATCCCATTCACGACAAGCCATACAGCGCCAAGCATCTCAAGGAGGCGTATCAGCTTGGCGCGGAAAAATTCGGATGGGCGAAACGCACGCCCGAGCCCGGCTCGATGAAGAGGGACGGGCTGCTCATCGGATGGGGCATGGCGACCGCCACTTATCCGGCTTACAAGATGGCCGCAGACGCCCGCATCCAGATGAAGGCCGATGGCACCGTGCACGTGCAGTGCGCGGCCCACGATATCGGCACGGGCGCCTACACCGTGCTCACGCAGATCGCCGCCGAGGCGGTGGGTGTGCCGGTGGAGAAGGTGACGTTTGAGCTCGGCAATTCCGATCTGCCTTTTGGACCCGTGGCCGGCGGCTCGAATACCACGGCGACGGTCGGCTCCGCCGTCTACGATGCGGCCAAGGCGCTGCACCTGAGTCTTGCGAAGCTCGCTACGAACGATGCGCAGTCGCCGCTCCATGGCTTCAAGCCCTCCAAGGTGACGCTCACGACCGAGGGCATGCTCACCGCGGAGGAAGATCCGTCGAAGAGCGATTCCTTCACCGAGATTCTCAAGCGCGCGGGCAAGGATTCCATCGAGAGCAACGGCAGCTTCAAGCCCTCGCTCCTGAAGCCGAAGCTGGCCTTCCAATCTTTCGGCGCCCAGTTCTGCGAGGTGGCGATTGATCCCGCGCATCCACGCGTGCAGGTCACACGCTTTGTCTCGGTGATGAATTGCGGTCGCGTGATGAATGCGAAGACGGCGCGCAGCCAGATCCTGGGTGGCGTCGTCATGGGGATCGGCATGGCCTTGCACGAGGAAACGGTGCTCGATCCCACGACCGGTCTCCCGGCCACGCGCAACCTCGCCGACTATCACGTACCGGTGAATGCCGATGTGCCCGACATCGAGGTGCATTTCGTCGGTGAGCCCGACTTGGAATTCAATCCCATGGGCGCGCGCGGCATGGGCGAGATCGGCATCACGGGCACCGCCGCGGCGGTGGCCAATGCGGTCTACCACGCCACCGGCAAGCGGGTGCGCGACCTGCCCATCACCCTCGACAAGCTGCTCGTCTGATGCGCGAGATCGGGGACATCGTCCGGCAGTTCGAGCAGCGGAAGCGCTCCGCTGTAGCCGGGTTCATTGAACCCGGAAGAGGGGAGCCCTACGCGCTGGCAACATTAGTCCGCGCCCATGGATCGAGCTATCGCCGGCCCGGTGCGCGCATGATGGTGGCGGCGGATGGTGGTGTAGTCGGTTCGTTGAGCGGAGGCTGCCTCGAGGAAGAAGTCATCGCCCGCGCGCAGCAGGTGTTGCGGACGGGTGAGCCGGCCTGGATGGAATTTGACACACGCCGCCGCTTTGGCTGCCACGGGGCGCTGGAGATTTTTGTCGAGCGCGCCTTGCCTGATTTTTTCGCGGAGCTTGCGGAGTCCTATCACGCGCGGCGGCCTGCTGTGCTGGTGACCTGCTTTGCCCGGGAGGGGGCCGAGGTCGGCACCCGCTTTACGAACTCGGAGGAAAACGACGCGCCGGATACTTTCACGCAGCGTATCGTCCCGCCGGTGCAATTACTCGTCATCGGAGAAGGGCCGGACAGCGGCGCATTGCGCGGCTTGGGCGGGACGCTGGGCTGGAGCGTCGTGCAGCTGGAGAATGCTACCGAGCTGCGCAGCGAGTACGATGAATGGACCGCTGCAGTCGTGAAAACGCACAACTATGGCCGCGACT
Source organism: Chthoniobacter sp. (assembly GCA_041287745.1). GTDB lineage: Bacteria > Verrucomicrobiota > Verrucomicrobiia > Chthoniobacterales > Chthoniobacteraceae > Chthoniobacter. Next base: position 6,071 of record JBGGMZ010000098.1, on the reverse strand, counting down.
GCGCCGCGCTCCGTGCGCTACTGCCGCTCGGGCTGCATTACATCGGGCTCCTCGGGCCGCGCCGCCGGCGCGATCAATTGTTGGGCGACATTCTCGACAGCGGTGTGGCGGTGGACGGCAATATCTTCGGGCCGGCGGGCCTTGATCTCGGTGGCGATGCTCCCGAAGCGATCGCTCTCTCGATCATCGCCGAGATTCAGGCCGTCTTTGCCGGTGGCTCGGGTCTGCCGTTGCGCGAGCGCCGTGCCCCCATTCATGCCGTTGCCGCGCGCGACGCGGCGCTGGCTTTTTGAAGTATGGAAAAGACCGGCGCTGTGATCCTGGCCGCGGGTGGCTCGTCGCGCTTGGGAACCCCGAAACAATTTCTCGAGTATGGAGGAAAGACGCTCGTGGCGCGGGCGGCGGAAGCGGCTACGGGCTGCTCGCCGGTGGTAGTGGTGACCGGCCGCGAGACTGTGAGGGTCGAGAAGGAACTCGCGGATTACGATGTCACCTTGGTTCGCAATATCCAATGGGAGCGCGGCATCGGCAGCTCCATCCGACTGGGCGTGCTTTACGCGCTGCAGATTGCGCCGGATCTGGATTCCCTCATCATTCTCGTGTGCGATCAGCTTCAGGTGACATCGGAGTTGGTGAAGTTGCTCCGGGAGGTTCGCGAAGCGGAGCGCAAGCCGATGGTCGCCTGCCATTACGCCGGCAGCCCAGGTGTGCCGGCGCTCTTCGCCCGATCGCTATTCCCACGATTGCAAGATCTGCCCGACGAGAGCGGCGCGAAGGGGATTCTCACCGAAGCGCCCGATGACGTCTCGATGATCGCTTTCCCCGAAGGCACGCAAGACATCGACACCCCCGCGGACGTGCAGGCGCATTTGGAACGAACGCACGGCGGGTAATCGTGGGGCGGGGTTGCCCGTTGGCGCCCAAATTCGCCTTGGATCGGGGGCTGAGGTAGGAATTTGAGCCACGGATAAGCACGGATGAAACACGGATTACTGAAAGGCGCGCATCTCTCCCATCCGTGCCCATCCGTGGCTAATTCTTCTCCACACCGAATTAATTCACGCCGTGCTATCGGATTGCGGACAAAGTTCTAAAACTTGGCTGGTGACTATCCTTTCGGCACACTCGCCTTCCATGAAACCGAGTCTCCTTTGTGGAATCGTGTCTCTCTCTTTTCTCGTGGGCGGCTTGCTGGAGATCGCCGGCGCGGCGGATGCTCCTGCCAAAACGAAGGCAGGCACACCGATGGACGCGAATGGCGAGATCGTAATTGCCACCCGCTATCTGCAAGCCGAGGGCGTGAGCCATGCGCATCTCTATCTCTACCGGGAGGACGGAAAATTTCTCCGCCAACTGACGAGCGACAACAAGGGGCAGGATCGCTCGCCGATGTTCGCGCCCGATGGTGCGGTGATCGTCTTCACTCGCGAACTCGGCGAGAATGCGAAGGAATTTTGGAGCGTGGAGCCGCGCAGCGGAAAGGCGCAGAAACTCGCCTCGGCGCCGGAGTGGTACACGTCCCCCGTGGAGTCACCTTTCTTTACCAACCTCCAACCGAAGGGCTGGCCCGAGGGGAAGCGCCTCCCCGGCTGGCCCTCCTCGGTGGGAGAACCGCCGACGACTGCCAAGGCGCCGGATGGCTCGGTGGAACTGGTCATTGCTGAGACAAAGGACGATCCGGAGGATGTCCGCGGCCTCGATGGCCCTGGGCATGGGGGGAACTATCTCTTGCGCGATCTCAAGTCTGGCAAAGAAACGAAAATGGGCGATGTGCCTGGCTTCGAGGGGCTGTGGGAATTGCTCTACGACAAACAGAACGTCACGAAATTCTTCTACTTCGATGGCCCGCTGCGCCTCGCTTTCTACGGCTTGCATATCGAAAGTTCGACGGGCGATGCCTGCTACGCGCTGGACTTGACCGGTCCGCGGCTGGTGCGCCTGGCGGAGAATTGGACCACGCCGTTTCCGCTACCGGGCGAAGGCGCATTCCTCACGCTGACTGATGCGCGCTATCTGCCGATTCCCAACAGCCCGAAAACGGCGAACTGTAGTTACATCGAGCGCTGGGACGCGAAGCTGCAGAAGATCAAATACGCGAAAGATGGGACGGCACCGGTCTGCTACGGCGCCTCCATCTATCGCCCGGGAAAGACACCCGCGGTGGTGACGGTCAAGGATTACGAGTGAGCCGTGCTGCCAGTTGGAGGACGCTGCGCGGGCATAATGCAATTTTCATCCGTGTCCATCCGTGGCTAATTCGATTCCTTGCCCCAGCTTAGCGCCCCCGTTTTTGTCACCGCGATTTCACTATCCTCCCGGGCGTTCCCCCGCTTAATACTCCGCGGCTTTCTTCTCCTGTCCCGATGTCGTTCGATTTCACTGATGGCCTGCTCTGGTACATTGTCTTCCTCTATTCCACTGTCTGTCACGAGGCGGCGCATGCGTGGGCGGCGCTGAAACTCGGCGATGACACCGCCTACCGTGGCGGGCAGGTGTCGCTCGATCCGCTGCCGCACATCCGTCGCGAACCGATGGGGATGGTCGTTGTGCCGCTGCTCACGTTTCTCTCTGCGGGGTGGATGATGGGCTGGGCCAGCGCGCCTTACAATCCGCAGTGGGCGCTCCAATATCCGCGCCGCTCGGCGCTGATGGCTCTGGCGGGACCGGCGGCGAATCTCGTGCTCGTCTTGCTTGCCGGCCTGCTCCTGCGCATGGGCGTGGAATGGCACGTCTGGCACCAGCCCTTTCACGCTACGCCCGCGCACCTCGCGGAGCCTGTGGCAGAGGGACTCTATCCCTGGCTGGCGCAACTGCTGAGTATCATCTTCTCGCTGAATCTGATCCTCGCCGTCTTCAATCTCCTGCCGCTGCCCTCGCTCGATGGCAGCAGTCTGCCGCTGCTTTTCCTCCATGGCAGCGCGGCGCAGAAATACATGGCGGCGTTGTGGAATCCCTCGTTGCGCATCGTCGGTTTAGTGGTCGCCTGGCAGGGATTCCGCTATATATTCGCGCCGATCCGCCAAATCGCGATGCAGGTTCTCTACCCGGGGGCAAGCTGAGCGGGCGCGTCCATCCCCCGAAACTCAACTAACACCTCGAAAACACCGGCTAAACCTATGAAACGATACCTGGCATCCATCGCTCTGCTCTGCACCGCCTTGCTGGGCGCAGTTCAAGCCGCGCCCGCTTCCCGCGAAGAACGGATGGCGGAGGCGCAAAAGCTGGCGGATGGCCTGCACTATCAGCAGGGCGAGATCACGCTGAGCGGCGGCCTGGCCAAGATCAAAGTGCCGGAGAATTTCCGATATCTGAATCCGGCGGATACGCGTACCGTGCTCTCTCGCATCTGGGGCAATCCTGATAGCGGAAGCTCCACGCTGGGCATGATCATTCCCACCGGGATGAGTCCCATGAACGAAGACGCGTGGGCGGTGATCATCACCTACGACGAGGATGGCTATGTGAAGGACGACGACGCGGCGAAGCTGGATTACAACAAGGTGCTCAAGGACATGAAAGAGGGCATGAAGGAAGCCAACAAGGAGCGCGAGAAGCAAGGCTACCCCTCCATTGAGCTCGTCGGCTGGGCCACACCCCCGCGCTACGATGCCGCGGCGCACAAGATGTATTGGGCGAAAGAGCTGCGCTTCGCCGGCAGCCCGGAGACCACGCTGAACTACAACATCCGCATGCTGGGCCGCCGCGGCGTGCTCGTGCTGAATGCCGTCGCCGCCACCAGCCAGCTTGCCGAGATCGAGCAGAAGACCCCGGCAATTCTCTCCATGGTCGATTTCCAGGAAGGGCATCGCTACGTCGATTTCAAGCCCGGCACCGACAAGGTGGCGACCTACGGCCTCGCGGGTCTGGTCGCGGGCGGTCTGCTCGCCAAGGCTGGCTTCTTCAAGCTGTTGCTCGCCGGCATCCTCGCGGCCAAGAAAGTGGTCATCGTGGGGGCCATCGCCCTCTTCGGTGGAATCAAGAAGCTCTTCAACAAAATCACCGGTCGCGGGGACAACGCCTCCGTTTGAGTCACCCCGAGGGCATGGCAGCCGACGTGCTTCATGCGCATGCCCACGAGTCCTGAATCTACACCGCCTTCCGCCCCGGCCGGGAGCCGCTGGTCGACGATCGCCATTTGCGTGGCGCTCGCGCTGGCCACGCTGCTCGTCTTCGGGCAGGCAGTGCGGTATGGGTTCATCGGCTTCGACGACAACCATTACGTCGACCACAATCCCGCGCTGGAGGCTGGGCTGAGCGCACGGGGATTGGCCTGGGCCTTCTCCGTCAATCTTACCCAATTCAGCGAAACGGCGGAATACTGGGAGCCGCTCACGCTCATCACCCGGCTCGCGGATTACGAGGCCTACGGCTTTCAGCCGTGGGGACATCATCTCACGAGCGTGCTCCTGCATTTGCTCACGGGCCTGGCGGTCTTTGGCGCGCTGCGACGGCTCACCGGGGCCCAGTGGCGCAGTGCGCTAGTGGCGGCCCTCTTTCTTCTGCACCCCATGCACGTCGAGCCCGCGCTGTGGCTCTCGGCGCGGAAGGATTTGGTGAATGGCCTCTTCTATGTGCTCACGCTTTGGGCCTACGGGCGGTACGTCGCGCGGCCGGGTTGGCGGCGGTATCTCGTGGTTTTTGCCGCGGCACTTGCGGCCAATATGGGCAAGCCGATGGCGGTATCGCTGCCCTTCGTGTTACTGCTGCTCGATGTCTGGCCTCTGCGCCGCTGGCCGGCCGGTGAAGGAGCGCGCCTGCGGCAGGCCCTGCGTCTCGTATGGGAAAAGACGCCGATCTTCGTGCTCACCTTCGGCATCGCCGCGCTCGCCGTGGCGGTGCAGAAGGATATCGGGGCTCTCGATATTCTCGATGCCATGCCGCTCCCGCTGCGGCTGGGAAATGCGGCCCTGGCCATCGCGACCTATGTCGTGAAGGCCGTGGTGCCCGTGCATCTTGCCATCTTCTATCCGCACCCGGGAAAAAATCTCAATGTGACCCTCGCCGTGGCCTCGGGTCTCGCGGTGATCCTCGTGACAGAAGCGGTCTTCGGCCAATGGCGCCGGCGGCCGTGGCTCACCGTGGGGTGGTATTGGTTTCTCGTCGTGCTGGGGCCGGTGCTCGGCCTGATCCAGATCGGCGACCAGGCGATGGCCGATCGCTATTCCTATCTCGCTTTCATCGGGCTTTTCATCGCCGTGGTGTGGCAGGGCGCGGAATGGCTGGAAAGATTCAGCGCTGCATCGCGAGCGCAGCTGGCGTGGACGCTCTCCACGGTGGCGCTCGCGGTTTACGGCACCGTTTGTTTCTTCCAGGTGCAGACGTGGCGCTCCACGGAAATGCTCTTCACTCATGCCCTGGCGGTGACGACGAATAACTACGTTGCCGAATACAATCTCGGCGTCGCGCTCTGGGAGCAGGGGAAGCGCGAGGTGGCCATGCGTCATTTCCAAGAAGCCGTGCGCATCCGCCGTCCCGTGCTCGAAGCCCAAATCTCCGCCGCTGACGCCGCTGCGGAGCGCGGCTCCTACGCGGAAGCGATCCCGCGGCTCACCCGTGCGCTCATGCTCATGCCGTGGAATTCCGAGCTGCACCAGCGGCTCGGCACGTGGCTGGCACTCGACCATCAGCCGGGGAAGGCACTCGTGCAGTTTGACCAGGCCCTGAAATACAATCCCGACTGGGTGCAGCCGCGGATCAGCATCGCGGCGGTCTTCATGGGCGAGGGACAGCCGCAAAAAGCTGCGGCCATCCTGCGCGATGTGCTGGTGCACGAGCCCGGAAACGCCCAAGCAAAGGAGATGCTCTCGTTCCTGGAAAAAGGCCCCGCTGCACATTGAGCGCCCCAGGCCCTGTAGGTCCTATCCGCCCTATCGGTCCCATCCCTCCCGGCGCAATCTTCGCTCAGCCTTCCACAAAATCCGTGTTTTCCCCGGCGCATTCGGGGGTTAGAAGTAACGCCCCGATTCTTTAAATCCCCGATTGCACTACCCTATGGATCTCACACGCACAGCTTACGGAACCTGGTCTGGCGGCCGCTTTATGCACTTTGGCGAACCGCTCCCCGAGGAACG
>JBGGMZ010000097.1:0-20661 GCA_041287745.1 Chthoniobacter sp. | reverse complement strand
AGAGTGCGGACGCGCCACGAATGCCAACCGCTTGCAACCCAACTTAATCAGATGTTCGGCCAGCAAATAACCGCCCGCGATATTATCGACGCCTACCAAATCAAAATCGCTCCGGTTGGGGAAAGGCAGCATATCCCTATCCAGTAACACCACCGGGATACCTGCCTGCCGCAACGTTTCGCCCAGCCGCCGGCTCACTCCTTCATGCTCGCCGGTCAATTCAAAGGGGGCAAAAAACACCCCGCTGACTCGACGCGCGATGAACTGCTCGCAGAGCTCTGCAGCGTGCTCCAGGCTCAAGTCTCCATCCGGACGCGGCGCCGCCGAGCCACCCCAGAGGAGGCTATATTCATGCACACGCGCAAGGCTGGCCAGCTCACCCGCGATCAACTCGAATATCTCCGTGCTCCCGAGCCCCGGGATGAGGAGGGCTAGTTGGCGGGCCACCGGTGGACGACCCGCGGAAACTTTGATGTAAGTCCCGGAACCCGCGCGTCGCTCGATGAGCCCCTCCGCCTGCAAATCCTGCAGGGCGCGGACCACTGTCGGGCGGGAAACACGAAACGCTTTCACTAGCTGCGCCTCGCTGGGTAAACGATCCGCCGCGGCATACTTACCCATTGAGATATCGGCGAGGAGCTGGCGCGAGATCAGGCGGTGCTTCGGTTCGGAGGGCATGAATGGAGCGGATCTTGTCCTGGCAGGTCGAGAATCTGCCATGACAGCTTTTCCACCAAGCTGCAAGACCTCGATTGCCCTGCTCTGCCTGGGTACGCATCCTTCCCTCGCAAGTCGTCCGGCCTCGAACCGGGATTCCCCAGACTCACCCCCTCCTCATGAAGATACTCGCCATGATTGCCGGATTCTCTCTTTGCGCCGCGGCATCGCCCGCCGACGAGCCCATTCACAAGATCCTGACCAGCGCCCGCTCTGGCATTCATGTGGATACCTGGGAGCAAACCGGGCATATCGGCGGTGCCAGGGGGCCGGCATGGTCGGTGCGCAAGATCACCCTCCACGGCGGCAAACAGGAAGGTGTGGATATCGTGATCATCGATAACGGAAAGCTGAAGATCAGCATCATCCCCACGCGCGGGATGGGCATCTTTTCGGTGACGAGCGGCAATGAGATCCGGCTCGGCTGGGATTCACCCGTGAAGGAAGTGGTACATCCGCAATTCATCAACCTGCAAAGCCGGGGCGGGCTCGGCTGGCTGGAGGGATTCAATGAATATCTCGTGCGTTGCGGCCTCGAAAGCAACGGCCACCCCGGCACGGATAAGTTCGTCAACAATGTAGGTGAGGAAGCCACGATGGATCTCACCTTGCATGGCAAGATCGCTAACATCCCGGCAAGCGAGGTGGAGGTCATCGTCGATTCCGCGCCACCTTATCGCATTCGCGTACGCGGGCGGGTGGACGAGCGCATGTTCTATGGGCCGAAGCTGGAATTGCAGACGGAGATTTCCACGGAACCCGGCTCGACCAGTTTCCGTATCGAGGACGTGGTGACCAATCGCGGCGCGCAGGAGCAGGAGTTTGAACTGCTCTATCATACCAACTACGGCCGGCCGCTGCTGGAGGAAGGCTCCACCTTCCTGGCCGCAGCTTCCCGCGTCACGCCATTCAATGAACACGCCGCGCAGGACATCGCCCACTACAACGAATACGCAGGCCCGAAGCTCGGCTTCGTCGAGGAGGTCTATTGCCTCTACCCCATCGCCGACAAGGACGGCCGCACGATGATCGCCCTGCAAAACAAGGCGCAGGACAAAGCCGTCTCGCTCGCCTTCTCGGTGAAAGACCTGCCCTACGTGACGCTCTGGAAGAATACGAATGCCGAGGGCGAAGGCTACGTCACGGGGCTGGAACCGGGGACCAATTTTCCCGCCAATCGCCGCATCGAACGCGCCCATGGCCGCGTGCCGAAACTGGCCGCGGGCGAAAGCCACAAAGCCACGATCGACTTCGTAATCCATACCGGCACCGGGGAAACGAAACGCCTTCAGCAGCAGATCGCCACGCTACAAGGTGATGTGAAGCCCACGCTGGACGACAAGCCGGAGAAAAAGGACTGAACGATGCCTGCGACCTTGATAGAGCGCCCTAAGTCGCTTGCGTTTTGGAGTGCGGCGGTGCCCCGCCGCTTTTCAAACCCGCTGCCGACGGAGCAGAGCGACCGCTTTTCGAGAGTCACTTCCCAAAGCGGCGCAGCAGCGCCGCACTCCAAAACGCTGCCGCGACCTCTCTCACCCGGCGTGATTCGTAAATAAAACCTCAGCTGCCAACCCTCCAGTTATCGTAGAATGACTTCGCCTCAATTCAAAATCGTCGGCATCGGCGAGGTGCTGTGGGATTTGCTGCCGGCAGGCAAGCAGCTCGGCGGAGCGCCAGCCAATTTTGTCTGCCACGCGCGTGCTCTCGGGGCCGATGCCCGGCTCATCTCGCGCGTGGGGGACGACGACGCCGGGCGGGAAATCATCGCGAGCTTTCGCGCTCGTGGTTTGCCCACGGAAACGATCGGCATCGACCCGGCAGCACCGACCGGAACTGTCTCGGTGGAGGTAGGTGCTGGAGGGCAGCCGGTCTACACTATCCACGAAAACGTCGCGTGGGATCGCATCGCGGCGGACGACGCGGCGTTGGCCGCCATTCGGGATGCGGATGCAATTTGCTTCGGCTCGCTGGCGCAGCGGACGAGTTTCGTCCAGCAAACCATCACCGATCTGCTGGCAGCGGCGAAGCCCGATGCGTTGCGTATCTTCGACATCAATTTGCGGCAGCCATTTATCAATCGCGACACCATCGCTCATTCCGTGGCCGCGGCGGATATCCTCAAATTGAATGAGGAGGAGTTGCCCGTCCTCGCCGAGATGTTTCAACTGACCGGCAGCCCGGCCCAGCAACTGACCGCGCTGGCGGCGCGTTTTCCGATCCAGCTCATCGTCCTGACCTGCGGAAGCGAAGGCAGCATGCTTCTTGCCCGGGGCGCACTTTACGAGCAACGCGCGCCTCAAATCCAGGTGCGCGATACCATTGGCGCCGGAGACTCTTTCACCGCGGCAGTCACCATCGGCTTCTTGCGCCGGTGGCCACTGGAAGAGATCGCCCATCATGCCAGCGCCGTCGCCGCCTATGTGTGTACCCGGGCGGGCGCGACCCCTCCCCTGCCCGATGCTCTGCGACAGCCTTTCCTCGAGACCTGAAGTCGCTCTCGGAATCTGGCCGATTACTTGATAGATCGTCAACACTCCCCTCTCCCCATGAAACACACGCTCCTCATCGCATTCGCCTGCGTCCTTGCGGTCTTCACCGGTTGCAACAAATCGGAAAACACCGGCGCATCGGACAACGCTCAACCTTCTGCCAAATCGGAAAGCAAGGGCACCATCGGTGTCTCGCTGCTTACGCTCGATAATCCCTTCTTCAAGGTCATCGGTGACAACATCGCTTCGGAAGGGAAGAAACGCGGCTACGAGGTGGTGGTCGTAAGCGGGGACAAGGACGTCGCGAAACAGAGCAACCAGATCAAGGATTTCATCGTCAAAAAGGTCAGTGCGATCGTGCTCAGCCCGTGCGATTCGAAGTCGATCGTGCCCGTCATCCAGGAAGCGAATGCGGCGGGCATTCCCGTCTTCACCGTCGATATCCCCTGCAATGAACCCGGGGTGAAGATCGCCACCCAGATCGCCACCGACAACTACGGCGGCGGCAAGGAGGCCGCCCGCGCCATGATCGAGGCGCTCGGCGAGGCTGGGGGCAAAGTGGCCGTCCTCCATTTCAAACAGGCCGAGTCCTGCCAGCTCCGTGTGAAGGGCTTTCGCGAAGTCATCGACGCGCACAATGCCGAAGGCAAAGGGAAGATCGAGATCGTCGCCGAGCTCGAGAGCGGTGGTGCGAAAGACCAAGGCTACAAGGCGGCTGAGGACACTCTGCAAGCGAACCCGGACCTGCGCGGCATTTTCGCGATCAACGATCCCGCCGCCCTCGGCGCGCGTGCAGCGCTGGAGAAAGCGGGCAAGACCGAGCAGATCATCATCGTCGGCTTCGACGGACAGCCCGAGGGCAAGCAGGCGATCAAGGAAGGCAAGATCTACGCGGACCCGATTCAGTTTCCCGACAAGATGGGGGCACAAATCGTGGAGGCCATCATCAAGCACTCGAAGGGCGAAACGTTGCCGCCGCAGATGCTCATCCCCACCAGCCTCTACAAAAAAGCCGACGCCGAGAAAGACCCGGAACTCAAGTAATCTGCCCATGTTCACGAAACAGAACTTCCTGCACGAGCTCGTCGGCTCCATGTCGCAAGGCGCGGCGGGCAATCCCACCGTCGCGGTCATGGAAGCCGCCTTCGCCCATCACGGCCTGCACTGGCGCTATATCAATATGGAGGTCGCCCCGGCGGATCTCGGCGCGGCGGTGCGCGGCGCGAAAGCGATGGGTTTTCGCGGTTTCAACTGCAGCCTGCCGCATAAGGTCGCAGTCATCCCGCATCTCGATGGGCTCGGTGAATCGGCCGGGATCATGGGCGCGGTCAATTGCGTGGTGCGACGTGGCGATCAACTCATCGGCGAAAACACCGATGGCAAAGGCTTCCTCAAGTCGCTCGCTTCCGTCATCGATCCGCGCGGGAAATCCGTCGTGCTCTTTGGCGCCGGCGGCGCCTCCCGCGCCATCGCAGTGGAGCTGGGCCTCGCGGGCGTGAAGAAGATCACCGTGGTCAATCGCTCGCAGGAGCGCGGCACCGAATTGGTCAATCTGCTCCGTGGCAAGCTGCAGCTCGACGCGGAATTTGCCCGCTGGGCAGGCGATTACTCCGCGCCCGCAAGGACCGACGTGGTAATCAATGGCACCTCCATCGGCCTTTACGATGGTGAAGCTCGGGTTGACATCGATCTCGCCAGCCTGCAGCCCGGCATGGTCGTCGCGGATGTGATCTTCAATCCTCCCCGCACCCGCCTGCTGCGCGATGCGGAAGCGCGCGGCTGCAAGGTGCTCGACGGCCTAGGCATGCTGGTCAACCAAGGCATCGTGGGAATCGAGTACTGGACGGGCATTACACCGGACGCCGAGGTGATGCGGCGCGCGCTGGAAGCCGCTCTCGGCCTATGATCGCACCCGCGCCGCCGCTCCTCGAGATGCGCGGCATCGTGAAGTCCTTTCCTGGCGTGAAGGCCCTCCGTGGCGTGGACCTCTCGCTGCAGTCGGGGAAAGTGCTCGCCCTCCTCGGGGAGAATGGCGCGGGTAAGAGCACGCTCATGAAAATCCTCGGCGGCGCCCACCGCGCGGATGCGGGCACCATTCACATCGCCGGCCAGGAGCTCCACTTCCACTCGCCACAAGACTCCCGCCGCGCGGGCATCGCGATCATCTATCAGGAGTTCAATCTCGTGCCCGGTCTCACGGCTTGGGAGAATATCTTCCTCGGCCAGGAACGCACCCGCGCCGGTTTCATCGAGCGGAAGCAGGAGCGACAGCGCGCCACCGAAATTTTCCAGCGGCTCGGCGTGCAGATCGATCTCGATGCGCCCTGCCGTCGGCTCACCACCGCACAGCAGCAGCTCGTGGAAATCGCCAAGGCGCTGGCCTTCGATGCGCGCATCATTGTGATGGATGAGCCCAGCGCCGCGCTCACTTCCCATGAGGTCGAGCGGCTCTTCGAAATCATCCGCGATCTTCGCCAGCAAGGGATCGGAATCATCTACATCAGCCATCGACTCGAGGAAATCTTCACCATTGCGAATCGCGTAACCGTGCTGCGCGATGGCGCCAATGTCGGCGAACGGCCAATCGATCAGCTCACCCGGCAGCAGATGATCGAGCTGATGGTCGGGCGTGAATTGAAAGATGAATTTCCCAAGCGCAGCGTCGCCATCGGCGCGCCGCGCTTGAAAGTGAGCGGGCTGCGCCGCGGGCGTCTGGTGCGCGATGTTTCCTTTGAAGTGCGGGGTGGCGAGATCCTCGCCCTCACCGGCCTGATCGGCGCGGGGCGCACGGAAGTCGTTCGCTTGATCTTCGGCGCGGACCAGCGGGAGGGCGGCGACATTCAGCTCGATGGCCGGACACTCGCCCTGCGCTCACCACGCGATGCGATCGCGGCGGGCATCGGCTTGCTCACCGAGGATCGCAAGCTGCAGGGGCTTATCCTCGGGCACTCCGTACGCGAGAATTTCGGCCTCCCAAATCTCGACTGGCTGGCGGCCGATGGTTTCGTGAGGGTGCGCCGCGAGCGCGAGGAATTCGCGCGCTATGTCGATACCTTGCGGATCAAAGTGCCCCACCAGGAGCAGCACGCGCGCAATCTCTCCGGAGGCAACCAGCAGAAAGTCGTCCTCGCAAAATGGCTGGCGCGGGATTGCGAGGTGCTGATCTTCGACGAGCCCACGCGCGGCATCGACGTGGGCGCCAAATACGAAATCTACCTCCTCATCAACGCGCTAGCCGCACAGGGCAAGGCCATCGTCATGATCAGTTCGGAAATGCCCGAGGTGCTCGGCATGGCCGACCGGATCCTGGTGATGCACGACGGCCGCGTGACCGGCGAAATCACCGACGTCGCCCACGCCACGCAGGAGCAAATGATGCAACTCGCTGTCGCCTGAGATGAAGCCCACCCTCCAGCGTCTGCTCTCCGACTACGGCATGATCTTCGTGCTACTGCTCCTCTGCGCCTTTTTCAGCGCGGTCACGATGACGGAGCAAACCCCCACTGGCGAAGCCGCCGCACGCCAGCTTGCCTCGGAACTGAGAGGCTCTGTGGGCAAAGAGGGCCGGGTGCTCATCGCCGTGCGGCCACAAGCGGAAGACCAGGTCTTCGCCCACGCGCTCGAGCAGACACTCAGCCAGGCGGGAATTCCAACCACTGTGGTCTCCGGTGAACCGCGCGACGCACGCGAAGCATTGGTCAAGCTCGCCGCATCGCAACAACCGCTCGCCGCCATCGCCGGCAACCATGTCACCGCCGCGTGGCTCGTCTTCGCCGATATTCCCACCGACTTTCCTGCGCTCGGCCATCCACGCATCGTCAAGCCGCGCAGCTACCGCTGGCCGAATTTCCTCAAGTCGGAAAACCTGCTCAACATTGCCAACCAGATCGCCGTCATCGCAATCGTGGCCATTGGCATGACCATGGTGATCATCACCGCGGGGATCGATCTCTCCGTCGGCAGCCTCATCGCACTTTCCGCGGTGCTGGCCGCGCGCTTCATCCGCGACTACGCGGGCGCCACCCACGCCTCGGCAACTGGCATGACGGTCGCTTGTCTCGCGGCCATTCTGCTTTGCGGAGCAGTCGGTGCTTTCTCCGGTGGGATGATCACGCTGTTTCGCATTCCACCTTTCATCGTCACCCTGGCCATGATGCTCGTCGGCAGCGGCCTCGCTTACCTTCTTGCGCAGGGGCAATCCATCTATCAGATCCCGGACTCCTTCGTATGGCTGGGGCGCGGCGCGGATTTTCTCCACATCCCAAACGCCGTACTGCTCATGCTCGTGCTCTATGTGCTCGCGCACATCCTCATGTCGCGCATGCGCCTCGGGCGTTATCTCTATGCGGTCGGCGGCAATCGTGAGGCCGCGCGTCTTTCGGGTGTGCCCGTGCAGCGCGTGCTGCTCTTCGCTTATGCGGCCAGCGGCCTGCTCGCCGGGCTCGGCGGTGTCATCATGGCTTCGCAATTGAAGAGCGGGTCACCGACTTACGGCAATATGTATGAGCTCTACATCATCGCCGCCGTGGTGGTCGGTGGCACGAGCCTCTCTGGTGGAGAGGGCCGGATGCTCGGCACGCTCGTGGGAGCATTTACCATCGCGGTGATTCAAAACGGCATGAACCTGACCAACGTGGAGAGCTACACGCAAAAGGTCGTGCTCGGCCTGGTGATCCTCGCCGCGGTGCTGCTCGATACCTTGCGTCATCGCCGCTGGAATCGCGGCGGTTCTGCGGACTGATTCCCCCTTTTCCCATTCGGCAAATCGCGACCGGTGAGATTCACTGAGTCGCAATTGCGAACGGGCTGTGGCCGTGTCGGGATTGGGTTGGCCCCAGTAGCTTTCCCCGCGAGAGGCGCACCTCGCGGTCGCAGGTCTGCAACTGCATAGGCCGGGCCAGCACGACCGATTTCACACAACCGGAACACATTCTTCACCGGGCCGCCACAAGCGCACCGCAAATGAGGAGCCGCCGCGAAGCACGCCCCCAAACGACGCGCGCTCAACAGTCCATGAATTTCCCTAAGTATCTCTTCGGAGGTGTCGCGGCTCGGTGCTCACTCGCCGGCCGGAGTTCTGTTTTCCAAAGAACGGCAGCGATCCTTTCGCATTCGCCCAAGCTCGCCACGCTGGCCGCGGCAATCTGCCTGCCCGGTACTCCATATCCATCGCAGGCCGCCTCGCTGAGCAAGCTATCGCAGGCCCGCCAACGGACTTTGCCAACCAGTCAATGCGTTGCAACGGCCCAATCCGGAATCCGTGCCAACGCCGCTCTGCCGCTGCATTCCATCCCGGAGCCGCAGACCTGGATCACCGCATTCGCCGGCCTCGGCACTTTGCTCGCCCTGCAGCGCTTCCGCCGGACTCGCAGCTAATCGCCACCGACTCACGCCACCACCATCCACAGCCACACTCAAGCCATGATCCCCCATCCCATGAAACACATCAAAAAGCCGCTTTTCCTTTTCTCTTTTGCGGTGGTCCTCGGCGCGCGCGCTTTTGCCGCCAACTTCGATATCTCGACTGCGTCCACGACCGCGCAAACGCTGAGCGCGAGCCAGACGGGCACCATCGAACTGAACGGCTCGATTACTCTTCCTTCCGGCAATAGCACGGTGGCCGTCACGATCACCGGCAACGGCGCCACGCTGACCAATCTCGGCTCGATCATCCAGAACGGCACTGGTCGCGTAGTTCGCGACAACACCGGCGTCACCGGCCTGATCATCAACAACGGCAGTGTCACCAACTCCACCGCACTCATGCAGGCGGCGGATGCCGACGTGATCCAGATGAACAAGACACCCGCCAGCGTCACGCTGAACAACTACGGCCAGATGATCTCGCTCAACGCATCGGCCGGCGGTTCGCAAGCCGTGGATTTCGCCGCGATTCTCTCGGGAACCAATACGATCAACAATTTCTCGACTGGCCTGATGAAGGCTATCGAGGCAGATGCGGTACGCCCCGGCGTGAACGGCACCGTCTACAATGCCGGCACCATCCTCTCCATCACCACCACCGGCAGCAGCAGCGACGGCGTGGACCTGCAGAACAATAGCGGCGTCCAGATCACCAATGACACCACCGGCCTCGTAGAGGGTGGACGCCATGGCATCACCGGCGGCCCATTGGACAACACGCTCACATTCACTGCGAACATCACGAATAACGCGGGTGGTGTGATCAAGGGCGACAATGGCGGCGGCATCAACTTCGATGGATTCAATAACAAGGAAACCATCACGGTCATCAATCACGGTACCATCACGGGCAATGGCCATGATATCAGCAACGGCGTCAGCCACGATGGCGACGGCATTGACGTGGATGGCCTCGTGAACGTGACCAACACCGGGATCATCCGCTCGATCAATGCCTTCAACATCGCGGCCGACGGCGTGGCCCATAGCGAAGGCATGACTGTCGGCGGCGGCACGATCACCAACTCCGGCACCATCGAAGGCCTCGTCGCGAGCGGAAACACCAACGCTGTGGGTATCGGTATTTCGCTGCTGGGAAATGACAGCCTCACCGTCCCGGGCACCCGCGAGGCCATTTACGGCAATGCCACTGTGACGAATCAATCGGGCGGCTTGATTCGCGGCGACAGTTCCTCCGGCATCTTCGTGGACGGCCCTGCCAGCGGCTTCACGATCACGATCAACAACAACGCGGGTGCCACCATCCGTGGCGGTGCGACGCTCGCCGGCCTCGGCGGCACTGCTCCGGCCATTTTGACCGGCGCGGACAACGACACGATCAACAATGCTGGAGCCATCGACGGCTCCAGCAATGGCAAGGCGATCAACTTGGGCGCGGGCAACAACACGCTGAATATCACCGGTGGCTCCGCTTCCATCCTCGGGGATGTCGACGGTGGGACCGGCGGCAGTAACTCGCTCGTGATCGATCCTGGCACGGGCAATACCTTCAGCTACGCGGGGACGATCACTCACTTTGCCACGGCGCAGATCAAGAGCGGCACGTTCCGGTTGACCGGCACGATGACCGCCGGCGGCACCACCGTGAACGGTGGCACACTCTCCGGCACCGGCACGGTTAATGGCCTCGTCACCGTCACGACGGGCGGCGTCATTTCGCCCGGCAACAGCCCCGGAAAGCTCACCCTGCAAACCGGCGTCGATTTCAGCAGCGGCGGCAAGTATTTCTGGCAGCTCGCTTCGCTCACGGATGATGGCACCGGAACCGCCGGCACGGATTTCGACCAACTCCTCCTCAACGGCGGCAACCTCACGCTTGGCGGCACTTCGCTCCTCACACTCGACTTCTCCCTGCTCGGCGTCAGCGATCCAAATTCGACCGCCACCTTTTGGGACTCGAATCACAGCTGGACGATCATCGACGGAAATGGCGCGACCAACACCGGCAGCACCAATTTTTCGCAGATCACCAACGCCACCTATGCGGATGGCTTCTTCACCACGAGCAGCGACAGCGCCGGCAATACCGTGCTGAATTTTCAAGCGGTGCCCGAGCCCGGCAGCGCTTCACTGCTGGTCGTTGGCGCTCTCGGTCTGCTGGCTCGCCGCCGCCGGGCTTGAGCTCACGCACAGAGCTGTCCTTCCGAGGGAAGCTCGAGGTCGAGGCCGAAGTGGTGCAGAGCGCAGGGCTTGCAGATGCCGTGCGAAGTG
Organism: Chthoniobacter sp.; assembly: GCA_041287745.1. Classification (GTDB taxonomy): domain Bacteria; phylum Verrucomicrobiota; class Verrucomicrobiia; order Chthoniobacterales; family Chthoniobacteraceae; genus Chthoniobacter. The sequence goes on along the minus strand of JBGGMZ010000097.1, from coordinate 9,799 downwards.
CGCGTGAGCGCGGCGGTGGCGGCGGGTGTGGCCTGGCGGATCGGCTGCTCGCACCATGCGCATAGGACGCGAAAGGCCGGGCGGCTGCCTTGGAGGGACATTTGCTGGGCTGGCGTGGCGATCATATTCGGTGAGCGGCTTGCGGGTTGGCGGCAAGCTCTGCACCCAATGAATACGCGCAGTGTTAAGTCCGTATGAGGCGCCTAGCGAAGAATTGTAAAGGAAACGTAAAAACGGGTAACTTCCCCTAAAGGACCAGCATGCAGTCCCCATAGCTGTAGAAGCGATAGCGCTCGGCAATAGCTTCCGCATAGGCACGCATCACGAAGTCACGCCCTGCCAGGGCGCTCACGAGCATGAGCAGCGTGCTCTTGGGTAAATGAAAATTGGTCAGCAGCGCGCCGATCGCGCGAGGGCGATAGGGCGGATGGATGAAGATGTCCGTGCTGCTCTCGCAAGCCACGACCGGCAACCCCTGCGACTCGAGCACCCGGGCGGTGGTGGTGCCGATGGCGACCAAGCGCTGCGCAGCATTGATCACCCGCGCGCTGTCTTCACCGATACGAAACCGCTCCGAATGCATGCGGTGCTCGGTGAGGTCATCCACCTGCACCGGCCGGAACGTGCCGACGCCCACGTGCAATGTGACAAAGGCATGCGGCACCTGCGCGAGAATCTCCGGCGTAAAATGCAGGCCGGCAGTCGGCGCGGAGACTGCGCCACGCTCGCGAGCGAAGACCGTCTGGTATCGTTCCGCATCCGCCGGCTCGACGGCGCGCGCGAAGTAAGGTGGCAACGGCAACTCACCGGCGGCATCGAGGTCGACAAGGCCATCGAAGGCGATCACGCGTTCGCCATCGGGCAAAATCTCTCGCACCACCCCTGTCACGCCCTTGACTTGCACGCTCGCACCGATGCGCATCTTGCGTCCCGGTTTCACGAGACACTTCCACACGTTCTCCTCCGTCGATTCGAGGAAGAGCAGCTCGATCTTGCCGCCATCGGCAAAGACTCGTGCCGGAATCACGCGTGTATCGTTCAGCACGACCAGGTCGCCTTCCCGCAGGAAGGTCGGGAATTCACGGAACATCCGATGCTCGATGCGTTCGCCTTCCCGGTGCAGCACCATCATGCGCGAGTCTTCCCGCCGCGCCAGCGGATGGCGGGCGATGAGATCGTCGGGCAGCGGGTAGTCGTAGTCGCTGGTGAGGAGCATGGGGAAAGTGCTTAGTCCTGAGTTCCTAGTTCTTAGTATCAGCGCCGCGCCCTATGACTGAGCACTAGGCACTAAGAACCAAGAACTCACTTCGGCGCCGGCTTGCTCGCCGCACCGAAGACCCGCATCAGTTCGCAGCTTTGCGCGGCGTGAATCACGAGATCGGCCACACGACGCTTGAGGCGGCGCGCGCGCAGGGCAAAGGAGCCGAGCAGGATCACATAGAGGCCCCACAGCCACACATCATGCTCATGCGGATGATCGCCAAAGGCAGCGCGATAGAGCAGCACAGCGAGGATGAGCGCATTGATTAGATACGTCGTTGCGACCGCATGATAGTGCAGCCGCACGCGCGTGAGACACTTCGGTCCGCCGTGATATTCAGTTACCGTGCGCACGCTGATGCTCCAGAACTGGTTTCCGTAGATCTGGATGTCCCAGTCCTTCCAGCCGGTATCGGCTGAATAGTTCCAGCCCTCGTCTTCCAGCAACTGGAAGGTCTCCGTGAGCAACTGCTCGCGCCCTTTCCCAGTCTCGTTCCAGAAATCGAGCTTCGAGACACTGCCCTGGTGCGCTGCCGCCGCATCCAAGCCCGCCTCGGGCCGCGCGATGACCTTCGTCGGCGTGACCTTGTACTTCAGCCACGTGAAGTAGCGCGCCCAACCGCGGCCGAGGGGCTGCATGAAGGCGAGAAACGCCACGAGTAGACGCGCGGGAATGGTATCGAACTTCGGCTCGATACGCGCATGGATCATGTAGCTGAGCGCCACAAGGAAGGTCCCTAGGAACATGGCCAGCGGCACCATGCGCAGCTTCTCCAGCGGCCAGCCGAGCACGGCGATGAAGCCCGTGAGCACGACGAATTCGATGCTGCTGAGGTAGGCGGCCAGTTCGCTCTGCGGCGTCGGATAGATGGACTGGAAAAGGCCGTGACCGAAGACACCGTGATAAATGATTGGCTTATTGAAAAGCCACGTGAAGCGCGGCGCACCGTAGATCTGTCCCTTCCACTTCGCCGTGCCGGTAGGTCCGAAGAAGATGAGGTGCTTGAAGCGCAGCATCGACTCCGCTTCGCCGTAGCCCTCCTGTTGCTTGCGGAAGGCTTGCAGCGTGAAGCGCCGGTAGTGCCACACGATCGCGCTCGGCGCAAAGGCGATGACGCCGCCATTCGTCTGCAAGCGCCAGCAGAAATCCACGTCGTCGCCCGCCTTGCGATACTCGGTATCGAAGCCGCCCACGCTGTGAAAAGCCGCACGGTGGAAGGCCATGTTGCAGCCCGGGATGTGCTCGGCCACCACGTCGGTCAGCAGCACGTGGCTCGGCCCGCCCGGCGCGGCGGAGACCGCGGCCTGGATCCAGTTCACCGCCGGCGGCGAAATGTTCGGGCCACCCACGCCCACGTAGTCGCCGCTGATTAGCGTGCCGATCATGTAGTAGAGCCAGTCCGGATCGGCCATGCAGTCGCTGTCGGTGTAGGCGAAGACCTCGCCCGTGGCCGCGTGCGCGCCGGCGTTGCGCGCGTAGCTCAAGCCCATGTTGGGTTGGATGACCCAGATGAAATCCGGCAACTTGCCGCCGCCGCTGTAGGCTTCCACGCGCGCATCGTGATGCTGCCCCGTCACCTTGCTCGCAGTCTCTTCGTCTTTCTTTACATCGCTGCAGCGCGCCTGCCGCTTTTCCAGCCACGCCCGCACCAGCGCCTGCGAATCATCCTTCGAGCCGTCGTCCATCAGCACGATTTCGCAATCGGGATACGTGACTTCATCGAGCGACTCGAGGCAGTCCTTCAGCGTTTTGCCGCCATTGTAGCTGCACACGATTACACTCGTACGCGGGTAGCGCTCCAGCTTCACCCGCTCGGTGATCGAGCCATCGCAGCGGAGATACTGCTGTAGGGCGTAAAAGGCTTTCTTCGGCTGCCGGTCGCGCGTCACGAGGCCAAAGGCCCAGTCCGTGATGTCGTGTCCGCCGGTGAACCATTCATCCGTCCATGCGAAGAAGATTGTCCCCGCCGCGCCACCGCGCACCACGCTCTCCAGGTGCCACGAGAGCACATCGGCCTGCTCCTGTTCGCCCTTGCGAATGGTGTCCATGCCGAATTCGCCGAAGATCAGCGGCTTGTCTTCCGCAAGGTTTTGCAGGCGGGCGAGATACTTTTCAAAATCGCGCTGCCGCTCGAGGTAGACGTTGTAAGAAACGAAATCGACATTGCTCGGGAGCAAATATTCCGTGGGCGGATAGGCCGCGTAGCTATAGAGAGCGCGCGGATCGGCTTCCCGCGCAATGCGGATGAGCTTCTCGACAAACTCGATGACCCGTCGCGCGCCGAGCCAGCGCACCATGGCGTAGGGAATCTCGTTGCCCACGTAATAGCCGAGGATGGCTTCGTGCCCCTTATTCTTCGCCACGCCCTCGCGGATGGTCTGCTCCACCTGCCGGCGGATCTTCGGGTTGTTCAGGAACTCCACATGCTCGGCCCACGGAATCGAGATGAGCACCCGCAGGCGAAATTCCTGAGCGATATCCAGGAACCAGCGCGGCGGGATGTGATAGATGCGCAGAAGATTGATCCCCATCGCCTGCATCAGGATAAAATCGCGCCGCGCCTTTTCCGGGTCGCCGACAAAGTCCCCATTCGCATCGGGCGCGAATGGCCCGTAGGTCACCCCTTTGATGAACCATTTTTTGTCCCCTTCGAAAAAGAACTTCGCACGGACGCGGATCTGCTCGAGAGGAGCGGAGGAGGTAACTGGAGGAGCACTGGGCTCAAGGACTTCGGGCATGGAAAGGGGGCCTTTCTTACCGTGTGAGCACGGACTCGGCAAGTGATGGTAAAGGACGAATTCAGAATGACGAATGACGAGAGTCTCCCGTCCGATATTCAAGCGGCCCGTAAATTTGCGCCTTCCTTCGTCCTTCGCCATCCGTCATTCGTCATTATTCCAGCCATGCCTCCGATCCTCAGTGTCAGCAATCTCACCATCCGCCGCGGCGACACCCACATCCTCAGCGACCTCTCCTGGACGGTCCAGAAGGGGGAGCACTGGGTCATCCTGGGGGCCAATGGCTCCGGCAAGACCTCCCTGCTCAGTTCCCTGACCGGCTACCTCTCCCCCACCAGCGGGACCATTTCGGTGCTGGGCGAGACCTTTGGCGAGACCGACTGGCGGGAACTGCGCACGCACGTAGGCATCGTGAGCTCCAGTGTGCGCCAGTTGATGGCCGACCACGAACCCGCCCTCCTTTCCGTGATCAGTGGCAAATACGCCATGATCGACTACTGGGGCCGTATCAAGTCCGCCGACCGAGTGGCCGCGCGGCGCATCCTCAAGTTGGTGGAAGCGGAGTACCTCGCCGATCGTCGCTGGGAAGTGCTCAGCCAAGGCGAGCGCCAGCGCATCCTCATCGGCCGGGCGCTCATGGCCAAGCCCCGCCTCCTCATTCTCGATGAACCCTGCGCCGGCCTGGATCCTGTGGCGCGCGAGCATTTCCTCGCCTTCATCCAGCGGCTCGGCAGCCAGCGCGGGGCGCCAGCGCTCATCTTCGTCACGCACCACGTGGAAGAAATCGCCCCGGTCTTCACCCACGCGCTGCTCTTGCGAGCCGGTCGGGTGCTAACCGCCGGCGAGAAGAAGACGGTGCTGAATTCGCGCAATCTCAGCGAGGCCTTTTCCTCCCCGCTTCGCCTCGCGCAGAAGGATGGACGATACGAGTTGCGTCCGACTTCCAATTCGCGACAGGCCAGCTAAGCTATCCCTCGTGCCATTCCCCCGCTCCCTCCGTCTGGCTGCATTCAGCACCTGTGCTGCACTCTTTACCGGCGGCGCTTTTGTGCGCGGTGAGGAACCGGGAGCGGCTGACCCTGTGGTCGTCGATCCACCGACCGAGGCGGTGATCAATGGCGCGCTCCATTACCTCGCCTCCCAGCAGCAGACGAATGGCTCGTGGACCGCAGTGGGACGGCGCGGGGATCACCCGGTGGCCATCACCGGCTATGTGCTGCTGGCCTTCATGGCGGCGGGCAATCTGCCCGAGGAGGGCGACTACGCGCGGCAGGTGAATGCCGGCATGCAATTTCTGCTCGATTCGCTCCAGCCCGATGGCACCTACCGCGGGGTGAATGCCGGGCAGTACATGTACAATCACGGCATCGCCACCATCGCCCTCGCGGAGCTCTACGGGCAGACAAAGTCCCCGGCGATCCGCACGAAGCTCGAGCGCGCAGTGAAGCTCATCATCAGCACCCAGAGCGACAAGGGCGACAACAAGGGCGGCTGGCGCTATCGCCCCTTCCCCGGCGATGCGGATATCTCGGTCACGGTCATGCAAGTCGTCGCCCTGCGCGCGGCGAAGAATGGCGGCTTCGACGTGCCGCAACAAACGATCGACGACGCCATCGACTACGTGCGCCGTTGCAAATCCGGCGCGGCCGGCGGCTTCAGCTACCAGGCCGGCCACGGCGAAGCCGGCTTCGCCCGCACCGCCGCGGCCATCTATTCGCTGCAAGTTTGCGGGCAATACAACGATCCGCTCGTACAGACGGGCTCGGATTACCTCTTCGAGAAAAACCGAGCGGGCGGCCAGTGGTGGACGTATGGCTGTAACTACGCCACCCCCGCCCAATACATGATCGGCGGCGTCACTTGGAAACGCTGGTACGGTCTGATGAAGGATACCCTGCTCAGCACCGTGCGGCGCGATGGCGATCAATGTCACTGGGATGGCGATGTCGGACCGGTCTATTGCACCGCGGCGCACGCCACCATCCTCGCAATGCCGTGGCACTACATTCCGCTCTATCAGCGGTAGGGTAGCAAGAGCAGCGGCGCGGTCCCGGGAATCGTCAAGGTGACGAGGGAACCGGCACGAGCATGACTGCGTTGGCCAGCACCAGGCCATCCGCCCCGCTATTGCCGATGGAGATGCTCCCGGTTGTCCCGGCCTGGAAATTGTAGGTCCCCAGATACTTCCACAGACACGTCCCGGCGGTTTGATTGACGGTCAATTGAGCGGTGTCCGGGGAATACTTGACGCTGACCGGCGTATTGTCCGCCGCCTTGGCTTGCGCTGGCCAGCAGGCGTAGACATCCCACCGGCCGCTGGCCGGCACTGACGGTGAGAACCGAACCGAGTTGCCGCTCGTCCCGCTGGCACAGAGATAGTCGGGGCCGTAATAAGGCGGTGTCGGCGTGGCGTATCCGACGTTGGTCGAGGATGTCCACGTGCCGGTCTTCGTCACTCCCAGAAGATCCGTATCTCCCAGCACGACCGCGCCGTTTATGCTGTTCGTTTTGGCCGTGTTGATGTCGAGGTTCCCGACGTTATCCATCCAGGCGCCGCTCAAGCTCGCCTGCGAGCCACTACTCACTGCCAGGCCCACGTAATTTGTGCCCGTCATGATGACCGTCTGCGAACCTACGCAGTTCCAGTTGAGCCCGTCGGCCGATTGGAAACCGGTCACCACATTTCCCTGCCGGCTCATCTTCAACCAAAAGGGCAGGCTGGCCGCGACAGAATTGCCGCTGATCGTAGCCGGGGCGCCCTTGGCTCCCCGCGTTTGAAAGACGCACTGCCCGTTGGCATAGAACACCGCGGCGTACGGATCGTCCGTGCCGGTTCCCTGTCGCAGCATCGCACCCGTTTGCTGGCTCGATCCGCCGGTGAGAGCGGTGATCTTCACGATAAAGTTGTCGGTGCTCGCGGCAGTTCGCGCCGCCAGATGAAAATTGTCGGACCAGTCGCCGACTAGGCAACCCATTCCACCTCCCGAGACCGCCACCGCATTGCTACCACCCACCTTTCCGACGGTTCCGATATCCTTGTTCATCGGAAGTGGCCGTATCGCAAAGAGTTGCCGGAAGAGCGCCGCAGCTTTGGGAAAATCCGTGGCCACGCCGCTCGGCTGCGAGGAGATCTGATGATGCATGGAGCGATCGCCGGCAACGTTGACGTCGAAGTAGACATGGAAGGCCACGTTGTTCGTCGGATCCTGAATCAAGTTGTACATCTGCTGGACGAAGTAGGTGTCATCCAGCCCACCGCTGCCGTCGTAGGCGGCCACCAGGCCCCACTCGGGAATGGCCATCGGCTTGCTGTGCGCTACCGCGATGTTTTTCCATACACCGAACCCGTTATTGGCCGTTCCGGAAATGATCGACCACGCATTCTTCTGGCGCTGAAGGATATCTGCTGCGTTATCATTGTCCGGATAGGGATAAGTCGCCGGGTTCGTGGAATAACTCCGGTCGTAAACATCGATCCCGACGTAATCTACATAAGCATCGCCGGGATAAGCATCGCCCACCCCATACGCGGTCCAGGTAATGGCTCCGCAGAGACAAAATTTGAGGTGCAGTGCGCCCGCTACCGTGCGCATCGACATCACAATCTGTTGCCAGTAAGCAGCGAAGTTTGCCGGGGTATCATCGAAGCCGGAACCATTGGCATGGGTCACCTTCCAGGGATACCAGTTGCCATTAAACTCCCAGCCCAACCGGATGACGGTGTTATCGGCAAGTCCATGCGCGACAAGATTCTGCGCGAGCGTGGTGAAGTAGGAATTGTATGCCCCTGCCGCGCCCTTCGCGAGGGAAGTGCCGGCCAACGGCGTCGACCCGCTCCCGGGCAGCATTCCGACGCTCAAGACATAACTGCCACCGGGATTCTTGCGCAGCCACGAGGCCGCCGGAGTCAGCAGCCAGTTCGGACCCGAGAGATTGGCCCACGAATCCGTGGCCTCGAATTCCTCGATCCATAGACGCGATCGATAGAGCCATGAGGCCGTGTAGGCGGAGTTATTGATGCCGATCGAGGTAGGGCTCCAGTCATAGACTCCCATGTAGGGAGCAGACACATTATCCGTCGGCGCCACGGTGGCGGCGCCGAGGTGAGATACTCCACTGCCTAACAAAGCAATGAAGACAGTAAGACGCGTGATGAAACGGGGGATTTTCATCGGCAGGGGGGATGATATAGGGTTGGGGGAAACCCGCCCGGGGGGACAGGCTAAATGAGGCTCTAGCAGGTTCCCTGCTCGCGCCAGTAGTTTCAGCCGCGAATTTTTATCTCAGGCTTCATCGATTCCGCCTGTTTCAGCCGCAAAGTGTATTTGATTCCCCTCCGGCGCGCGCGATCTCTGGACATGTCTTGCTAACATGCGCACCATGGACTGCGTTATGCCCGAACGACTTATGCGTTTACTCTCCCCCGCTCTTCTTGCCGTGGTCTTCTCCACCGTCGTCCGGGCCGGATCGATCGAGACGTTCAATGGGGACATCGTCACCGGCAAGACGGAGATGGATTTTGGCGGCATCGTCTTTCGCCCGGAGAAGGGTCCCGTCGTCAAAATGGATCTCGGGAGCGTCTATCGTGTCACCTTTGATAATGCGCCAGCCGTGGAGCAATACCCGGCGGGTGTAGTCCTGCGCAGCGGCCTGAGACTGGCCGCGCCATGGGGTCCCTTCAACGATCCCGTGATCAAGTTTCCCAAGCGCAATATTTCCGTCCCCACGGAAGAAGTCGCCTGGATCGTCTACACCTCCTTCCCCGCCGAGATGGCGGCCAATGTGCCCGCCGGGCAGACGGGCGCGCTGCTGCCCAAGGGGGATTTCTTCGCCGGCACGATCAAGGGCGCGGACGCGGGGGCGGCAAAGATTTTCAATCCCATCTTCGGCCAACGCACATTTACCCCGCGGGAGATTCATGCCCTGGTGCTGCGCGATCCGCGGGTGCCACAGGCGCCGTATGAAGTGCGCACAGCGGATGGCTCGCTTTTCGCCGCCGAATACATCGCGCCGGATCGCGCCGGGGTCACGATCAGGCACGTGCTCTACGACAATCTCCTGCTCACCGCTGCGGAGATCACGGAGATCCGCGCGGGCGCCAACCGCTGCCGCCCCATCCCTGCGCTGGTGCCGACGCAAGCCGACCCTGCGGACGGCATGCACGTGCTTCCCGAGCGCGGCTTCACCACAGCGGCGAAATGTGTGGTGAACTGCGTGGTGCCCGCAGGCTTCACGGAGTTCGTCGCCAAGGTGGCAGCGGATGACGGCTCAGCCGCCGGTCAACGCATGATCTTCAGCATTACCGCGGATGGCCGCCCCCTCGCCCGCAGCACGGCGCTCGCTCCCGGCGAGCCCGCGCAAAACCTGCACATCCCACTATCTGGCGCGCGGAACCTCGTCCTGCGCATCGAGACCGCAGCAAACGCCGGCCCCGACGTCCGTGGACGGTGGATCCAGGCGTTCTTTCTGCGGCGGTAGAGCGATTTAAATAGAGCAGTGATTTGCAACCAAGGCGTTGTAGCCACGGCGCTCTGCCGCCGTGTGGGCGCACGCCCTCGTCTGTCGCCCGGGTATATGCCCATTTGATCGGAAAGTCGCAGTTGGGAAGGGCGACTGGAAGCAAAGCCTTCTGACTTTGCACTGGATTCCAGCCCGCGCTTGCTCCCGCACGGCGGCAGAGCGTTGCTGTCGGACTTGCAATTACATTGACTTAATACAATAAGTCTATTGTAGTGGCGGCATGGCCTCCCGACTGGTAAACGTAGATCGAGACACGGCGCTGCTCTTGCCGCCGGATTTG
>JBGGMZ010000096.1:0-8702 GCA_041287745.1 Chthoniobacter sp. | reverse complement strand
GCGGCCGATTCGTCAGCCATCAGGTGCATGTCGCAGGAAGGGCAGTTGAATTTCACGTCTAAGAAATGGAGAGCCGCGCTTCTTACCGCGGGCTTTTCGCAATGCAAAAACTTTCCCCGTAGAAACACGGAAAATATTGACAAATTAGCGCACGACGCGACATGGACGTCGGCTCCGCCAGTAGCCGACATGTAGCGTTGTTCAGGATTGGAAAGAAATTTGGCGAGTCGAGAAGAGAGAACGCCCATCCGCATACCGCAGAGCCACCACAGACATTATCCGGGTGTGGGCGGAATCTTAGTTGGCGGGTGCTTCCGCATTGCGCCTGGGCTCGCGATAGCGTCTCCGAAAAAACGCCGTCATCCTGAGCCGTAACGATGCAATTGAGCCACGGATAGACACGGATGAAACACGGATGGGAAGAAGAAGCGGACGGGAGACGAAATCCGTTCACCATAAGGTGAGTGGCACAGCACACTTCAATTTCACCGGGACGCTCAATCCGTGTTTCATCCGTGCTTATCCGTGGCTAATTCAATTGCATCGTTCCGGCTGAGCCTGCGAATGATCTCTGATCTCTGCCTGGAATCTCCGGCATCGCAATCAGTGAAAATCATCGCCGAATCCTTGGGCTCGGCGGTGAGGAAGAGCGATTTCAGAGATCCTTCGCAGGCTCAGGATGACGCTTGTTTTTTTGGAGACGCTATCGCGACTGCTGGACGCAATTTGCAAACAGCACCCAGTCACGTTCCACCACACCTGATTCGCGTCGTATTACTTCGGCAGTTGCTGCTGCATCGCCCCGGCGAGGCTTTCGAATGCGAACGTCCACGCCTTCCTCGACTCCGCATCGAACTCCGGCCCGAGCGTTTCCTCCAATGCGGCAAGCAGGGCGGCGCCGGCGATGGGAAAGTGTTCGGGACGTACGCCGTAAAGGCGATGCCGCTCGCCCAGTTGTCCGAGGTTTTCGAAAAGCGCCGGCAAATGACGCAGCTCGCGCACGGTCCACACGAGTTGATTCAGAAACATCTCATGTTGCTTGGGCATGAGAGCCTCGCTGAAGAGCCGCCGCAGTTCCGGGGCTCGCTCGAAAAAATGCCGGTAGAAGCGGTCCACGAAATGGTGGCCATCGAGCAGCACCCGATGAATCTGCCGCTGCACCAGGAAGACGGGATCCGGGTTGACGATCCCGGTGATCTCGTAGAGGCGCTGCGGCTTGTTTTGTCCGCGCAGGACGGTCTTGAAATCATCGCCCACGATGACGAGGTCGCGCACATGGGCGTAACATTCCTCCGTGATGAGCAGGCTGGTCAGCAGGTCTTTATTCTGCGACTCGACGCGCGAGGCGACGTTGACTGTATCCCCGATGGCCGTGAGCTGCTGTCGCGCCGGATGACCGATTCGTCCAACGATGGCGGGTCCGAAATGAATGCCGACGCGGATCGAGAGATGGGCATCGAAACGCGGGCTGAGATGGGCGCTCAGCTCGCGCACGGTGTGCTGCATGAGCAGCGCGGCCCGCACGGCATTGAGCACGAGCTCGGCGGGCGTGCCGCCATCGATCCCCCAGAGCGCGAGCAAGCCATCGCCGAGATATTTGTCGATGTAGCCGGAATTGCCGAGCACCGCTTCGCCGATGCGCAGGAAGAGGCGATTGACCACATGCACCACATCGTAAGGCATGCGCTGCGCGGCAAACTCCGTGAACCCATTGACATCGCAGAAGAGCACGGCGAGCGGGAGTTCCTCCGAACGCTCTCCGGCGATGGTGTCGCTGGTCTTTTCCCGCTGCAGCTCCCGTCGCATGAGGCGCTCGACACGCAGGTCTTTGGCCGACTGCAGCTGGCAGGCGAGACGGATTTCGTCGGGCCAGTTCAGCATGCGCGCGATCTCCGCTTCATCGGCCGTGCGCATGGGCAATTCGCCCTCGATCACCCGCACGCGACAGGTCGTGCAACGAGCCTGGCCACCGCAGTCGTTGAAAAGCGGAATGCCGGCGGCAAGCGCCGATTCGAGTACGGTTTTTCCAGCCGGCGTAGCGACGGGCATTTCCCCGCCCGGCTCACCGACGAATATGACCGTTGCGGACACAGGGATCCTCTAGCCGGCGTTGCCGAGGCAGGCCGTGACAAAGCCCTTGAAGAGCGGGTGCGGCTTGTTTGGCTTGGACTGGAATTCCGGATGAAACTGGCAGGCGAGATAGAAAGGGTGGTCGTTCAACTCGATGAGCTCGACGAGCTTGCCATCCGGCGATGTGCCGCTGATGACGAAACCTTTCGACGTCATCTGCTCGCGATACTTCATGTTGAACTCGTAGCGATGGCGATGCCGCTCACGAATCTCCGTGCTGCCGTAAACCTTTTGGGCTCGGGTTCCCTCAACGATCTTCGTGATCCACGAACCGAGGCGCATGGAGGCGCCCTTGTCCGTCACATCCTTCTGCTCCTCGAGGAGATCGATGACCGGATGTTTGGCACTCGTGTCGAATTCCGTGCTGTTCGCCTCGGTGAGACCGCAGACGTTGCGGGCGAATTCGATCGTCGCCACCTGCATACCGAGGCACAGGCCGAGGAAGGGCACCTGCTGCTCGCGCGCAAATTGCGCCGCGCGGATTTTGCCCTCGATGCCACGGTCGCCGAAGCCACCGGGCACGAGCACACCGGCTGCATCGCGCAGAAAATCCGCCGGATGCTTTTCCTCCAGCTCCTCCGCATCCACCTGCACCAGATCGATGCCGCAATCGGCGCTGGCACCAGCGTGTGTGAGCGATTCGTAGATGGATTTGTAGGCGTCCTGCAGCTCGATGTATTTTCCGACGACCGCGATCTTCACGCGCTTCTTCGGCTTGACCACGCGGGAGACAAATTTCTTCCACTCCGTCATGTCGGCCGGCGGCGCGGTGATGGCGAGCAAACGGCAGACGGTGTCGTCGAGGCGCTCGTGCTGCAGCATGACCGGCATCTCGTAGATGGTGTTGTCCACATCGCGCGCTTCGACCACGGCCTCGAGCGGGACGTTGCAAAAGACGGAAAGCTTGTAGCGCACATCCTCGCCGAGCGGATGCTCGGTGCGGCAGACGAGCACCTGCGGGTGCAGACCGATCTCGCGCAGCTTCGCAATGGATTGCTGCGAGGGCTTGGTCTTCAGCTCGCCCGCCGCCTTGATGAACGGCACGAGGGTGACGTGCATGACGATGGCATTCTGCGGGCCGACTTCCTGGATGAATTGACGGATGGCCTCGAGGAAAGGCAGCCCCTCGATGTCGCCGGTGGTCCCGCCGATCTCGGTGATGACGACGTCGCACGGTTGCTCGGCGCTCAGCTTGCGCAAGCGCGTCTTGATCTCGTCGGTCACATGCGGAATGACCTGCACCGTCTTGCCGAGGTAATCGCCGCGACGCTCCTTATCGAGCACGGTTTGGTAAACCTGGCCGCTGGTTGTGTTGTTCGAACGCGAGAGCACCGAGTGGGTGAAACGCTCGTAATGGCCGAGGTCGAGGTCGGTCTCCGCGCCGTCGTCGAGCACGTAGACTTCGCCGTGCTGGAAGGGGCTCATCGTGCCGGGGTCGACGTTGAGGTACGGGTCGAACTTCTGCATCACGATCTTGAGACCGCGATGCTCGAGGAGCGTACCGAGCGAGGCCGCGGCCAGGCCTTTGCCCAGCGAGGAGACGACGCCGCCTGTAACGAAAATGTATTTCACTAAAAGTTGAGAGTTGAGGGTTGGAGAGCTGAAAGAAAAGAAGGGGCAGCGACGCGTTTAGCGGCTCGCGAGGATGCGCTCGACGGCCGTGACGTCCTCCGGTGTGTCGACGCTCACCGCTGCATCTTTCGCCAGCACCACGCGGATCTTCGCCCCGTTTTCGAGGGCGCGCAATTGCTCGAGCGACTCGGCCTGCTCAAGGATGCCCGGCTTCCACTTCACGAACTGGAGCAGGAACTTGGTGGTGTAGCCGTAGATGCCTTGATGGCGGTAAAATTGCGGGCGCACGCCATCATTCCGCACATAGGGAATGAGCGAGCGGGAGAAGTAGAGGCCGTTGCTTTCGCGATCGAGCACCACCTTGACCATATTGGGATTGGTCAGGTCATCCTCCGGGGTGAAGATGCTCGCCGAGGTGATCATCTCGATCTTGCGATCCTTGGCCATGGACGCCGCGAGCTTCGACACGACCTTCGGATCCACCAGCGGCTCGTCGCCCTGCACGTTGATGATGTGGGTGAAGCCTTTAAGCCTCTTCGCCACCTCAGCCACACGATCCGTCCCGCTGCGATGCTTGTCCGAAGTCATCGCCACCTCAGCCCCGAAACTGAAAGCCGCCTCGGCGATGCGCATGTCATCCGTGGCCACGATCACTTTGTCGATGCCCTTGGCGCGGGCACACCGCTCCCAGACGTGCTGCACAAGCGGCTTTCCGGCGATGGGATGAAGCGGCTTCGCGGGCAGTCGGGTCGAGGCGTAACGCGAGGGGATGACGACGGCAACCTTAGGCATCCGAAGTCTTTAAAATAAATGCTGCCGCGCTGGCAAAGTCTTTCGCCACAAACTCCGCTCCCGAGGCATCCTCCTTCGCACCATGCCCGGTCAAAACGAGGATCGGCCGCATGCCGGCATTGCGCCCGCACTGCACATCCACGGCTTTGTCCCCGATGAACCAGGAACGCGACAAATCGAGGGAGAGATCGCGTTGCGCCTCCGTAATCATACCGATCTGCGGTTTCCGCCGCGGCGAATTCTTCTCCGGCGCTTCTGGACAGAAGTAGACGGCATCGATCACGTCCCCGCCGAGGAGATTCAGGAAATGCGCGGCCACGAGGTGGTAGTCGTCCAGGGTGTAGTATCCGCGCCCGATGCCGCTCTGGTTCGTCACGATCACCAGCCGGTAGCCAGCCTGCTTCAGCGCCCGCAGCGCCTCCGGCACGCCGGGAATGATCTTCACTTGATCCGGGTGACTGCAGTAGTGCGCTTCCTCCATGAGGGTACCGTCGCGATCGAGAAAGACGGCAGGAGTGGAGGCTGGAGACATGGGCGCGGACCTTTGCGCCGCCGCGACTGTTGCGCAAGTCGTTTCCATCATCATCGCTCTTGTCAAAATTCATGCCTCTATCTACCAGTTCGCCATGCGCCTCCCCCACTCGATCCAACGCCGCACATTCCTCCAGCAACTCGCCGCCGGAGTCGTCACCGCCCCTTTCATCACTCGCGGTTTGCTCGCCCAGTCGCCCAATGGCAAAATCCGCCACGCCACGTTCGGAGCCGCCGGCATGGCGATGAGCGACCTGAAAGCGATCTCGAAACACCCGGCAGTCGAAGTGGTGGCCGCGGCGGAAGTGGACCTGAGCCGCGCGGTGGAATTTCGGAAGATGTTTCCAAAGGCGCGCGTTTATCAGGACTTCCGCGAACTCCTCGAAAAGGAGCGCGATCTCCAGACGGTGAACGTCTCGACGCCCGACCATATGCATGCGCGCATCGGCATCGCGGCGCTCAATCGCGGCTTGAACGTCTACGGTCAAAAACCGCTCACTCACGACCTCGCCGAGACACGTCGCATCACGGAACTGGCCCGGGCGAAAAAGGCGGTGACGCAAATGGGCATTCAGATTCACAGCAGCACCGAGTATCGCACCGCGGTGAAGCTGGTGCAGGACGGGGTGATTGGTAAGATCAAGGAAGTCCACACCTGGAGCAGCAAAGCATGGGGAGATGCCGGCGCGAAACCCGACCGCGTGGACCCGATTCCGGACGGCTTCAACTGGGACCTGTGGCTCGGGGTGTGTGCGGAGCGGCCGTTTATCGGACAGGGGTTTTATCACCCGGGCAATTGGCGCAAGCGGCTCGACTTCGGCACCGGCACCTTTGGCGACATGGGCTGCCATATTTACGACCCGGTCTTCAAGGCGCTCGCCTTGACTGCACCCCTGAGTGTGCGCAGCGAAGGCGCCGCGCCGAATGAGCACTCGTGGGCGACAGATGCGATCTGCCACTACATTTTCCCGGGCACTGCTTTCACCGACGGCAAGACCGTGGCGGTGACGTGGTACGACGGCAAGCAGCGCCCCCCGGCCGAGATCCAGGCGCTGGCCATTGACCCGGATGTCGATGCCAATGACAAGGACAACAAGCTGCCCGATCAAGGCAGTATCTTCATCGGCACGAATGGCGTGATGGTCCTTCCCCACATCGGCATGCCGCGCCTGCGCCGCGAGGCCAAGGGGCACACCTACGAGAAAGTGGCGGGCGAAGATCACTGGCACCAGTTCATTAATGCGGCGCGCGGTGAGGGCAAAACGACCGCGAATTTCGACTACGCCGGCCCGCTCACGGAGGCCGTGCTGCTCGGCAGCGTCGCCTCGCACTTCCCCCACCAGGAACTGAAGTGGGACGCCGCGGCGCTGAAATTTACCGACGTGGAGGCGGCGAATCAATTCGTGCGCCGCCCGTATCGCCAGGGTTGGGAGATTTGACCTTGGCGGCGATTGAGATTGACTCGAGCGGCCAAAACGGTGTTCACTTAAACACAAATCCAGACACAGGGTCAGGAAGGTTCTTTGACATTGTCGGTTCGAGAACCCAAGGAAAGGCTCGCACGCGATGTCCAGCGGTCGACAATGAACCGCAGATTACACGGATTTCACGGATGAAGCCCCGTCTGCCGTTTGCTCAAATCCGTGCAATCTGTGGTCAAAAAGCAGAGCAGCCGCCCCCCTTTCGGACCAGCCCGATCCAGAGTAATCGTGCCTAATCGTGCCTAATCGTGCCTAATCGTGCCTCGGATTTGCCGGAGGCTTTTGATTCCAGCGTGACGCCGCTCACTCGTCCTTGATCAACCGAAATACCGTCAGCAAAAAGCCACCGACGATAAATCCGACGATCAAGCCGCCGATGACGCCGTGCAAAGCGCCGGCGTAGCTACGATTTTCGAAATAGTAGCCCCACACGCTCGCGGCGAGGACGCAGAGCAGGGTGAAGACGCCTTGGATGAGGTTATCTGTCAGCCGCATGTTTGGCCCCAACCACGCTTCGATGAAGCGCTGATACTCAGGCATTTCCCGATCATCGGCGTCATCCTCCGAGAAAACCACCGGCGCCACGTTCGGCCCATCTGGCTCCGGCCCATGCGCCGGGATAGTGACCTCCGCGTGGCAATGAGGGCAGAGAGTCGTCAGGCCGATCTGGCTGACGGCCGCCGGAACATTTTCTCCGCAATGAATGCAATCGAATGTCGATGTCATAACATTTTCAAAACGAAGGGGGTTGGGTTTCCTTTTTCATATCCTTCATTTCTTGATAATAAATCGAAGCATCTCGCGAGCCATTGACTGTTCTGCCAGTAGGAAATTATTTTAGCAATGTCCCTAATACGGGCGATTCCACGTAGCCCATTCCCTACCCCATTCAGCGCTTTGTTTTCTACGTTTGCCTCCTTGATCGGCGGTGCTTCTGCGTGGAATCACTGGAGTGATCGTTGTCCAGCTGTGGGTTGACAGAAATTTAACAGACGGGCTCGGCCACCGTCGGAAGGCCCCCCCCTGCGGCACGACGCACTTTTGAGCGACGCAGCGGCCGCGAAAACCCTACCGTAAGCACACGGCTGCGGAGACACTGAACCGGGGAGCGTATTCCTCTGTAGTCCGTACGTGTTCCCAAGGTCAGTAGATATTCTGAAAATTACAGGCTGCTTGGCCTGAATTTGGCTTGGTCATGGGAGCGTATGCCTCAACAAGAAGAAAACCTGGACGCCGATTTCGATTCCCAGCTGCGTGGACTTTTCCAAGAGGCGACACAGAATATCGAAGATCGGGAGGCGGCCGCACGCCGGACGGGCGAAGACAAAGAGCAGGAGATTACCCGCCGAGTGGAAGAGCGCATGGCCAAGTCTTACGTGAGCGTGCCGCAGATGTTGCGTCCCCTGATGTTGGGCCTGGAGGCTGTGACCCGCGCGACGGGCGAGAACACATCGATTTTGCAGAAGCTCGATAAAACCACCGAGGAAGCGGGCACCGTGCAGACCAATCTGCCAACGCTCGTCCAGAGCCTCCAGACGCTGGTGGACCAGAAGAGCGGGCTGAACCAGCGCATGTTCGATGCGCTGCATGAGGAGTTAAAGGGCTACAAGGACGGCTTTCTCCTCGAGTCGGTCCACAAGCCGATCATCCGCGACCTCATCACACTCTATGATGACCTGTGCCTGACGCACCGGCAACTGCAGGACGCCGCGGCCGACTCGGCCAAGCTACCCTCGGAGATTGCCAACAAGCTTTTTGAGCGGCTGAAGACCATGGACACGAACGTGGAGCACAATCTCGAGTTTATCGTGGAAGTGCTCGCCCGGCTCGAGGTGAGCATGCTCCCGGTCGGCAGTGGCAAGCTCGACAAACAAATGCAGCGCGCCGTGGCAGTCGAAGTGGCCGAGGATCCCGATGATGACGGCAACATCGTGCGCGTCGTAAAACGAGGTTTCTTCTGGAAAGACCGCGTCCTTCGAGCTGAGGAAGTGGTCATCAAAAAATGGAAGGAAGGGTTCCTAATGGCCCTCTCCGCCGCTTCACCGCAAAAGTAAGTGCTTTTCATCCCGAGGCACGTATCCTGCGACAAATCCCCCTTGGATACCGACTTTTTGACCCCGCAAACATGAGCGCATCCGACTCCGCCACTTCCTCCCGAAAAGCAGTGGGCATCGACCTCGGCACCACCTTTTGTGC
>JBGGMZ010000095.1:0-3569 GCA_041287745.1 Chthoniobacter sp. | reverse complement strand
AGGGCTTCGGAGAAGGTGTCGAAGTTTTTCGGCACGACCATGAACTCCTGGAAATCGACCGGTGCATCGGAGTGCGCACCGCCGTTGACGATGTTCATCATCGGCACGGGGAGCACCTTGGCGTTCGGCCCGCCGATGTATTTGAAAAGGGACTGGCCGAGTTGATTGGCGGCCGCCTTGGCGGTGGCCAGGGAAACGGCGAGGATGGCGTTCGCGCCGAGCTTGGCTTTGTTCGGGGTTCCGTCGAGAGCGATCATCGTCTTGTCCACGCCGACTTGGTCGCAGGCGTCCATGCCTTCGATCGCCTTGGCGATGGTCTTGTTCACGTTCGCGACCGCCTTGGTCACGCCCTTGCCGAGATAGCGATCCTTTACGCCGTCGCGCAGTTCCCAAGCCTCGTGTTCGCCGGTGCTCGCACCGCTGGGCACGATGGCGCTGCCAACCGCACCGCCTGCGAGGACGACGTCGGCTTCGACCGTGGGGTTGCCGCGGGAATCAATGACCTGCCGGGCGTGAACATCAACGATAGTGGTGAGAGACATGAGCTTTGGTGTGTGGATTTTTAGAGTCCGGAAGTCCGAACTCGGCATTTTGGAACTACGAAAGTGCGCCGCAAAACCGTCGGGGGCCGGTGAGTGCAAAAGCAGCCCCGTTGCATAGAAGGAGCGACGGAAAATGGCAATGCGATTTCGTCGACTTAATGCAGCAAATCTATAAGAAGCGCGCCATCAGGCTGTGCGGCTTTTGTGCAGGCGACACTCCCCTAAGCCCTTACAAAATGCCTTCGGGCGTTTGTTCCACAAAAACGCCGGGGATTTTCCCCCTGCCACGACAGATACGATCGACCACGATCAGGCACGATTGACCACGACTGCTCTGGAGTCGTCCGTCGAAAATCGTCGCAAGACCACCCCATACTCCTTTGGAAAAGCGGATCCGCTTTTCCTGCCGCGTGACGTTCCACAGCTGTAATGTCAAAGAACCGGCCTGGCATCGAGCGCCTCCCTTCCATCTCGCCTACTCACAGCTCCCGCCTTGGAATGTGCTTTATTGAACACTATTATGGGCTCGGATTTCAAGCGCCGATTTCAACCCCAAATTCCTCTCCCGTGCGGGCATGCGGATCGCTACCTTTCGGCGGAACATGAAACTGGAATTGGTGGGAGTCTCAAAATTCTTCCGGGGCACGCACGCACTCGATCAGGTGAGCGAAGTCTTCGAGCCGGGGCGAATCGTAGCGGTGCTGGGCCTGAACGGCGCGGGCAAATCGACGCTGCTCCATTGCCTCGCCGGCATCCTGAGCCTCAGCGAGGGGCAGTTCACTTTCGACGGCGATCGGTTCGGTCGCGAGCGGGTGGACTTGCGCCGACGCTTCGGATTCCTGCCGGATTTTCCCCTCTACTTTGCCTGGATGAATGGGCTGCAATACATCGGCATGGTCCTGCGGCTTTATGGCAAGGACACGCCTGGCGTGGAGGCGCGCGTGCTCGATCTTTTGCGCGGTTTCGATCTGCTCCCGCAGGCCGAGGCGAAGATGGTCACGCTTTCCCGCGGGCAGATTTACAAGATGGCGCTGGTCGCGCTCATGGCGGTAGATCCCGAGCTCTGGCTGCTCGATGAACCGATGGCCTCAGGCATGGACGCGCTCGGTTTCCGCGAATTCCGAGCCCGCGCCCGGGCTGCCGCGGATGCCGGCGCCACGATCCTCTACACCACGCAGATTCTCTCCGTGGCCGAGCAGTTCTCGGATGAAGTGCTCGTGCTGCACCAGGGCCGGGTGCGCGCCCGCGGGCCTGCCGCCGGCTTGCACGCCTCGGGTGAACTGGAGCAACTCCTCGCCGCGCTCCGTGAAGAGGCATGAAACTCTACGACCAGCAGTTTGTCCGCTCCTTGCGGCAGGAGGTGCGGCGCGAGGTAAAGACCCGGCGGGAGTGGATGGAGATCGTCCGCCGCCGTCGCTGGGACTGGCTCTTCCGCACCTATGACGCCACTTATCTGCGGTTCATCATTCCCATCGTCCTAGCGACGGTGCCGCTGGGCCAGACCCGCTGGGTGGTCCTCGGGATATGGACGGTGCTGATCGCCACTCTGCGGGCGGCACAATATCAGGCATTCAATGCGCCGCGCGGCGGAGCCGGTCCCTTCGTGAGCACCCCGGTTTCTTCGCGTGAGGTCTTCGATCATATCGCGGCCAGAATCTTTCGCGCCACGTTTTGGGTGCCGGTCGATGCGGTGGCGGTGATTGGCATTAATCTTCTCATCTACGGCAAAGGTGAAATCCAATGGTGGGGTGTAATACCCGCAGTGCTGCTCGTGTGGGCCGCGACGATCGCCATGACCATCGCCCTCCTCAGTCGCCTGCCCTATGGCAGCACGATCGCGATCGTCACTTGCGGGATGCTGGTCTTCTGGATCGCATTTGGATTGCTGGATCTTCACGGGAGTGTCTTCTTCGGCAGGATGGTGGCCTCGCTTTTGTGGCTCACGCCGCCGGGTTGGGCCTGCCAGATCGCGACGTGGCTGGTCGAGCCGCATGCGCGGTTTCCCATCGAGTCGATCGGCTTGCTCGGCATTCTATTTGCGCTCGCTGTGCCCTGGTATCGGGCGTTGGCCGAGCGCTATGCCTACTGGGAGCAGGAGGATTTGTCTCCGCCGCCACCACCGCGCCCGCAGATGGCCGCGCCAGCTGCGATGGTGGACGCGGGAGTGGCAGAAGGTAATGAGGCAGCCCTCGATCCTTCTGCGGTGAAAGGCAAAGTCCCTCATCCCGTGGAAGAGAAGATTCTCCGAGGCGCTTTTCTCCAAACAGCGTCGGCTGCATCGCGGCTGGGAATCGTCGAGCGCTTCATTCTGCGCCGGTTTCGCAGCGAGGCCGTCCTGATGGATTTCATGCTGGGCGAGATGCCCCGGTGGTCACGGCAATATAGCCGAGCGCTGATCCTGCTCACAGTCAGCGCCGCGCTGGTGCTCTTGCCCTCGTCCTCGTACAGCCCGATCGCGACCATGTTCGCGGTCATGATGGTGGCCGTTGCGATGTGTATCGTGACGCCGATATTGGGCGGGCACTGGCCCGGGTTTTATCTGGGGGCGCTGCAGCAGCGGAATATTGCCGTCATGGCTTTGCTGCCGGTGAGCGTGCGGGCGGTGGTGTCATTGCTGCTGCGGGTCAATGGATTGCGCTTCCTGCTCGCGCTGCCTTGCTGGCTCGCTGCGGCCATGATCTTCGCCATCGCGCCGCGGGTATCTCTCGACGAATGCCTGCGCGTGGCAGTGGAGCTTTGGCTGCTGGTGCTCAGCCTTCAACCCTTCATCGTGACCTGCCACTATTCGCGCGGGACCAATGATATGAGCCGTTGGTATCTCGGCGTCGGCTTCATCTTTTTCATCGGCCTTCTGGTGGTCGCGGGTTGTTTGGCGATCAAGGCGAACTTCCATGATGGGTTTCTCACTCAGTGTGGCTGGCTGGCCGTAGTGGCGGGGATGTCATTCACCTTCGCCGCAGTTTATCGCCGTCTCTATGAAGGAGCGCATTTCGACCTATTGGCGAAAAAAACCCCGAAGACGAATCT
>JBGGMZ010000094.1:0-9435 GCA_041287745.1 Chthoniobacter sp. | reverse complement strand
GGCGGCTACCTGCTTTCGCAACGCGCCCGGCCCGGAGAGCGCCGAAGACGCCCCAAAAAACAACCGTCATCCTGAGCCTGCGAAGGATCTCTGAAATCGTTCTTCCTCACCCGCGCGGTCTGAGAACTACGCGATGGATTTCTCCGACGGCCAAACGACAGATGCCAAGCAGAGATCAGAGATCCTTCGCAGGCTCAGGATGACGGTTGGTTTTGGAAACGCTGGCGCGTTGTCCGTGCGCCGCAACAACTCCCTTCAAAACTCCCAATCCGCGCTCAGGTCCTCCCAACGCGGATTCTGCTCTCGGATGATCGCTTCCTTTTTTGCGCGCGTCAGGCCTTTGATTCGCTTCTCACATGCGATGGCGTCCATCGCCGTTGGGAAGTGCTCGCACCATAGAAGGCGATTCACGCTATAGCGTGAGGTGAACGACTTCGGATTTGTGCGGTGCTTGTGCTCCCACATCCGGCGTTGAAGGTCATTCGTGATACCGCAGTAGAGAACGGTGTGAGTCTTGTTCGTGGCCATATACACCCAGAAATCTTCACGCATGGGATGGAGATCAGAGGTTCTTCGCTTCGCTCAGAATGACGGTTTTGTTTTTTTCGGGCGCCTTCGGCGCTCTCTGTTTGGGGCGCGCCAAATCTTTTTGGAGCATAAAAACACAACGACTACCTTCCGCAAAAGAAGAACCCCGCACTTCGCTGTCGCGTAGTGCGGGGCTCTTACTAAATCTGCTTGTCTCGCTGCTTACAGCGCCGCGGCCGTCTTTACGATCTCCGCGAAGTCCCGGGCGACGAGGCTGGCGCCGCCGACGAGTGCTCCGTCGATGTCGGGCTGGCTCATGAGTGCCGCGGTGTTGCCGGGCTTCACGCTGCCGCCGTATTGGATGCGCACCTTCTCCGCCGTCGCCGTGTCGGAAATCTCCACGAGCATCTTGCGAATGAAGGCGTGCGCTTCCTGCGCCTGTTCGGGCGTGGCGGTGCGGCCGGTGCCAATGGCCCACACGGGTTCATAGGCGATCACCACGTCTTCCAATTCCTTGGCCGGGATGCCAGCGAGGCTGCCCTTGAGCTGGGTGTCGAGCACCTGCTCCACTTTGCCTCCGTCGCGTTCGTCGAGCGTTTCGCCGATGCACACGATGGGCGTGAGCGTGGCGGCAATGGCGGCCTTGGTCTTTTTGTTTACAATCTCATCGGTCTCGCCGAAAAATGTGCGGCGCTCGCTGTGGCCGAGCACCACGTAGCGGGCGAAGAGCTCGCGGATCATTCCGGCGCTGATCTCGCCGGTAAATGCGCCGCCCTTTTCCCAGTGCATGTTCTGTGCGCCGCTCTTCACGTGCTGGATCTTGCTCAGGCGTTCGGAAACGTAAGCGAGCGCGGTGAAAGGTGGGACGATGACGATGTCGATCCGCTTTTCGTCGGCGACGTCGAGGAGGAAGGTATCCAGATACGACGCCGCATCGGCGATCGTCTGGTTCATCTTCCAGTTGGCGGCAATGATTTTTTTACGCATGGCAGTGGAAGGTTACTTTTCGGTCAACGCAGCCACGCCGGGAAGGGTTTTGCCCTCGAGCAGCTCGAGCGAAGCGCCGCCGCCGGTGGAGGCGTGGGTGACTTTGTTGATGATCCCGCACTTCTTGGCGGCCGTGGCGGTGTCGCCACCGCCGACCACGGTGATTGCGCCGTTCTCGGTCGCCGCGGCAATGGCCTCGGCCATCGCCTTGGTGCCGCCGGCAAATGCTTCGAATTCGAACACGCCGGGAGGCCCGTTCCAGATGATCGTCTTCGCGCGGGCGATGACCTCAGCAAATGCCACACGGCTTTGCGGACCGCCGTCCATGCCTTCCCAACCAGCCGGAATGCCTTCCTTGTCGGTGGCGATCTTGGTATTCGCGTCGGGGCCAAACTTGTCGCCGCAGACGAAATCCGAGGGCAGATGAATCTGCACGCCCTTGGCCGCAGCCTTTTCGAAGAGGTCCTTGGCGATTTCGGCGCCCTTCGCGTCGAAGAGGCTGTTTCCGATCTCCATGCCTTCGATCACTTTCTTGAAGGTGAAGGCCATGCCGCCGCCGATGATAATCTCATTGGCCTTGTCGAGCAGGTTGTTGATGAGCGGGATTTTGTCCGCGATCTTCGCGCCGCCGAGGATGGCGAGCAGCGGACGCTTCGGGTTGTCGATCACCGCGGCGAAAGCTTCGAGCTCCTTCTGCATGAGGAAGCCGGCGGCCTTGATCGGGAGATTCACGCCGACGACCGAGGAGTGCGCGCGGTGAGCGGTGCCGAAGGCGTCGTTGACGTAGACATCGCCGAGCTTGGTCAGGCTGGCACGGAAGGCCTCGACCTTCGCCGGGTCGGCCGTTTCCTTCGTGCCGTCTTCGCGCTTCACCTTGCCCTCTTCCTCGATGTGGAAGCGGAGGTTTTCGAGCAGGATCACTTCGCCCGGTTTGAGAGCCGCAGCGGCGGCTTCGACTTCGGCGCCGACGCAGTCGGACAGGAATTTCACCGGCTTGCCCAGCAACTCGGCGAGCTTGTCGGATACCGGCTTGAGCGAGAGCTTTTCCACGCGCTGCCCATCCGGGCGGCCGAGATGGCTGGCCAGCACGACCGAGCCGCCCTTTTCGAGAATGTAATTGATGGTCGGCAGCGCCGCGGCGATGCGGGCCGTGTTGGTGATTTCACCAGTCTTTTTGTCCTGGGGAACATTGAAGTCCACGCGCATGAAGACGCGCTTGCCAGAAAGATCGAGGTCGCGAACGGAGAGTTTGGCCATAAGAAAAAGAGAGCGGTGATGAAGCGCCCTAGAGCGGGAAAAGACAAGCTCTTTGCCTAGCGGGCAGGGGAAAAGAAAGGGGATTGTGGGCGCTGGGTCCGCTGCATGTATTTGAGATTGTTCCACATGACTTCAGGCGCGTGGGGGATGGAAAATTTCAACACTGGGATTTAGTGGGATCTGGTGGGAGTTCCAGTGTAGTCGCGAAGTGGGATACTGAGAGGAGAGGGGGGTAAAACGGGAGGCTGCAACCGGGAAAGTGGGAGTGGAATTGTGGAACATCGGTGCATCACACGATTCGGGCGGCGGAAAATTTGGAGTTCGATTCACTACGATTAGGCACGACTGAGCACGACTGAGCACGACTGGGCACGACTGGGCACGACTGAGCACGACTGAGCACGACTGGGCACGACTGAGCACGACTGGGCACGACTGGGCACGACTGGGCACGACTGGGCGCGATTGGGCTGGAGCAAGGCGGGGATAGCAGGAAGCGATCGGGCTGGCTGGAGTCATCAGGAGAAGCAGTAGCCGCCCCGCGCTGCCGGGGCGAAGGCGGGCGTTTGTCGCAGGTCACCAGGTTCCAGCACGTGTACGGGCCTCACACGGCGATAGAGCGCCGTGAATACAGCATCATTTGATGCTCCTTCACATTCCCCGCACTCTAGCTGAGATGCTGCCGTCCAGCAAGTGAAATATGTTCTCTAGAACATATCGCTGTGCATGGGGGTTTCTGCTCCGCTTCCGGCCCGGCCTTTACGGCACCGGTCCCCAGATCTCCGCCAGCAGGGCGTAGATCTCCGGCTCGGCGTCGTGCAGCTCGGCATTGGTGAAGGGGAAGAAGTCGTTCACCCCGAAATAGGCCTCGCTCATCTCGGCGAAGAATTCCTTCTCGTTCGTGAGCGCATAATGGCGAACGCGCTTCGGGTTATCGATCAGCAGCACTGCCTCGCCGTGTCCACTCGCGACGTAGCGATCCCATGCCGCCTTGATGCGTCGATCATTAAAGCCGAGCACGCGGTCGTGATACGAATGCGCCAACTCATGCAGCACGCACCACGGCTGGATGTGCTGGTGCCGCGGGCTGGTGAAGCGAGCCGCATCGGGAATGTGCACGCACTTGGCCAGCTCGCGGGCGTAGCCATTCTGGGTGAGCCACTCGGCGCTGGGGTGATATTGCATGCTCGTGAGCGCACCGTGGGTGAGGTCGAGGACGATAGGCACGGCGCGCAACTCCGCCAGCCGATCCGGCACCACTACCATCGTGATATCGGTGAGCCGCGCCTCCAGCAGCTTCATCGCCCGCTGTCCGAGTTCTTGGTTCGGTGCGGTGAGGAGGCGCTGGTCGATCCGCACCGTCCAGCCGGCGATGGTGTATTCAGTGCGGGAACTGGGCTTGGGTGGGTCCTCGGCACGGACCACCACGGCGAGCAGCAGGGCGAGGAGAAAGAGGAGGTGTTTCATGGGGGAGGGGGAAACGAAGAGACGCTGAGGAATACAAACAGGCGGGCGGCAAGGAAAGATGGCAAATGGCAGATCACAAATCGCAGATAGCAAATTGAAGATGGCAAGGAGTCCTCCATCCCTTTCTTTTCCGCCTCCGCCTCCACCTCTTTCCTCTTTCCTCTTTCCTCTTTCCTCTTTTTTGCGCCTCTGCGCCTCTGCGTTTCCATTTTCCCCCGTCCGCAAAAACAACGCGCCCGTCACCAGACGAATCCGATGACGGGCGCGGAAAGTTCGCTCCGCAGGTGGAGCGTGTCGCTCAGCTTACTGCTTGCTGACGATGTACTTCACGAGATCGACGCAGCGGTTGCTATAGCCCCACTCGTTGTCGTACCAGCTCACGAGCTTGAAGAACTTGCTGTTCAGCTCGAGGCCGCTGCCGGCGTCGAAGATCGAGCTGGACTGATCGTGGATGAAGTCGGTCGAGACCACTTCGTCGGTGGTGTAGCCGAGGATGCCCTTGAGATACGTCTCGCTGGCCTTCTTCATCGCTTCGCAGATTTCCTTGTAGCTGGTTTCCTTCACCGTCTTCACGGTGAGGTCGACCACCGACACGGTCGGGGTCGGCACGCGGAAGGACATGCCGGTGAGCTTGCCCTTCACTTCCGGGATGGCCAGGCCCACGGCCTTGGCGGCACCGGTGGTGGAGGGGATGATATTGATCGCCGCGCTGCGGCCACCCTTCCAATCCTTCTTGCTTGGGCCGTCCACCGTCTTCTGCGTGGCGGTGTAGCTGTGGATGGTGGTCATGAGGCCTTCGTCGACGCCGAAGCCTTCCTTGAGGAGGACGTGCACGACCGGGGCGAGGCAGTTCGTGGTGCAGCTCGCGTTGGAAATGATGTGGTGCTTCGAGGCGTCGTACTTCTCATGGTTCACGCCCATGACGATGGTGATGTCCTCGTTCTTGCCCGGAGCGCTGATGATGACCTTCTTGGCACCGGCGGTGAGGTGGCCCTTGGCCTTCTCGGCATCGGTGAAGAGACCGGTTGACTCGATGACGATGTCGACGCCGAGCGCCTTCCACGGGAGCGCCGCAGGGCCTTCCTTCACGGCGAGGCACTTGATCTCATGGCCATCGACTACCAGCACGTCGTCCTCAGGCACTTCGGGCGAGGACTTCTTGCTGTAAACTTCTTCCTTCGCGCGGCCCTGCGTGGAATCGTACTTCACGAGGTAGGCGAGATTGTCCGCGGGGACGAGGTCGTTTACTGCGACGACTTCGATTTCCTTGCCGAGGAGGCCTTGGTCACAGATTGCGCGAAAGACGAGGCGGCCGATACGGCCGAAGCCATTGATGCCAATTTTGATCATATTATGTGTGGTATTACTGAGTGCGGGTTCGAGAAAACCGCGCGACACTAAAACGAGCGCTTCGCAGAGCGTCAAACAATCATTCCGTCATATGGCAGCTGCTCGAAAGTGATCGGGCCTCATCAGTGGACACGACGAGCCTCGCCCCGGCCGGGAGAGAACGCCATTCTGCCACTTCGGGCCTAACTGTTTATACAGAAAAGCCCCTAGAGTTTCATCATCGCCAAACTCCCACGAAAAAAGGTGCTTATGAAGCCGGACTTGGAATGCACACTGCTAATTTGACGGGGAGAAGTTCACGACTACCTTCCGCGCGTCTTTTTCATTCCCAACCATGATCCAACGTCACCTGCCCATCCTGCTCGCTGCTCTGCTCTCCACCGTGGCCGCCGCTTCTGCGGAGGAATCGCTGCTGGACAAGCCGAAGTCGCGCGCGTTGACGGGCGAGGAACAGTCCATGTTTGGCCCGAAATCGCGCGGCATGCAATACGACCCGCGCATGATCCGTGCAGCGCAGATCGCCCGTCAGCGTGCCCACCCACGCATGACCTGGCACTGCTGGGCCTATGTGAAGGATGCACTGCTGGCTGCCGATGTCGTCCAGAGTCGCCCGACGAGCGCCTGGGCCCGGCAGGCCGGCTCCGAACTCACTCGCAATTACGGTTTCAAGAAGATTTCGACGATGGACCCCTATAAGGCTCCGGTGGGCGCAGTGATCGTTTACGGCGGCCAGGATGCCGGCCACGTGGAGCTGCGCACGGAGAACGGCTTCGTCAGCGATTTCATCTCGCGCGCCGCGTATCCGCGGCCGGTCATTGGGATTTACGTCAAGCCGGCGTAGGCGAATCTCACGGCGTCTTCGCCGCTTTCCGGTCTCGTCTTGTTTTTCAAACGTCGCCGGGTCATCGTCCGGCACCCTGCGAACCTGCTTGAAGCGATGAACATAGCCCCGATGGATGCCCCTTCCCGGCCGGCAGAGCTGGACTCTGCGCCCAGTGTGCCGCGCCTCCTCACGGCGTTCACTTTGATCACCATCGGCTGCGTGTTCTTCGTGCATCCGATTTATAATTTCGTGACCGGGTTTTGCTTTCTCGCGATTCCGTGGGGGACGCGTGGGCAGAGTCGCGCTTATTGGCAACGACGGCTCGGCTGGCGCGAGGTGGCCCTCGTTCCTGTCGTCCTGATGGTGTTTTTCGTCCTGATCGTCGCGAGTAAAAACGTGGGTTCTTCGGCGCTCTCGCATTTTTTCGAGCACCCGATTTTTCGCGCTGCTCTGTGGCTGGTGATCAGCGGGGTCTATCTCCGCCAGTGGTTACGGCTGCGGAGCGCCTTTGGCTCTTCTCCGGCAACCGTTCCGCAGGAGTAGCTCACTTCGGTCGGACGAAATCGATGCACACTGGGGCACCGACGTTCACTTTCTGCCCATTCGGCGTGAGCTTGCCGGTGTGGCTGTCGGCGCGGAAGACGAAGATGTCGTTGGAGTTTTGGTTCGCGGCGAGCAGCCAGCGGCCACTCGGGTCGAAGGTGAAAAAGCGCGGGGTCTTGCCCTTGGTCGAGATATGCTCGACGAGCGAGAGGCGGCCGTTGCCGGCGATGGCGAAGACGGCGATGCTGTCGTGTCCGCGATTCGACGCGTAGAGGAACTTGCCGTTCGGATGCAGGGCGATTTCCGCCGTCGTGCTCGGCTGGTTGTAACCGGCGGGCAGGGTGTGCACGGTCTGAAAGGTGTGCATCGCTCCCGAGCCGGAGTCACGGTGCAGCGCGGTCACCGTGTTGGCCATCTCGTTGATCACGTAGACGTCGCCGCGCGGGTGCATGACGAGGTGGCGCGGGCCGGAGCCTGGGGCGATCCCGGTGGTTGCGGTCTTCGAAAGCTGGAGGGTGCCCTTCTGGTTATCGAAGCGGTAACCTTCGACCTGGTCGTTGCCGAGATCGCAGGAGTAGACGAAGCGGTTGTCCGGCGCGGCGTAAATGCTATGGGCGTGCGGGCCTTCCTGACGCTCGTGATTTACTCCGCCACCCACGTGCTGATCGTAGCCCGAAGCGGGACCGACGCCGCCACCACGCTGAATCGGCAAGGAGGCGATGGTTCCGGCATTGTAGTTCGCCACGAAGACGAAGCGGTGTGAGGCATCGAGCGAGAGATGGCAGGGGCCGGCGCCGCGCGAACTCTGGCGACTGAGCAATTGCAACCGGCCATCGGGCGCAATGGAGTAGGCGTTGATTACGCCGACTTCGCGCTCATTGGCGGCGTAGAGCCAGTGGCGATTCGGGTGGACGACGAGGAAGGAGGGATTCGATGCCTCGGCGGCGAGCTGGCCTTTCGAGATCGTGCCGGTCTTTTCGTCGAACTGAAAATGATAGATGCCCTTGCTGCCGAAGAATTTGGTATAGGTGCCGACGTAGAAATCTTCGGTCGCCGAGCCGGTCGAGGTGAAGAGAGTGAGCGCGCTGGCCGCGCAAAACAGGAGGGGGAGTTTCATGCGGCGGGAGTGTTGAAGAGGCGCGCGAATAATGTCAAATGACGAATGCGGCAGCTGCCTCGGCGGCCGGGCGTTCCGCTCGTCAGTAGACCTTCCTCGTTTCTCCGTCCTTCCTCACACCGACGCTTCCGTCGGCGCGGTCGCCGGAAAGATCTCCTGCAATTTCTCGCGCAGCGAGGGGAAGGTGAAGGGCTTTTGCAGGAAACCCGCGAGGCCGGTACTGGCGAAGCGCGCGGTGGCTTCCTGCTCATTGAAACCGCTCATGAGGAGCACGCGCGCATTCGGCCGCAACTTGCGGATGGCTTGAAAAGCCTCGTCGCCATCCATGTGCGGCATGGTGAGGTCGAGCATGATGAGCGTAAAACCATCTGGATCGACGCTGAACTCCTCCACGCCGGTGCGGCCATTGTCCGCCAGCGCTGTGGTAAAACCGGTGGCCTCGAGCATGCGGGCGGTGGTCACGCGCACGGTCTCTTCATCGTCCACCACGAGCACCCTGCCGGAACCTTTCCAATCGGCGAGGCCCGGTGTCGAGGCGGTGAGTTCCTCCGCCACTCCCTCCGCGCAGGGCAGGAGGATTTTGAATGTCGTGCCCCATCCCTCTTCGCTGAAGACTTTCAGCGCGCCATTGTGGCCGCGCACGATGCCCAGCACCGCCGCGAGGCCGAGACCACGGCCCGTAAATTTCGTGGTGAAGAAGGGGTCGAAAATCTTCTCCAGTACCTCCGTCGACATGCCGCCGCCATTGTCGCTGATCTCGAGCGAGACGTAGTCGCCCTCCGGCAGATCCCGCGCAAAATACGCGCCGGAAAGATACGCGCGATCTGCCCGGGTAAGCCCGGTGGTGATCGCGATGAAGCCGCTCTTCTCGCCTACCGCTTCCGAGGCATTGATGACGAGATTCATCACGACCTGGCGCAATTGCGTAGCGTCGCCCAACACCACCGGCAGACCGGGAGAGAGGTGAAATTTCATCACCGCCCGCTTGCTGATCGAGACCTGGAGGAGCCGCGTGGTGTCCTCGATGATCGCATTGATATCGAGGCGATTCACCACGAAGCGGCCCTTGCCCGAGTAAGCGAGCATCTGCTTGCACAGATCCGCGGCCCGCACTGCCGCCGCCTCGATCTGCTGCAGATAGGGCTGCACCGGCGAATCCTCCGGCAGGTCCATGCGGGCGAGACTGGCATTGCCAAGCACGCCGGTGAGGAGGTTGTTGAAATCATGTGCGATGCCACCGGCGAGCACGCCGAGGCTCTCGAGCTTCTGCGATTCCTGCAGTTTGCGCTCGAGCATCTGTCGTTCGGCCGCGGCCTTCTTGCTCTGCTGCTCGGCGACCACCCGGTCGGTCACGTCCTGCACC
>JBGGMZ010000093.1:0-14968 GCA_041287745.1 Chthoniobacter sp. | reverse complement strand
CCACAACTCAATACCAGTACGACGACCAAGGTGAAGGGCGACAAGCTCCGCGTGGATATCGAGAATGGCCCGGCCGGAGCGATGAGCTCGATCGTGGATACCAAGAGCGGCGAGTCCATCCAACTCATGCACGCGCAAAAGATGGCAGTGAAGACCAGCGGCGCGGCGCTGAAGCAGGCGATGGATGCCGCAAAAGACAAAGCCGGTGTGAAGCCCGGCGCAGCGGGCGAGCTCAAGCCCACCGGCCAGACCGAAAAGGTCGGCGACTTCGATTGCGACATTTACACGTGGACCGACGGCACCAATACCTCGAAGCTCTGGGTCGCGAAGAATCACCCGCAGGCGGCTGCCTTGAAGGCCTTTGAAAAGCAGATGCGCAGTGGCTTCTTCGGCGGCATGCAGATGGGCCCGGACACCAGCAATCTGCCTGGACCGGCGATCAAGACGGAGACCAGCGTTCAGGGCACGAAGATCACCAGCACGATCAACTCGATCAAGGAGCAGAACATCGACGCCAAGGAATTCGACGTGCCGGCCGGCTACCAGAGCATGGCGCTGCCGACCGGGAATTAATCGCTCCCCCTTTTCGGGCCGGATTCGCGGCGCAGGATAGCCCGCGCACCCGGGCCTGTGCTCTCTCTTCACCCTCCGTTTCCCATGACAACTCTGCTCATTCGCCTCGTCCTGCCCTTGTTATTCGTCGCCACCGCCTCGGCGGATTGGGTGATCGAGAGCACCGTGGAGAGCGCCAAGGTGAACGGCGTCCTGACGGTCAAGGTGAAGGGTGACAAAGTGCGGATGGATATCCCGAATGGCCGGGTAGGCTCAGTGAGCTCGATCCTCGACACGAAGACGGGCGACACCCTGCAAATCGTTCATGCCTCGAAGATGGTCATGAAGATGGATGGTGCGGCGATGAAGCAGATGATCACGAATGCCCGGGAAAAATCCGGCATGAAAGAGGGAGATGCCGCGGAGCTCAAACCCACCGGTGAGAAGGAGAAAGTGGGCGAGTACGATTGCGACATCTACAACTGGACCAATGGCGCCATTACCAAAAAGTATTGGGTGGCCAAGGATCATCCCCAAGCCGCGGCCTTGATGGCGTGGGAAAAGCAGATGCGCAGTGGCTTTATGGGCGGCCTTCAGGCTGGTCCCGATACCACGAAGCTGCCCGGGCCGGCTATCAAGACCGAGTCCACTACCGCGGCAGGCACCGTCCGGAGCATCATCACTTCGATCAAGGAACAGGAAGTGGATCCGAAGGATTTCGAGGTGCCAGAGGGTTACCAGACCATGGGGGCCCCGGGGGCACCCCCGGCGAAATAACCGAATCGTTTCCCGGGATGCACTTGTCGCTTTGCAAGGCAGGGCGCAGCTGCATAGTCTCGCCGCCCCAATGTCCCAGGAATACAAAGTCAAACTCGAGGTCTTCGAAGGCCCGCTCGATCTCCTGCTCTACCTCATCAAGAAGGATGAGGTGGACATTTACGACATTTCGCTTGAGCGGATCACGGCGCAGTACCTGGAGTTCATGGACGCGTTCAAGGTGTTGGACCTCGAACTCGCCGGCGAGTTCGTCGTCATGGCGGCAAACCTGATTTACCTGAAGAGTCGCGCCCTGCTGCCGGTCAGCGTGCAGCCGCCCGATGAAGAGGCCGAGGAAGAAGATCCGCGCTGGGACCTCATCCGCCAGCTGGTGGAGTACAAGAAGTTCAAGGACGCCGCGGCGAAACTTTCCCAGCGCGAGCTGGAGCAGAGCAATCTCTTCGCCCGCATGGCTGAATCGACCGAGGCCGCCGCGCCGGAGCGTCCGCTGGGCGACGTGAGCGTCTTCGACCTCATCAATGCCTTCAACAGCATCCTCAAGCGCATCGCCACGAAGGGCGAGGACCTGAAGGAGATTTTCGAGGAGAACTACACGGTCTCGGACAAGATCGACCTGATCATGAAGTTGACCTCCAGCGGGGTGCCGCTGAAGTTCACCGAGTTGTTCGCCAACGCGGCGTCACGCACCGAGATCGTGGTCACCTTCCTCGCACTACTGGAACTCGTCCGGGTCAAGCAGCTCAAGTGCGTCCAGCCTGAGGTCTTCGGCGAAATCGAATTGCGACGAGTGTAATGAATTTCGGATTTCAAATTTCGGATTTCGGATGTTGGGCACCCAGCAAGCTCTCAAAGACAGGACGAAAGAGTTCGCTTTGCGAGTCATCCGGCTCGTTCGTGCCCTCCCGCGCAGCGTGGACGGACGGGCGATTGGAAATCAGCTCATCCGTTCAGGGACGAGTGTGGCGGCCAACTATCGAGCGGCGTGCCGGGCTCGATCGCGTGCAGAATTTGCGGCCAAGATTGGCATCGTGGTCGAAGAAGCCGATGAAACCTGCCTCTGGATCGAGCTTATCATGGAAAGCGATTTATTGCCCCATGTCCGCTGTGAATCTTTATTGGCCGAAGCCAGTGAATTGGTCGCCATCATGATTGCGACCCAAAAGACCCTGGTGAATTCGACCCGGAAAAATCCGAAATCCGAAATTCGAAATTCGAAATGACCCTCAAGACAGTCATAGAAGCGCTCGTTTTCGCTTCGCCGAAGCCACTCCTGACGAAGGAGATCGTGTCGGCGTTGCGAGCCGCGGGCGAGGGGACGGAGGACCAGAACGCCTTGGAATATGCCAAGGCAAAGGAGCCAGAAGTCCTGGCGGCGCTGGAGGAATTGCAGCTCGAGCTCAGCACCACGGGCCGCGCCTTCCAGGTGGTAGAGCGTGTGAATGGCTGGACGCTGGTGAGCGATGCCTTGTGTGCGCCGTGGGTGCGCCAGCTCTACCCGGAAGCCAAGCCGACGCGGCTCTCCGGCCCGCAACTCGAGACACTGGCCATCGTGGCCTACCGCCAGCCCGTCACGCGGGCGGATATCGAGGCCGTGCGCGGCGTGGCTGTGGATGGCGTCATGCAAGTCCTGCTTGACCGTGGCTTGGTGAAGATCGCCGGTCGCGCCGAAGTGCCGGGTCGTCCGCTGCTCTATTCCACCACCGAGTATTTCCTCCAGCATTTTGGTCTCAAGACCACGGATGACTTGCCGAACGCCGGCGAGTTGAAACGGGTCGTTCTGCCCACCGCGCCGACGCCCGAGGAGGCCCAGCCTGCGGAAGGCGGTGAGGCGAAACCTGCTAAGGCTACTAAAGCCGCTAAAGCCAACAAAGCTGCGGCCGCCAGCGAAGTCGAAGCCGCACCCGCGACACCTGCCGAAGCCACCGAAGCCACCGAAGCCACCGAAGCTACCGAAGCCACCGAAGCCGCTGTGGAAGGCGAAACCATCCCGGCTAACGAAGTGGAGGCCCCGGCTTCCGAGTCCGAGTCCGAAACCGAAGCCGCTGCTCCTGAGCCGGAACCAGAACCGGCAGCCGAAGCCGAGGCCGAAAACGCCCCGGAACCTGAGCCTGAGCCCGAGCCCGAACCGGAACCGGAACCGGCTCCGGAACCTGAAACGCCCACCAAATCGTCCACCGAACCACCCGCGCACGAATGAAACTCTCCGATATTCGCCGCAAGATCGACGCGATCGACGACCAGCTCCTGAACCTGCTCAACGAACGCGCGGACCTCGTCCACGAAGTGGGCCTGGTGAAGCGGGCGGAAGGCACGGAAATTTACGCGCCCGAGCGCGAAGAAGCGGTCCTGCGAGCGCTTGCAGGCAAGAGTGCCGAGCTGAAGGGCCGGCTTCCGGAAAAATCGATCCGAGCCATTTATCGGGAGATCATGTCGGCTTCCCTCGCGCTGGAGAAGGACCTGACCATCGCCTATTTCGGCCCCCAAGCCACGAACACGCACCAGGCGGCGCGCTCGAAATTCGGGGCGAGCGTCAATTACACGCCCAAGACGACCATTGCCGATGTCTTCGACGTGGTCGCACGCGGCAATGCCGACTACGGCGTGGTGCCGATTGAAAACTCCACCGAGGGCGCGGTGAATCACACTCTCGACGTCTTCATGGATAGTGAGCTGCGCATCTGCGCGCAGATCCTGATGAAGATCGAGAACCACCTCGTGGCGAGGATTCCGCGCGACCAGATCAAGCGCATCTATTCGCATCCGCAGGTCTTCGGCCAGTGCCGCAACTGGCTGCAGCGGAACATGCCGCATGCGGAATTGATCGAGGTCTCCAGCACATCGCGCGCAGCTGAGCTGGCGGCCAGCGAGGAAGATGCCGCGGCGATCACCGGCGCGATGGCCGCGGAGTACCACGGCCTGGAGGTGCTCGTGCCTTCCATCCAGGACATCGCCAGCAATACCACGCGCTTCCTCGTCATCGGGCGGACTGCCTCACCGCCTACCGGCGATGACCGCACCTCGCTCATGTTCTGCGTGCAGGACAAGCCCGGCGCCCTCTTCCACGCGCTCGAGCCTTTCAACCGCCTGAAAATCTCGATGAGCAAGATCGAAAGCCGCCCCTCGAAGCGCAAGGCGTGGGAGTATTTCTTTTTCGTGGATATCGACGGTCACGCGAGTGAAGAGAAGGTCGAGAAGGCCCTCGAAGCGCTTGCGGAGCACTGCACGTTTGTAAAAATTCTCGGCACCTATCCGAAAACTTTACCGACCTGATAGCAGATTTCCTTAAGAGTTTTCCGCGAATCGGGTGTAACGAATGTGCTTTCGCGGTGTCTCACCACCGCAGCGAGCCCCGCATGTCCCCGCGCCCAACCTTCCCCCGCCCCTATTTCGTTCCCGTTCTCCTGGCCCTGCTGGCGCTGCCGGCGATGCACGCCGTGGCGGAGAGAGTTTCGGATAAAGCGATAGAGAAGACGACCGTCACCGGCGGTGCGCTCACTCTCGAACAGGCCTACGATCGTGCGCTGGCCACGGACCAGACGATTCGCATCGCCTATTGGGAAATCCGCAAGGCCAACCTCCTGCCATGGAGCGCCCTGGCCAAGCTCGGTCCGCAGCTTACCGCCAGCGGCAGCTACAACCGCCACGATCACGGCACCCGCAGCACTATCGTCCAGACGGATACCGTGCTGGTCGACGGTGTCTCCACTCCCGTCGGGAGCAGCTTCGTGGATGTCTCGAATCACGCCCGGGGCGGCGTCGGCGAAGCCGGCATCACCTACACCCAGCCGCTCATCGACTTCACCGTCTTCCCGGCCTTCCGGTTCGGCACGCTTTCCAAGGTATCCACCCGCTACCAGCATCAGTTTACCATCCGTGAAACGCTCTTCGGTGTGGCCAGTGCCTTTTACGAGGTGCTCAAGCAGCAGCGGCTGGTGGAGGTGGATCGCGAGACCCTGCGCCTGACCAACCAGCAGCTCGACCTCGCCCAAAAGCGCGCCAATGTCGGCGAAGTGACCCGCGCCGACGTGCTGCGCGCGACCGTGACCGTGGAGCAGGCGCGCCAGCAGCTCGTGCAGGATGAGGGCGTGCTCGATATCGACCGCAACGCGTTGGCCAATATCCTGAACTTCGCGCCCGATACGCATTTCTCCGTCGTTGAGCCACCGGATTACCCGAGCGCGCTTCCCATGTTCACCGATCTCCTCTCCCGTGCCTATGGGCACCGCGAAGATCTCAAGGTGGCGGACCTCGCGGTGGATCAGGATGTCTCCAGGCGCAACCAGATCGTCGGCACCTACGGCCCGAAGGTGGTGGCGCAACTCGATGCCAATCGCGCCCACAGCTCCGGTTCTTCGGCAAACAGCACCAACGACTGGGACGCCGTGGTCTCCGTACAGGTCCCTATTTTCACCGGCGGCCAGCGCGAGGTGGATCTGCTCACCGCGAATCGGCAGATCGAGCAGACGAAGCTTGAGCGCGACAAGACGGCCAAGACCGTCGAGGTCGACGTGAAGAATGCCTGGGTCACCGTGCGCACTTTGCAGCAGACGTTGAAAGCGCTCCATGCGCAGGTCGTGGCCGCGGAACAGGGTTACCACGATCTCGAGATTCAATATCGCGCCGGCACCGCGACGAGCGTCGACGTGCTCACCTCGCTCCACGATTTGAACGATGCACGCAAGGACCTCGCCGTCCAGACTTACGGCTTCCAGGTTGCACTCCGCAACCTCGAGCAGGTCACGGGCATTTTCCAAGAAGCGCGTGTGCAGCGCAGCAAGATTCCATGAAGACTTTGATCGCTCTCATCCTCCTCGCCGCCCTGGGTGGCGGCGGCTGGTGGTACTACAACCGCAATCGCAACGACGCTCCGAATTATGTCACCGCGCCGGTGACCCGCGGGGAGATGACCCAGGTGGTCACCGCGACTGGCACGCTCAACCCCGTGGTCAACGTGACCGTCGGAAGCCAGATTTCCGGCAACATCCAGAAGCTCTACGCGGACTTCAACTCGCCGGTCAAGGCGCAGCAGGTGGTCGCGCAGATCGATCCGGCCGTTTACCTCGCGGTAGTCCATCAGGCCGACGGCGACCTCGCGAATGCCAAAGCCGCGCTGGAGCTGGCGCAATTGACCGAGAAGCGCAAACAGGAACTCGTCAACCAGCACGCCGCGCCGCAGGCCGATCTGGACAATGCCACCGCCGCGCTGCATCAGGCCGAGGCCACGGTGCAGATCAAGCAGGCGAACCTTGAAAAGTCCAAGGTCGACCTCGATCACTGCACGATCTATTCGCCCGTCGATGGCATCGTCATCTCCCGGAGTGTGGACGTGGGCCAGACGGTGGCCGCGGCGATGAATGCGCCCGTGCTCTTCACCATCGCCAACGATCTCACGAAGATGCAGATCGACTCGAACGTCGCCGAGGCCGACGTGGGTAACGTGGCCCTCGATCAGGATGTCGATTTCACCGTGGATGCCTTTCCCTACACTACCTTCCACGGCAAGGTCATCCAGAACCGCAATGCCGCGACGACGGTGCAAAACGTCGTGACTTACGACGTCGTCATTTCCGTGAGCAATCCCGATCTCAAGCTCAAGCCGGGCATGACGGCGACCGTGCAGGTCATCATCGCCCGCCGTGAAAACGTGATCAAACTTCCCAACGCCGCGTTGCGCGTGCGCATGCCGGATAGCGAGGTCACGCCCACCCCCGCCCCCGCCACGCCTGCGGCTGGGCCGGAAGGCCGGGCCCCCGGCGGCAAAAAAGGTGGCAGACCGCATGGCGAAAAGCGCGAACGCACGATTTATGTCATGCCTGCCGGTAGTTCGAAGCCCGCTCCGGTGTTGGTTAAGCTCGGCATCACCGATGGCATCACGACCGAAGTCACGGAAGGCCTCAAGGAAGGCGATGTCGTGGTGACGGCGGTGGAATTGCAGCAAAACAAGGCCGCGCCTACCTCATCCAATCCTTTCGGCGGTGGGCCGCGCCGTTTCTAAGTTACCGGATGCAACCCGTCATCAGTCTCGAAAACATCTGGAAGGTTTATCAGACCGGCGATGTGGAGGTGACCGCCGTGCGCGATGTTTCGCTCACGGTGCAGCCAGGGGAATTCATCGCCATCATGGGCGCCAGCGGTTCGGGCAAGTCCACGATGATGAATACGCTCGGCTGCCTTGACCGGCCGTCGCGCGGGCGCTACCTGCTCGATGGTGTGGACGTCTCTTTGCTCGATCGCGATGAGCTGGCCGACATCCGCAACCAGAAGATTGGCTTCATCTTTCAGGGCTTCAATCTGCTCTCCCGCACCTCGGCGCTGGAAAATGTGGAGCTGCCCATGTTGTATGGAGGTCACCGTTTCCCTGCGAAAGAGATGCGCGAGAAAGCCATGCGCGCTCTGGAACTCGTGGGCCTGGCCAAGCGCTTCGACCACACGCCGAATCGCCTTTCCGGTGGCCAGCAACAGCGCGTGGCCATTGCGCGGGCTCTCGTGAATCAGCCCGCCATGCTCCTCGCCGACGAGCCCACGGGCAACCTCGATAGCCGGACGAGCATCGAGATCATGGACGCGTTTCAGGCGCTGAACGAAAAGGGCATCACCATCGCCATGGTCACGCACGAGCCGGATATCGCCCGCTATACGAAGCGCAACATCGTCATGCGCGATGGCGTCATCGTCAGCGACCTCATCGTCCAGGATCGCTTTAACGCGAAGGAAGAGATGCGCAAACTGGACGAAGAACACCAGGCTGCAAAACTCGTGAAATGAAACTCACCGCCACCTTCCGCATCGCCGTGCGCGCGCTCAAGCGCAACAAAATGCGCAGCATCCTCACCATGCTCGGCATTATCATCGGCGTGGCGGCGGTCATCGCCATGGTCGGTGTGGGCAATGGCGCCAAGTCGCAGGTCGAGGCCCAGATTGCGACGCTCGGCAAAAACATGATCCTCATCTTTTCCGGCAGCATGACCAGCAGCGGCGCCAAAGGCGGCTGGGGTGCGGCGGGCACGATGAAGGTGGAGGACGCGGTGTCTATCGCCCGTGAAGTGCCCGGTGTGACTTTGGTGAGCCCGGAGATCCGTTCCTCTGCGCAAGTAGCCGCCGGCAATCAAAACTGGTTTACGCAGATCCTCGGTGAATCGGCGGATTATTTCGAAATGCGCCAGTGGGAGTTCAGCAGTGGCTCGTCGTTTACCGAGCAGGACACGCGCTCGGCGAATAAAGTGGCAGTGATCGGCAAGACCACGGCGACCCAGATTTTCGGCGAAGAAGATCCTGTGGGGCAAATCATCCGGGTGAGAAATGTGCCGTTCAAGATCACCGGGGTGCTCAAGTCGAAAGGCCTCTCGCTCATGGGCAGCGACCAGGACGATGTGCTGGTGATGCCCTATACCACGGCGATGAAACGCCTCACCGGCGCGACCTTCCTGCGCGGGATCAATGTGCAGGCGGCGAACGACGAAATCATGAACCGCGTGCAGGACCAGATCGGCGCGCTCCTCCGCCAGCGGCACAATATCCGCCCCGGCCACGACGACGATTTCACCGTGCGCGGCCAGCAGGACATCGCCGAGATGGCCACCGCACAGTCCAAGACCATGACCATCCTGCTTGGCGCGATCGCCAGCGTGTCGCTCATCGTGGGCGGCATTGGCATCATGAACATCATGCTCGTCAGCGTGACCGAGCGCACGCGCGAGATCGGCATTCGCATGGCCGTGGGCGCGCATGGATGGGACATCCTGCTGCAATTTCTCATTGAGGCCGTCACGCTCAGTTCGCTCGGTGGCTTGATCGGCATCGCCATCGGCTTCGGCACCGCCCAGAGCATTTCGCATTTCGTCGGGTGGCCCATCATGGTGCCGCCAATGTATGTTATTGGTTCATTCGCCTTCAGCGCGGCGGTCGGCGTGGGCTTCGGTCTGTATCCCGCCAAGAAAGCGGCCGCCCTCGATCCCATCGACGCGCTGCGCTACGAGTAGGTCGGCCTTCTTCCGCAAAGTTGCTTTCGGGATCGCTTGCGATTCAGGACGCATGTGGACAGCTGCCTGATCCCTGAAAGCGTGCATCACGCGATGGAAGAGATGACGGAATCGAAAACATTGATTATCTATCAGGGCTGAAATGTTCGCCGCACTGCTCGCTGCCCTGACGCTCGCGCCATCGGAGCCATCCGCCCGGATGATCCCGGTGAGCCTGCCGTCGAACGATCGCCTGCCCATTGTGCGCGACGGGACCACGCGATCGCCCGACGCGACGCCATCGCCGCGGAAGCGGTTCTTCGGCCTCGGTATTCGCTTTCAAAGCCGCGGCGGCACGCAGGGCATCATGCTGGAGCAAGTCGTCGCCGGTTCGCCGGCCGAGCGCGCAGGTTTCGCCGTCGGGATGGTCATCGCCGAGATCGAGGGGAAGAGCACTGCGGGCCGCAGCGGGGAGGATTGCACCCGCTTCGTGCAAGAAGCCGGCGGTACCGTCTCGATCAAATACTACGACCCCCTGACCTACAAATTGCGCACGCGCACCGTGGACAAGGATTGGTTCCCGCTGCCCAATTGAAGGAGGCACGGAGCGCTCTGCGTCTTAATCTTAATCCTACTCGTAATCTTACTCTTCTCCTCGGCGTGGTTTTGGGGATTAAGATTAAGAATAAGATTAAGACTGCGCCCTAAGAATTGCCCCATTTGAACGCTCTGGACAGTGAACCTGTCCACGGACATCCCTTTCCGTCTCTCTCCATGAAAACCTCCCGCTCGCTGCTCCTGCCCTTGCTCGTCGCCGCTTCTCTTTCGCTTCCGCTCTGCGCTGCGGAGCCGCTCTACAAAAACGATTTCGAATCCGCCGAGGTCGGCAAGGCGCCGGCGGACATGATGATCATGGCCGGTTCCTTTGCCGTGCAGCAGGATAAGGATGGAAAGTATCTCGAGTTGCCCGGTGAGCCGCTGGATACCTTCGGCCTGCTCTTCGGCCCGGCGGTGAAGGATGACGTGAGCGCCAGTGCGCGCTTCTACGGCTCGAAGAAGGGCCGCAAAATGCCTTCATTTGGAATCAGCCTGAATGGCGCGGGCGGCTATCGCCTGCAAGTCAGCGCGGCCAAGGGCTCCCTGGAGTTTTTCAAGGGTGTGGAATCGCAGGCTGTGCTCAGCGTGCCCTACACCTGGACCTCGGAGGCCTGGACCTCGCTACGCATCACCGTGCGCAAGAAT
This sequence comes from Chthoniobacter sp., assembly GCA_041287745.1. Taxonomy (GTDB): domain Bacteria; phylum Verrucomicrobiota; class Verrucomicrobiia; order Chthoniobacterales; family Chthoniobacteraceae; genus Chthoniobacter. The sequence continues at coordinate 4,439 of JBGGMZ010000093.1, read as the reverse complement.
GGCGACGCGTGGGTGATCGAAGGCCGCGCCTGGGCTGCGGGCTCACCGGAGCCGGAAAAAGCCCTCATCTCGCTCGATGAAAAGACCGCGCCGAGCAACGGCAAGGCCGGCATCTGGGGCAGCCCCTTCTCCGGCACGTCGATCAAGTTCGACGATCTCGTCGTTGCGCCCTTGAAATGAGCGGCTTTCACCGCCGCGCTTGATTTTTCCCACTCAAACCCGTCACAACTGCACCATCATGCGTTACCTCGTTCCCGCCCTCGCTCTCGCTGCCACGCTGCCCCTTCACGCTGTCGACTGGCAGCAATACCGCGGCCCGAGTGGCGACGGCAAATCGCCGGAGAAAGTCGTCATTCCCGCCGGTAGCGCCGCGCCGAAGCAGGTGTGGAAGGCCCCAAGCGAAGGCGGCTTCAGCTCTTTCGCAGTGGCCGGTGGACGCGCTTTCACGCTGAGCTTGAAGGAAGTCGAGGGCACCAAGCAGGAGAGCGTGGTGGGATATGACGCCAAGACCGGCAAGGAACTGTGGTTCGCCGCGCTGAACTTTCCGAAATACGACGGCGGCGGCGACTCCGGCACGGCGGACAACAAAGGTGGCGACGGCCCGCGTTCCACGCCGACCACCGACGGCACCACGGTGTATGTCGTCTCTTCGCAGCTGGCCCTGCGCACCTTCGACGCCGCCACGGGCAAGCCGGGCTGGTCGCACGATCTCCTCAAGGATTTTGCCGGCCGCAACATCCAGTGGGAAAACGCCGCATCGCCCTTGCTCGAGGGCGGACTGATCATCGTCGGCGGCGGTGGCCCTGGCCAATCGCTCATCGCCTTTAACGCGAAGGATGGCTCGGTGAAGTGGAAAGCCTTCGACGAAAAGATCACGCACGCCACGCCGGTTGCCACGACTATTCTGGGCCAGCGTCAGGTCATTTTCTTCCTGCAGAGCGGCCTCCTCGCAGTCGAGCCGCAGACGGGCAAGGAACTGTGGCGCTACGCCTTTGATTACAAGGTCTCGACGGCGGCCTCGCCGGTAGTCGATGGCGACATCGTCTACTGCTCCGCCGGCTATGGCGTGGGCGCGGGTGCGGTGCGGATCACCAAGGAAGGCTTCAATTTCAAGGCCACCGAGATCTATCGGCTGCGCGGCAATAAGCCGCTGGCCAACCACTGGAGCACTCCGGTGGTGAAGGACGGCTTCCTCTATGGCATGTTCCAGTTCAAGGAATACGGCAACGGCCCGGTGAAGTGCGTGGACATCAAGACCGGCGCGGTGAAGTGGGAGCAGCCCGGCTTCGGCCCAGGGCAGGTGATCCTCGTCGGCGACCGCGTGCTCGCGCTGGCCGACAATGGCGACCTCGTCACCTTTGCCGCCACGTCGGACAAGTACACGGAAATCTCGCGGGCCAAGGTGTTGGACGGCAAGTGCTGGACCACCCCGATCGTGAGCAACGGCATGATCTTCGCGCGCAGCACGAAAGAGGCCGTGTGCCTCGACGTGTCGAAGTGACTTAAATCTTAATCTTAATCGTAATCCTGATTTTACTCTCCGCGTTTCGCGGTGGGATTAAGATTAAGAGGAAGATTACGATTAAGAACCCTTCGGGGCTTTCCCCTGCGGCTTCTCCAGCACCGCTGCGCAGGAGGCCGCAATCTCCTCCAGTTCATCGAGAAACTTCTCCCGGCGGGCCGGGGGCAGTATCGCGAGCACCTGCTCCTGGAGCGCCATGGCAACTTTGCGCGCCTTTTCAAAGGCCTTCCGCCCGGCTGGCTGAATTTTGACCCGGTTCGCGCGCTTGTCGTGCTCGTGCGGGCGGCGGGAAATGAGCCCGTTGCGCTCCATGCGCGTAATCGTGGATGTGATGGTGTTCGGGTCACTCGCCATCAGGTCCGTCAGCGTGCGCTGGGTGAGGCCCTGCGGGTCGCCTTCGCTGAGCCAGCGGAGGATGATGTATTGGTCCGGGGTGATGCCGAGGTGCGCGACGCGTTGGCGGAAAGCCTGGTTTAAGCCGTACCAGGCACGACGCAGCAGCACGGGCAGGCGCTTGGGGGCGCCGGTGGTGGTGGAGACTGGGGAGGGATCGGGCATGAAGGTGCGTGGTTCTCGGGAGCGACCTTCGGTGGCCGCTGGAAAAATGGCGAACACGATCGACGAAAGAATGTCAAAGAAGCGGAAAAAAGGCCAAAGAAATAATACGTGTAAGTATTATTTGACAGCAACCGCGCGATTTCCTACTACCCCATACGCTGCGTTCGTTCTAACCTTCCCTCCCCCCGTTTCCCGGCCTCTCACCCACCTACGCCATGAAGCTCCGCATCGCCCTCCCGCTCACGCTCCTCATCGCCACCCTGCCGATCTCTGCGGCAGAAAAGACGAAAAAAACCAATAAGACCGAAAACAAAACCGAAGGAGCCTCCGAGGGGTGGTTCGACTGGCGTGGGCCATTCCAGACGGGCGTCTCGCTGGAGAAAGGCTTGCCGGAAAAGATCGACGGGAAGAGCCCGTTGTGGACCGCCGATTTCCCCGGTCAATCCGCCCCGGTCGTTGCCAACGGCAAGCTCTACATCATGGGCTATCTCGGCGAAGGCCCGGAACTGCAGGAAGGTGTGGCCTGCTTCGACGCGGAGACGGGCAAGATGCTGTGGAAGCATCTCTTCAATGATTTCCTGAGCGACGTCGTCTACCTGCGCTACGCGAACTCCAGCCCGTCCATCGATCCGGAGACGGGCAACGTTTACATCCAGAACAGCTCGGGCATTTTCGCCGCCTTCACCGCGGACGGAAAGCTCCTGTGGGAGCACTCGATGATGGAAGAGTACGGCCGCATGACCTTCCCGAACAACCGCACCGCCTCGCCGCTCCTCGACAAGGACCTGGTCATCACCCGCGGCATCACCGCCGCGTGGGGTGCCTATGGCCCTCCCGGCGATCGCTTCTACGCCTTTGACAAAAAGACCGGTGAACTCGTGTGGGAGAGCTCTCCCGGTGCTCTGCCGCAGGACAATACTTTCTCTCATCCATGGCTGAGCTTTGTCGGCGGCAAGCGCGTCCTCTTCTCCGCTTGTGGCGATAGCAGCCTCATCTGCCTCAACGTGCGCACCGGCGAGCCGCTCTACCGCACGGCGGTGGCCAAGGCAGGCGCCAAGGGTGGCATCAACTCCTCGGTCATCGAATACAAGGGCAACATCGTCGTGACCCACATGAGCGAGAACATCGACACCAGCGACGTGGGTCGCATGGCGGCGTTCAAGATTCCGACGGAGATCAAGCCGGAGTCGCCGACGATCCCGCAGGTGATCGAGAACAAAGATCTAGAGCAGTGGCGCAATACGAATGGTTCTCTGGCCAGCTCCCCGGTGCTCGTCGACGATCGCATTTATCTCGTCAACGAAGGCGGTGACCTCTGCGCCATCAATGCCGCGGACGGCAAGGTGCAGTGGAAAAAGAAGCTCGGTATCGAAGAGCGCCAGAGCAGTCCTTTCTATGCGGACGGTAAACTTTACATCGCCATGTATATCGCTTCGGCCTCCAAGGATGAGGCAGCCGGTGGAGGTGGTGAGGGCGTAGGCAACGGCGAGCTCTTCGTTATCAAGCCGGGCGACAAGGATGGCGAAATCCTCAGCCGCACGACGCTCACCGGCAAATGCTACGGCTCGCCGGTCGGCTACAACGGCAAGGTCTATATCCAGACGGAGAAGAAGCTTTATTGCTTTGGCAAGAAGGGCAAGAACCCCGGCCTCGCTGCCGCCGCGAAACCACAGGAATGGCCCGCGCCTGGCGAAAAGAAGAAACTCCAGATTGTACCCGCGGAAATCTTCCTGAACCCGGGTGAGTCCCAAGCCTTCCATGTTCGTGCGCTCGATGCGAATGGCTTCATCGTCGAGGACAACATCGACCCGAAAACAGTGACATGGGAAAAATTCGTGCCACCCACCGCGCTCGTGAAATCCACGATCAACGGCGCCTTCCAGGATGGCAAGCTGGTGGCCGACAAGAACAACGTGCCGAGCGCCGGTGTCTTCCAGGCGTCGCTCGGTGAGATCAAGGGCTACTTCAAAGGCCGCGTCCTCCCAGGCGTTCCGCTCACGCAGGATTTCGAGAGCTACGAGTTGAATCAAAATACCTCCAAGCCGCCACCTCCCGGGACGCCGAACGAAATCGAGCCGCCCACGGCTTTCGCCTATCCGCCGCTGCCCTGGAATGCCGCCCGCTTTAAATGGGAAGTCCGCGAAAAGGATGGCAACAAGGCGCTGGTCAAGACGATCGACAACAAGCGCCTCCAGCGCGGCACGGTCTTCATCAACCGTCCCGACCTGAAGAACTACACGATCGAGGCGGACGTAATGACCGAGGGCAACAAGCGCAAGATGTCGGAAATCGGCCTGATCAATCAGCGCTACATCATCAACCTCAAGGGCAATGCCCAGCAGCTCGAAGTCACCTCCAA
>JBGGMZ010000092.1:0-11392 GCA_041287745.1 Chthoniobacter sp. | reverse complement strand
TGCGGGTGATCATATTCAGAGTTTCAAAGACACCTTCGCACTTCGAGGCAGATGCCTCGAATGACGGGACTTGGATTTCACGGTTGTTCAGGACGAAATCGAGATACTCCACGGGCGCGACTTCCGGGATGTCACGCTTGTTGTACTGCATGACGTAGGGAATGTCGTTGAGATTCAGGTTGAGAGTTTTGAGGTTGTCCTCGAGATGTTTGAAGGTCTCGATGTTCTCCTCCATCTTGTCGTACTGGGAGTCGGCCACGAAGACGATTCCATCGACGCCGCGGAGCACGATCTGGCGGGTGGCATTGTAGATGACCTGGCCGGGGACGGTGAAGAGGGCGAACTTCGTCTTGAAGCCCTTGATGGCGACGGCCTCGAGGGGGAAGAAGTCGAAGAAAAGGGTGCGGTCGCTGCTGGTGGCGAGCGACGTCATTTTGCCTTTGGAGGTTTGATTCGGCACCTGCACGTTGGCGTGCACTTGCTCCAGGTTGGTCGTCTTGCCGCTCTTGGCGGGACCATAGTAGACGATCTTGACCTGGAGTTCCTTGGTGGCTTGGTTGATGATGGCCATGGGTTTCCTGTTTCTGGGCTGGTAGTTATTTGTGCGTCTGGCGGGCGAGTTCCTCGGTGACGAGGTGGAGTTCGTGCCAGGGGAGGGCCTCGCCGGCTTTGCCGAGGACGGCAAAGTAGATGTAGCCGAGGCGGTAGATCTGGCAGTGGGCACCGTGGGTGGTGAAGAGGAGGTCATCCACATCACCGAGTTTCATTTCACCCGCGTATTGGTTCAGACGCGCAAAAATCTGGGGGAGGAAGGCGGCGACGACGTCGCTCTTCACGCCATCGGGCAGGACGGCGGTGACGGGCAGGCCTTCCTGGAGGGCGACGATGGCGCCGGCGACTCCAGGGAGAGTGACGATGCCTTTGACGAGGTCAGCCGGGGTCCAGTTCTTCTTATTGGGCTGGCCGAAGAGTTCACCGACCGTTTCGGAGAATTTGACGGTCGCCGGGGCTGGAGCGTGCGAGGGTTCTGCAGCGGGCGCGACTTCTGCGGCCGGCGCGGGTGCGGCGGCGGGCACGGGCTCAGGAGCCGTTTCCGCAACGGGAGCGGCAGCGGGTTCAGCGATGGGACCAGCGGGAGTAACTGGTGCGGCTTCCGTAGCGAGAGCGAGGGGCGGGATCTCCAGCGGTGCGGCTTCCACGACGGGAGCGGCTTCTGGAGCGGGAGTCGGGACCACTTCCGCGGTAGCGGGCTCGGGCTCGGCGGCGGCGTGAGCCTCCACGACGGGTGCCTCGACCACGGGTGTGACTTCGGCGGCGGGCTCGGGAGCAGGTGGCTCCGCAACGGGTGCTTCCACTGCCGGCTCTGCTTCCGCGGCGGGGGCTTCCGGTGCAGGAGCTTCCTCCGGCGCAGGGGCGACAGCCTCGGGCTCCGGTTCCGGCACTGGCTCGGGCTCCGGTGGCGCGATGGGCGCGGGTGGTGCGATGGGCGCGGGTGGTGGCGGACGACCATCCGTAAAGAGCGATGGGATGCTTTCGTCGAGCGTGAAGCTCTTGCGGTCGCCCGGCTTCTTGGTCCTGGCGAGGAAGAGCGGGGCAATGATCTTGAGCGGGAGCGAGAGGACGGTGTCGCCGGCAATCTCGGAAGCCGCCGCGGAGGCGGGCTCGAGCCAGGCGTGGATTTGTTGCCACTGGAAGGTGACCTTGCCCTTGGCCAGGCCAGCGGAGAGCTCGTCGGCAGGCAGGGTGACTTTCGTGGCCGGGTCGAGGGCGCTGATTTCGGCGCGGAGTTCCTCGGGCCAGGCCGCGGAAAGGGAAGTGAGCGCGACGGCGATGGTGTCGCCGGTCGGCTTGCCTACGGGAACCGGAGCAGCCTTGGCCTTGGCGGGCATGGCCCGCGAGGACGGGGCGGGTGCAGGCACTGGAGCTGCTTTCGCAGGAATGGGAGTGCGGGTGCCCGCGGGTGGCGCAAAACCGGGTGGCGGTGCGATCGCGCGAGGCGTGGTCTCGCTCGGATGCTCCTGCGCATTGCCATTGGTAAACTGGGAGCGCAGCCCCGCATCCATCTTCAATGTCCGCGGCGCCTCGACCGGCGTTTCCGCCACGTCTTCCGAGATGTCGAGCACCTGCGGCTCGGGTTCGGCTTGCGCGGCATCGGCATCCGGCGCGATGGCGTAGGGATTCGATGCGTCGCTGAAAAGATTGAAGCCGGTATCCGGCACGCCGACGGGGCGTTGATCGGTGCGGCGGCGGAAGGCGTCGGGGCGCAGATGGCGGAAGACCTCGGCGAGCGGGACCTCGACGGTGCGCTTGTCGCCCGGTGGCAGAGGAGCGAGGAGGCCGTGGGCCTGGCGATGAAGGCTGGCGAGCGACATCTTCACGCTGCCCGAGGGCAGCTGCTTGAGGATGGTGGGGACGGGCAAAGCCACGGTCGCATTCTCATCCGGCTCGCTGAGCAGCAGTGGCTTGAGCTCGTCCGGGAAGCGGGCTACGATCGCCGCTACAGACAGGTGAGCGACCTCGATCGTGGGCATCGGTGTGCTCGGCGCGGTCGGTACTGCGACCGGCGCAGGAGCAACGGCTTTGGGCTCGGATTTGCCGAAGATTTTTTTGAAGATCGAAAGCATTGGTGTCCGTCGGGGTGGGCGATGCTCCATGTTAGCAACCGCAATGCCACGGTGTGTAACGTCTGAAAAAATCTTTTGGTGTCTCTTTAAATTGGCGCGTGACGTGCTTTCCAACCGAGGCGAAAATCCCGCTCCCCCCACGTAGAACCCCGCAACCCTAGTAACACCCAAGCTTTCCAGCCCATGGCAGCGACACGGCAGAAAATTCTGATACTCGATGACGAGCACGATATCCTGGAGATCTACCAGGAGATCCTCGCCCGTCTTCCTTCCCAGCCGGAAATTCACACGGCGGATGCGGGCGCGCGGGCGATCGCTCTCCTCGAGAGTGAGCCGTTCAATCTCCTCCTAGTCGACCTGCGCATGCCGACGATGGATGGCTTCCAGGTGCTGGCGATCGTGCGCCGCAAATTTCCCACGTTGCGAGTGGTGGTGATGACAGCGGCGGAGGACGAACAATTCCGCGCCCGGGCTTACGCGATGGGGATCGATCTCTATCTCGAGAAGCCGAAGACGGGCAAAGAGATCATCAACTTCGTGGACTGCATCGAGTCGATGCTGGAGAAGGAAGATGCGGGTGGCTTCCGCGGTGTGCAGAGCAAGACGCTGGTGGACATCGTACAGCTCGAGTGTCTCACGCAGAGCTCGGCGATTCTGAAAATCGCGAGTGCCACCGGTGAAGGACGCATCTGGATCCAGCGCGGTGAGATCATCGATGCGGCGGTGGGCGAGCTGCTGGGCAAGGAGGCCTTCCTCGAGATGGTGCGCTGGAAGGCGGGCAGCTTCGAGATTCTGCCGAATGATACGCCGCGGCCGCGGACGATTTTCTCATCCTACGAAAACCTCCTGATGGAGACGGCGCAGACGATCGATGAATCGACTCCGCACGAGCTGGCTGCGATCGAAGACCCGGGATCGCTCGCTGCATTTTCGAAATACAAGGGCGTGCAATTTGTGATCGCGGTGGAGGGGAACGACAAGACGAAGTACGAGCACTGGGCGGCGGAGAATCCCGATCGCATGGCGGCGTGGATTCACGAGACGACGCGGGCGCTGCGCACGCTGGGTGACAAGCTGGAGGCAGGTCAGCTCGAGCAGATCGAGGCGCTGGGCCCGCAGCGGCACGTGGGCATTCTCACCACCGATGAACAGGATCTCGGCATTGGCTTTACGCGTTCCGCCAATCTGCCGCATATTCGCGAAACCATGAAACAGATCGAAGCGAAATGGGCCTCCTGAAACCATTCTCCCGGCAGCAAAAGGCGATCATTCCGGAGCGGCTCCCCAGCGGCTGTTTCACGATTCACCGCGAGGGCGGTCTCGTGGCCTGCACGCTTCCCTCGACCTTTTCCGAGGACAAGATCATGGAGATCGGCAAGGAAGTGCTGCGCATCTTTGCCTCGGCGCAACAGGCCGATCTCGCCCTCTCCGACCTGCACCTGGATTTCAGCGGCATGAGCATCACCGCACGCGAGCTGCGGGGTGGCGCGCTGATCTTCCTTCTTCCCGTCACGCTCCATCTTCCCCATACGCACACGCCGCCAGCCATGCATTACAAGAACATCGAAGAATTCATCCTGCACCTCGAGAATTACATCGAGTGCTGGAAGCAGTTTAACCACTACGTGAATCTCGCGCGGGACAAGAAATTCTCACGGGAAGACGAGATGCAATTCCTCGAGCTGAAGAGCGTGATCGCGCAGGGCCTGGAGGCAATCATCGCCTCGACGGAAAAGGGCGGTCCCAAGAAGGAAGAGGTGCATCACCTTTTCGCCCAGGCACCGAGCCTGCGCTACCTCGCGGATGGCCCCGACGCCATCCCGGCGGTGGAAGGCGCGTGGCACAAGGTCTACCTCGGCCTGCAATCGCTCCTCGGCCAGCTCAAGGTGCAGCAGAACAAGACGGAGAAGGGCACCGGCTGGAGTCTTTTCGGGCGGACGAAGTAGGGCGGTTTCCTAATCCTCCTATTCCTCCCATATTTCCTACGGGAGGAATGGGAAAGACAGGAGCGATGGGAGCGCGTGCTGCGCTTACTTGATCGACACCCAAGTGCCGATGGGCGCTTCCTTGAAGAGTCGGCGCGCGATTTCGCCGGGCAGGCGGATGCAGCCGTGAGAGGCCGGCCGGCCGGTGACGACGCCCTCGTGCAGGCCGAAAGCCTGGCAGCTCAGCCGCATGAAGAAGGGCATGCTCGCATTGTGATAAAGCGAGGAATGGTGATCCACGTGCTTGTCGGTGATGATGTATTCGCCCGGTTTGGTGGCGAAGCCATCGCGGCCGGTGGAGATCTCCGAGGAAAAGACGAGCTGGCCGTTGCGATAGTAGCGGGCGCGCTGTTGGTTGAGTGAGACCTCGATGAAGAAATCATCCTTGCTCGGCGCGTCGCCGAGCAGCACCTGGATCGTCTCGGGGCTGTCGGCCCAGGCGGCGAAGTAGAGGGCGATGAGACTGGATTTGCCGCGGGAGCAAAGGTTGCGGGCGGCGCCGTACTCGAGCAACAGCTTCACGGTATCCGCCTGCTTCATGCCGGCGGCGAGCATCAGCACGGTGAGACCCGACGTATTGTCCAGGTAGTAGCGCATGAAGTTGTTGCCGACCCACTCGCGAAAAGCGGCGTCCGTGGGTTGGTCGAGCACGGTATTGGGGTCCGCGCCGAGGCTGAGAAGGGTGCGCACTTGCTCGAGATCCCGGCGCGCGATGGCGTAGGCCAGCAGCGGCTGCGCGTGCGCTGAGGCTGCGGCCGGGCCGGCGAATTTCTCCATGAGCAGCGGGCCCATGATGGTGTCGCGCGTCGTGAGCGCCTTGGTAAACTCCGCGCGAATCGCAGGAGTCCAGCTGAGGCCGCCGGGCAGTCGCCGCAGGATATCTTCGAACAGACTGTGGTCGCCCGACTCCAGGGCTGCGGTGGCAAGATCGTCGCCGCCTTTTGCCGCAGCGGGAAGAGCGGGCTGACGCTCGAGCAAGGCGGCCACGGCGGCCTTTTGCCGGAGTGCCACGGCGTAACCGAGGGCCAGCCGGCCCTTCGTATCCACGGCGTCGATCGGCGCGCCGGCGGAGAGAAGCGCCTGGATGGTCGGCACGTGCCCGCCAATCGCGGCCGCCATGAGCGGCGTGAGACCTTTTTCATCGGCCAGGCGCGGGTTGGCGCCGGCCGTGAGCAGTCGCGCGGTGAGCTTCCAATCGCGGGCCAGCGCGGCGGCGAGCAGCGGTGTTTTGCGCTGGTCGCCGAGGGAGTTCACGTTCGCCCCCGATGTGAGGAAAAGCTGAATGAGCGGCTGGTCTGCCGAGACGATGGCGCGGACGAAATCGTTTCCTGCGGTGAGCCCGAGCACGCGCAATTGTGCAGCCGCGCGGTCCTGAGGTGTCGCGGTCTCATCGATCAGGGCCACGCGGTCGAGCCCGCTGCCTTGCACCGCAGGCATCTTGAAAGTAGACCCCGCGGGTTTCGCTTCTTCCTCCGTAGTTTCGCCCACGGAAGCCGTCACGGGTGCAAGCGCGGACACGGCGAAAAGCGCCGCGAGACCGAAAATCCGTGGGACAGCTTGCATAGAGCGGTTCGAAAAAGCGGGAACTATACCTGATGTGGCAAGACGGCTATTATCCCTCAAAATTGAGATGATTCAAGCGCAGGACGATATTCGGCACGCCGGAAAGCTCGGTCCTGTGCAAAATTAAGAATGAATGGGAGAGATTTTTCGGAGGCATCGGGCGTGTGGTTCATCGTAAATCGCTTGGAGGAGATGAATGGAATACGGGTGCCCGCCACCCGATCTTTCAACAATCGCACGAGCCGGCTAGCGACTTTGCGCGATCGTTTCCGTTCGTCTCCGAGCCGTGAATCGACTGGCTCGACGGAAAGCAGGAGGCCTCCCGGCCGGTTTACTCTGTTGCGTAAACGGTCCGTCTGCTAAGGAACGGCGACGGCTTGGGATTGACTGTGCACGCGAAAAGCCGTTGGCGCGCTGGTCGAATCTCGGCTACTGCTCCTGCCCCTCTTTCCATGAACCGCCCCATCCCCTTCCGTATCGCCGCGCTTTGCGGGGCGGCCCTTGCGCTGTCCGTGACCGCCTGCAAGAAGCCGCAAATCCGGGTCTACACCGTTTCCAAGGACCTGCCCGAGGCTCCGGCCCCGACGTCGACGCCCGGCCTGCGGCTGAGTGACGCCAAGGCGAATCCAGCGGCCAAACCGGAGGCCGAGTCGGCGCCGCGTCCGCGTCCGCAGCTCGATTACCTACTGCCTCCCGGCTGGCAGGATTCGGGTGCGAGCCAGTTCAGCCTCGTCAATTTCCGCATTCCGACGCCGAAGGGCGACGCGATGGTGAATATTACCCCGCTAGCCGGGATGTCTGGCCGCGACACCGTGATCGTCAATATGTGGCGGCAGCAGTTGGGTGAGGATCCGATGGAGGATGCCGCCGCGGCGGAAAGCCTCAAGCCGGTGGAGATCGGTGGAGAGCAGGGCAAACTTTTCGAGGTGACGGGCAAGCGCGATGGGCAGGACCTGCAGATCGTCACGGCCTTCGTGCACCGGGCGGACGGGAGCTGGTTTTACAAGCTGCAGGGCCCCGCCGAAGCCGTCGCGTTGCAGAAGGAGACTTTCATCAATTTCCTCAAGACCGTGAAGGTGAAGCCTGGCACGGCGGCCACAGCGGAAGCCAAGCCGCCGGCGGAGGCGCTGCCTTCCGAGCCTGCCCCCGCCGCGCACATCGTCGCTCCCGAAGGCTGGCAGGAGGTGCCACCGGGGCAGATGGTGGTCGCGAAATTTGCGGTCAACAAGGAGGGCGGCAAGGCCGATGTCTCCGTGAGTGTCTTCCCCAGCGATACTGGCGGCACGCTCGAGAATGTGAATCGCTGGCGCCGCCAGATGGGTATGGAGCCGGTGGATGAGAATGGCCTGCAGGAGTGCATCACTTCACTCGGCTCGGGCATCGACGGCGCGCCCGGCCCGGTCCTCGCCGATCTCAGCAAGGATAACCGCCGCCTCCTCGGTGCCATCGTGCCGCGGGAAGGCAAGTGGTGGTTTTACAAGATGTTCGGTGATGCCTCCGTCGTGAACGCCGAGCACGACACCTTCGTCCAATTCGTCAAAAGCCAGCCATGAACCGCAGTCTCTGGAAATTTCTCACTTCACTCCGCGTCACGATCGTGCTGCTGGGGTGCGCCATCTTTCTCGTCTTCATCGGCACCGTCGCGCAGGCGGATGAAGGGCTCTACCAGGTCCAGGAGCGCTACTTCCGGCACTGGATCGTGATCGGCACCACGCTGTGGGGCTTCAAGATGCCGTGGCTCATCTGGCCCGGCGGTTACACGATCGGTGTGGGGCTGGTCGTCAACCTGATCGCCGCGCACATCAAGCGCTTCCAGTGGAGCATGTCGAAGGTCGGCATTCATCTTACGCACATCGGCATCGTCGTCCTGCTGGTGGGCCAGCTCGCCACGGACATGCTGCAGGTGGAATCGCGCATGGTTTTCAACGAAGGCGAGACGGCCAATTACATTGAGCGCGCGCGTTATCACGAGCTCGCGATCATCACCGACACCGGGAAGAACGACGAACAGGTGGTCGCCGTGCCGGAGGCGCTTATAAGCAAGGGCAAGGACATCCAAAATCCCAACCTGCCTTTCACCATACGCGTGAAAGACTACGGCTCGAATGGCGAGGTGGTCTTCCACGCCAAGGCGCTGCAGGCGGCAGTCACGCAGACCACCGCACTGGCCACGCTGGAGAGCGAGTTTTCCACGGTGGATGGCATCGTGCCCCAGGCTCAGCGTGCGGAAGAGATGCCGGGCCGCGTGGAAGTGTGGCGCGCTGCGCTCAAGGCGGTGGGCGAAAGTGACGTGGAGAATATCGTGGAAGCGGCCAAGCGGGTCGCCGCCCAGCCGGACAAGGAAGGCAAGCTGCGCACGGAATTGAAGACGCGCTTTCGCACGGAGATGCTGGGACGCTTTAGCAAGATGCCCGACCGGGAAGATCCCGAGACGGCTCGCGCCATGCGCTATGTGGCCACACAGCTGCGCGATGGAAAGACCGTGACGCAGGAGACGCTCACGGCCGCCGCGCCGGACGGCGTGGGCGCGAAGGTCACGCTGCAGGCTCTGCCCGAGGTGAAGGACATGGACACCCGCACGCTGCCTTATGCGGTGCTCGAGTTCATCGGTGCCGATGGCAAGAGCATCGGTACGTGGTTTACGTCACTCGTCTTGCGCGAGCAGTCGGTGAAGGTGGGCGACAAGACGGTGCGCGTCGCCTTGCGCGAGGAGCGCCAATATCTGCCCTACAGCATCAAGCTGGTGCACGCCACGCATCGGGTCTATCCGGGCAGCGAAATCCCCAAGGATTTCCGCAGCCGTGTGCAGATCGAGAATTCGCAGACCAAGGAGAATCGCGAGACGGAGATCTCCATGAACGATCCGCTGCGCTACTCCGGCCTCGCCTTTTACCAATACCAGATGACCAAGGACGAATTTGACCGGGCGCCCGGCCAGAGCGTGCTGCAGGTCGTTCACAACCCCAGCTGGCTCGCGCCCTATATCGGGTGCATCGTAGTGGCGGTGGGAATGCTCTGGCAATTTCTCCATCACCTCGTCGGCTTCATCTCCAAACGTCGTCCCGCATGAAAAACTGGCTGCCCCTCATCATCACTGTCGTCTTTGTCGGCTGGCTCATCGGCAAGATCCCCACGCCCAAGGACGAAGGCTTTGCCTTCCAGGAATTTGCCAAGCTGCCGATCCTGAATGGCGGCCGTCCGCAGCCGATCGATTCGCTGGCGCGCAATGCGCTGCTGCAACTGCGAGGCAAGCAAACGGCTAACTACGAGCCGTGGAAGGAATGGTATCAAAAGCCGCGCATCGTCTCCGCTTCAGAATGGCTGCTGGAAGTGATGGCCAACCCGGCGATCGGCGACACGCGCCCGGTCTTCCGCATCGATCATCCTGACCTGAAAGGCCTCATGGGCCTGACAATGGAGAAGGGCTTTGAGACGGATGGGAAACATTTCTCTTGGAACCAACTGCAGCCGAAGGCGGAGGAACTCCTGCGCGAAGCCCAGCGCGCCAGCGACAAGCTCAGCGGCGACCGCAACCAATACGACAAGGCGTTGCTCAATCTCTGGCGTGCCATGTTCTTCTACCAGCAACTGAAGGCGACCATGCAACCGCCGGATGCGCGCGACTGGCCGGCGGAACTGAAGGCCTTCATCGACAATCGTGATGCCGGCCTCACTGCCGCCCAAGCGAAGCGGGATGGACGGCCGCACGATGAAAAAGCGCTGAACCAGATCCTCTCGGAAGCCGGTCGATTTGAATCGATGGAGCATTACGACGAATTCGGCACGAAGATCGAGATGCGCATGGCCATGCTCCTTCCGCCGGAGAGTGGCAATGACCCGGACGGGTGGCGCCGCGTGAGCAAGGCTCTCCTGGAGACCGCCCAGGGAGGCACGCCGAACTTTGCCCTGGCCAATTATGCGGTGATCGGCGCGGCCTATCGTGCCAATGACGTGCCCGGGTTCAACCAGGCGGTGCAGGCCTATCGCGCCGAACTCGCCGGCCGGCTCGATGCGAATCTCAAGGAGGCGCGCATGGAGACGCTCTTCAATCACCTCCAGCTCTTCTACCTGGCCATGAACCTCGCGATCTTCGCTTTCTTTGCGGCGATCATTTACTGGTTCAATCCCGTGGATTGGGAATGGCTGCGGCGCACCGCGGTGAACCTGCTCATCGTTTGTGTGGTCGTAACGTTCATCGGGATTGTCTTCCGCATGGTGCTGGTGGGCCGTCCGCCGGTGATCAATCTCTACTCGTCGGCGACTTTCATCGCGCTGTGTGCGCCGACGCTTGGGCTCATCCTCGAGCGGTTCTGGCGGAATTCGATCGGCGTGGTGGTTGGCGCCGTCATCGCTGGGCTGGCCCTCATCATCGCCCACTATCTGGCCTTGGAAAAAGACACGCTCGAGATGCTGCGCGCGGTGCTCGACACGAATTTCTGGCTGGCCACGCACGTGGTCGCCGTCACGCTCGGTTACGCCTCCACCTTCGTGGCCGGTTTCCTCGGCCTCGTCTTTGTCTTCCGCGGCTTTTTCACCACCGCCGTCACGCCCGAACTCAAGCGCAGTTTGGCCCGGATGGTCTACGGCATCATCTGCTTCGCCACGCTCTTCAGCTTCGTCGGCACCGTGCTCGGCGGCATCTGGGCGGATCAAAGCTGGGGCCGTTTCTGGGGCTGGGATCCGAAGGAAAATGGCGCGATCATCATCGTGCTCTGGAACGCCGTCGTGCTGCACGCGCGTTGGGGCGGCATTGTCCGCGAGCGCGGCCTGATGGTCATGGCGATCTTCGGCAATGTCGTTACCGCGTGGTCGTGGTTCGGCACGAACATGCTCGGTATCGGCCTGCATAGCTACGGCTTCCAAGACTCGGCGTTCCTGACGCACAACTGCTTCGATGTCGCCATGGTCCTGTTCATTATCGTCGGCATGCTGCCGTTCAGCCTCTGGCGCAGCCCGCTGGAAGGCGGCACCCCGAAATCGAACAGCAAGCCGCCATCCGGCGAAGGCGAACCGCAACCGGCCTAATACCGCTGTAGCGGCGGTCTCCGATCGCCGAAGCCAACCGCTCTACTTTAACCTCCGCACCGCTGCGTCTGAAATGACGCGAGGTGCGGAGGTTTTTTTTGCCACGGATGGACACGGATGAAACACGGATGGGAAAGCGCTCATAGCCCACCTGTATTTATCCATGCTTATCCGTGTCCATCCGTGGCTCTTTTT
>JBGGMZ010000091.1:0-12266 GCA_041287745.1 Chthoniobacter sp. | reverse complement strand
CGCCGGCGACCGCCCCGGTTGTCAACCCGACGGTGGCTGCTCCACCCGCTGTTCCAACGCCCGTCGCCCCGGCCACTACTCCGAAAGCGAGCCCTCCGGCGCCAACGCCGCCTGTCGCACCCGTGGCGACCAACCCGGCCCCTGTGGCGCCGGCGCCGCCCTCGAATATGATTTTGGTTCCGCAAACGCTGTCGACGCCCGCGCCCGTTGCCACGCCGGCGGTCGCCAAGGTCGTACCGGCGACTCCCGAGCCCGTGAAACCGACGGCTACGCCTCAAAGGACGGAGCCACCCAAGGTTGCCGAGGCCGTGAAGCCGGTCGAGAGGACCAAGCCTCCTGAGCCGGCCCTGCCGATGCCCGAGAAACCGGCGGCCACGGTCGCCGCCCAGCCGACGACCACGGGGATCGAGCCTCTGGCGATGAACAAGCAGCCCGTGCCGAATCTGGACGCGCTCCCCAATATCACGAAGAGCGCGCCACCGGCGGACACTGCGCCCACGACTACCACTGAGCCCTCGGGCCCGGGATCCGGGATGTCCTCAGGAGCGCCGAACGTCCCGGCGGATTTGCTGCCGCTCGCGCGTGAAGGCAAGGATCAGTTCGAACGTGGCAACTACCTCGAAGCGGAGAAGACCTACCGGAAGATCCTCGCGAAGGCCCCGAACAATCTCTACACCCTTTCGAACCTCGGTGTGGTGCTCTTCCGCGCAAACAAGTTCAAGCTCGCCGAGGAATCCTTCAAGAAGGCCATCGCGGTCGCGCCTGAGGACGGCTTCTCTCATTGCACGCTCGGCATCGTTTACTACAGCCAGGGCAAATACGACGAAGCCGTCAATGAACTGACCAAGGCTCTCGCCATCGATCCGAAGAATGCCACGGCGCACAATTACCTCGGCATCACCGCCAGCCAGAAGGGCTGGCAGGAAGCCGCGCAGAAGGAACTCGAGACCGCTACCGCGCTCGACAACAACTACGCCGACGCCAACTTCAATCTCGCTGTGGTCTTCGCCACGCAGACGCCGCCGAACAAGGAAAACGCCCGCAAGTATTACCAGCGGGCGATCGAACTCGGCGCCGAGCGCGACAGCGCGTTGGAGCAGTTGATTAAGTAGGGTAAGGCTGCGCGCCTATCGGTCCTCTGTGGCCTATTCGTCCTATTTGGGAGAGATAGGAGCCCTTCGTGCTACTGCACGCGATAGAACCGCGCAGCGTTCCTGCCGAAGAACTTCTCGCGGGCGGTCGGGCTGAGGGCGCGCGTGTATTCCTCGACCAGACCGAAGGTCTGCGCATAGCTCCCGGCGAGCAGGCACACGGGCCAGTCGGAGCCGTACATCAGGCGATCTTCGCCGAAGGCTTCGAAGACCACGTCGAGGAACGGTTTGAAATCTGCGGGCTTCCACGCTTTTTGATCGGCCTCGGTCACCATGCCGCTCACTTTGCAGAGCACATTGGGTGACTTGGCCAACTCGCGAATCTGCTCCCGCCACGGCGACAGCGTGCCATCCTTGATCAACGGCTTGGCGACGTGATCGAGCACGAAGGGTTGCTCGGGGAAGCGATGGGCGAGTTCGATCGCCGCGGGCAATTGGCGTGGGTAGATCAGGATATCGTAGGTAAGCTTATGCGTGTGCAGCTTGCTGATGCCGCGCTGGAATTCCACGCCGAGCATAAAGTTCACGTCCGGCTCATCCTGCACGACGTGGCGCACGCCGCAGAATTTCGGGTGCGGCGCGAGCGCGGCGAGGTCGTGTTCCACCCCGGGCGAGCGCAGGTCCACCCAGCCGACCACGCCTTTGATAATCGCGTGATGCTCGGCCAGTTCCAGTAGCCAGTGGCTTTCGTCGATTGTCTGGCGTGCCTGCACGGCAATGCACCCATCAAGCCCAGCGGCGGAGAGGAGCGGCGCGAGATCGGTCGGCAGCCAGTCGCGATGCAGCGGCGAGTCGGCGGGGATCCACGGGTATTGCGCGGCGTCGTAATTCCAGAAGTGCTGATGGGAATCGAGTTTCATGGGCGGGAGGAAAAGGCAGACCATCCAACATCCCACGTCGAACATCCAACCCCCAATTTTCGAGGGCTTCCTATGCGTCGTATCCTTCCTGTCGGTTCCATAGGAGGTATAGGACGAATGGGACTGAGAGGACGAATAGATCCCAAGGTCAAAATGTCCGCTTGGCGGAAGCGCGGGGCCGCCTTACTTTGCCCGCCCTTTATGAAATCCGCCTCTCCCCGTGCCCAAGGAATCTGCTATCTCGCTGGTGCGGGGCCGGGGGACCTCGGGCTCGTCACGCTCAAGGTCAAGGAAGTCGTTCAGGACGCGGAGGTCATTGTTTACGATTATTTGTGCAATCCCGAGATTCTCTCATGGGCGCCGAAAGAAGCGGAAATCATCTACGCGGGTAAGAAGGCAGGAGCGCACACGCTCAAGCAGGAGGAGATCGATGCCCTGCTGGTGGAAAAGACCAAGGCCGGCAAGCGTGTCGTGCGTTTGAAAGGCGGCGATCCGTTCCTCTTCGGCCGGGGCGGAGAAGAGGCGGAAGCGCTCGCAGCGGCGGGGCTCCGTTTCGAGATCATTCCCGGCGTTACCTCGGCCATTTCGGCGCCGGCTTACGCGGGCATCCCGGTCACGCACCGCGATCATGCCGCGCAGCTCACCATTTTCACCGGCCACGAAGACCCGACGAAGACCGAGAGCTCGCTCGATTTCAAGCAACTCGCCGCCACACCGGGCACGAAAGTGATGCTCATGGGCGTGGAGCGCATCGGCGTTATCACCGCACGGCTCATCGAAAATGGCGCGGCTCCCACCACCCCGGTCGCGCTCGTGCGCTGGGGCACCACCGGCCGCCAGCAGACGCTGCGCGGCACGCTTGCGGATATCGCCGAAAAGGTCGAGACCATCGGCTTCAAGGCGCCCGCGGTGTGCGTCATCGGCGGTGTCGTCGGCCTGCGCGATACCTTGAACTGGTTCGAGACCCGTCCGCTGTGGGGCAAGCGCATCGTCGTCACCCGCACGCGCAAGCAGGCTGGTGGGCTGAGCTCCATGCTGCAACGTCTCGGCGCCGATGTCTTCGAGTTGCCCACCATCCGCATCGAGCCGCCGAAGGATTTGCTCGAGTTCGGCCAGCTGGTCCAGGACTCGCACACCTATGACTGGATTGTCTTCACCAGCCCGAATGGGGTGAACGCCTTCTTCGAAATGTTTTACAAGATCTTCAACGACGCGCGCGAGATCGGTGGAGCGCGCATCGCCGCCATCGGCCCGGCCACGGCCGCGCGGGTGAGGGATTTTCGCCTGCACGTGGACCTGCAGCCCGATGAGTTCGTGGCGGAGGGCGTGATCAAGGCCTTCCAGAAGGATAGTTCCGTCGAGAACCAAAAGATCCTCCTCGCCCGTGCCGAGCAATCGCGTGACGTGCTGCCGAAGGAATTGGCCAAGCTGGGCGCGATCGTCGATGAAGCGATCGCCTACCGCACTGTACCGGAGACCGAGGACGTGAGCGGCGCGATCGCGCGTTTCCGTGAGGAAGGCGCCGATCTCATCACGTTCACCAGTTCATCCACGGTGGAAAATTTTCTCGCGCTCAAGCTCCCGTGGCCCGCCGGACTGAAGACGGCATCCATTGGCCCGATCACGTCGAAGACGATGCGGGATAACGGACTGACGGTCGATGTGGAGGCGAAGCAGTACGATATCCCCGGGTTGGAGAAAGCCATTCGGGGATTCTACGGGGTGTAGGAATAACTCCGCGGTTTTGATCCTTCCACGGCTTATTGCGCGATGCGATAGCGCCAGTAGTTCGGATGGCGCTTGTGATGCTTGAACGCTAGAATGCGGACATGATCCTCTAACGCGCGATAATAGATCGCGTATGGGAAGCGCCGCATGGGGCATCGCCGGATATCCGTCTCGGTGATTCTCCAACGGCCTGGCGTTTTGGAAATGCCGCTTATGGCACGGTCAACGGCCTCGAGAAATGCCCCGCCGAGCGATGAAGCCCGGCGTTCGTAGAATGCGGCCGCTTCGACGAGCTCCCTTTCCGCATCAGGATGGTAGATTACTCGCATCCAACCGCGCGCCGCGCCGCCTGCATCACCTCTTCGTGTGTGCGTCCAAGGACCGCACCGGAAGACAGTTCTCCATCCCGCCGCGTCGCCTCGCGGATCGCGTCTTGTTCCTGAATGTCGTCCAGTCCCGCATCAATGCTTTCCCAAAGTGCTTGAGCTAAAGAAGCACGTTCCTCGATAGGGAGTGCCATCGCTTCAGTCGTAAGCTGCTGAATGGACATGGGAGGAGGATACCGATTTTGGCGAGATCGGTCAACCCGGGGCGTAAGTTGCAGGGAAGCAAGCCGCTACTCCGGCCGCACAATCGCTGTGATCGCCGGCTGGGTGAAGTACTTCCGTGCGATGGCCTGCACTTGCTCCACGGTGAGCGCCTCGATCTCGCGGCGTTGCTCGAGGTGGTAGTTGTAGCCGAGGTCGTAGAGTTCGTTGAGGGCAGCTTGGAACGCGGAGGCTTGGTTGCTCTGGTTCCGGATTTCCTGCTGGCCGATATATTTTTCTTTGGCGCGGGCGAGTTCCTCCGGGGCGAGGCCCTGCTCGGCGAGTTTACGGATTTCGTCGTTCAGGGCGGCTTTGACGTCGGTGACTTTGGCCGGGTCGGTGCCGAGGTAGAAACCAAACATGCCACGGGCGAGGCCGCCCATCTGGCTGCTGCCGACGAAGTAGGCGAGGCCCATTTCGTCGCGGATGCGCAGGAACAGGCGCGAGCCAAGATCGCTACAGGCTTCATCGATGATTTCCAGCGCGGCGTTGTCGGGGCTGTAAAGATCAGTGCCGGGGAAGCCGACCATGAGGACGGCTTGTTCCTTGTCCTTGAAGGCCTCGACTTCGCGCGAGGCGGCGAGCGTCGGCGGCTCGGGGACGGAGGTGAGGGCGGGTTCGCCCGCGGGCATTTTGCCGAGCAGTTCCTCGACGACTTGCCGCACTTCCTGGGCATTCACATCGCCGAAGATAGAGAGCACGCCATTGCGGCCTACGAGATGCCGATCGCGAAAGGCGCGCAGGGAATCGGGGGTGAGGCTCGCCACGGACTCCGGCGTGCCGGACGAACGCAGACCATAGGGATGCGCGCCGAAGAGTTCCGCACGCAGGAGATTGCGCGCGACTACTGTCATCTCTTCCTCCTCGTTTTTGATTGCGGCGAGCTGTGCCTCTTTCTCACGGCTCACGGCCTTCTCGGGCATGGTCGCGTTGCAGAGCACATCGGCGAAGATTTCCAGGCCGGCGCGGAAGTCCGGCTGCATGACGCGCGCGGAGACGTTGATGCTGTTGTTGCCGGCATCACTGCCGATCACGCCGCCCATGTCTTCGATTTCGTCCGCGATCTGCCCGGCAGTGCGGGTCTTGGTGCCTTTCAGCAGCACCTTGGAAAGCAGACGGGTGAGGCCGTTATCCGCGGCAGACTCGGCGAGCAGGCCGGCCTTGAAGGAGGCGTTGATGGAAACGAGCGGCAGGCGGTGATCTTCACGCACGAGGAGGCGCAGGCCATTCGAGAGCTCGAACTTCTGAGTCTCGCCTGCGCTGATCGTCGCGCCGGTGTTTTTCTCGGTGCTGAGAGTGCCGGTTGGGTTGAGCGAGACGAGGGTGAGCTTGCTATCGACGACATACTTCGCGAGGACGCGCTGGATGTCGGCCGAGGTGACCTTTTGCAGGGCATCGAGGTAGTCGCGAGAGAAATCGAGATTGCGGGCAATGAGCCAGTTCGAGCCGAGGTCGGAGGCGCGGCCGCGCATGGTGGTGACGGCCTGGAGTTGATGGCTAAGCGAAGCTTTCTTCGCTTTCATGAGCTCCTGGGCGGTGACTCCGGTATCGCGCAGGTGGGCGATGAGCCAGAGAATTTCCCGTTCCACTTGCTCGCGCTTGCCTGGGTCGAGCACGGCATCCACGCCGAAGAGGCCGCCATGGCTGAGGGCGTAGCACCAGGCGTCCACCGAGTGGACGATGGCGAGATCTTCGCGGAGGCTCTTGTAGAGATGCGAACTGCGTCCGCTGCCGAGAACGATGGCGGCGACATCGAGCGCGGGGATATCGGGATGCGAGGTGGCGGGAATGTGCCACGAGAGATGCAACCGGGTGAGTTCGGTGGCGAACTCCAGGTGCGAGACGCGTTTGCCGAGCTGCGGCGGCTCCTGCGGAATGTAGACCGGTGGCAGGCCGCGGCGAGGATGCGGGGCAAAGAGTTCCTCCAGCTTTTTGTAAACGGCATCGGCATCCACATCGCCGCTCACGATGAAATACATGTTGTTCGGCACGTAGCGGGCCTTGTAGTAGGCCATCACCTCATCGCGCGTCAGGGCATTGAAGACATCGAGATAGCCGATAATGGGGTGCCGGCAGGGATGCTCGCGGAAGGCGGTGGCGAAGAGCGCCTGGCTGCTGACGCGATCCGGGTCATCCATGCCCATGGCAAATTCGCGGCGGATGACTTCCTGCTCCTTCACGTATTCGTCCTCGGGGAGGGTGGAGTTCATCACCGCGTCCGAGAGCAGCTCGAGCGCGACCGGCACGCCCTTCTCCGGGATATCGATCCAATACACCGTGCGGTCAAAAGAGGTGTAGGCATTGATGTAGCCGCCGGCGTCCTGAACGCTCTGGGCAAAGGCGCTGGCGCCGCGGGTAGGGGTTCCCTTGAAGAGCATATGCTCGAGCAGGTGAGAAAGGCCGCCGCCGAGGTGCTGGTCTTCGTGAATGCTGCCCGTCTCGATCCATGCCTGCACACTGGCCACGGGGGCGCTGTGATCTTCCTGCACGATGATGCCCAAGCCATTCGGCAACGTCCAGGTGCGGGCATCGACGGCGGGGTAGCTGAGAGCTCTGGCCGTCTCCGGCGCAGTGGAAGTAAGGTGAGGCGTCATGGGCAAATACTGGAAATGTTATTCAAGCGCTCCGTGGCGGGAACGCAAGTGGAGCTATTTTTGGGGAGCGGGTTGGCTTGAAGCAGCTTTACGTTTTTGGGGGCGCCACAAGTCCACATACCACATCACCGCTGAATTGAGTGGATCGCAATGCCGACAGCAAAACTCCAGCGGCTCATAGCAGCGAATGACTAGTTCGCGAGTTCGGGTTTCTTCCCCGGGTCGAAAGGGAGAGAACAGGTATCTGTTTGCCGGTCCGATGGATAGTGGGTAGGCGATCAACAGGAACAGAAGCAGGACTGAAACGAGATGGCGCGGTTTCATTTCCGAGATGGGCTGAATGGTTCTTCAGCCCAATCCATCGTTTTGCCCGCAACGCTCTTCCGACTCTATTGGGCGATCAATGCAGCTCTTCGGCGATCTCGCTGCTTGCGCGGCGGACTGGCACCTTTTCCGGCAGATACGGAGCGACGAAGGCCTCGTGGAAATCGTAACCGCCGCTGAAGTGCTCGATGGAGTCCGTATCGGTCTTGCCGAAGATGCCCTCGCGAATGAAGTTGTAGACCATCTGGCCGAAATCTTCGCAACGGTGCACGCCCCAGTAGCTGAGGACGGTGGGAACCATGGGGCCGTACTCTTTCAGCGCGAACAGGCGGATGCCGTCGAGTAGTTGCTGGCCGGTGACGTGATCGCCGCTTTCCTTGGCTTTCTTGCGCTGCTTGACCGTGTAGTCGAGAGCGTCGCGGAGGAAGTGATACGCCTCCCGATCATAACGTGAATCCTGTTCTACGATTTGATCGAGTTTTTCACCGAAGTCGAGTTTCTGCATAGATGAGATTGGACCGCCCGGGAGTTTATTCAGCCAAACGCGTGCTAGCGCCGGCAGAACCTGCGCTTACACTACGTTCAGTCGGTGAAAAAAAATCACGCTCCCAAACTGCGGGCCGAAAGTAAGCACGTTGCCTATAGGCGTCAACTGTGCGCGATAGGGTGCGCCTTTCTGGCGGGATGCATATTTTTGCGCGCGGCACCGCCGGCACCACCGCAGGATCCCGCGCGCGGAGAGTTGCGAGCGGCGCAGTTGATGGCGGCTGCACTCTTCGCCCGGCAGGCGGGGAAGGAGGAGATGCAGAGGATGGATGGGGCGTTTGCAGAGCTGGAGATGAAGTATCCGCAGAATGCGGCGATCGTGAATGGGCACGCGGAATTCCTCTGGAGCACCGAGGAGCATGCGCGCGCGGTGGAGAAGTGGGGCGCGGCAGAGAAGATGGACCCGAACAACGCGGCGGTGCTGGATCATCTCGGCGATGTGGCCTTCGGCATGGGTGAGGTGAAGAAGGCGGCGGATTATTACGAGCGCGCGGTGCGCATTGCGCCCAACAATGCGGCTTATCATTTCGGCTACGCGAATGTGGTGTTTCTCTTTCGGCACGATCTGCACGATGCGACACACTTGGATTCGGATTCGTTGCTCGACGAATCGCTGAAGCATTTCAGCGAAGCCTCGCGACTCGAGCCGCTGAATACCAGTTATGCACGAGCGTTTGCGGAGACCTACTACTCCATTCCGAAGCCGGATTGGAGCGAGGCGCTGAAAGCATGGCGACATCTGTACGACATCTCGGCACAGAAGGATTTTGCATTGCTGAACCTGGCACGCGTGCACATGAAGCTGGGAAACAAGCCGGAAGCGCGGGCGAGTCTGGCGGAAATTCAGGATCCGAAATTTGACCGGGTGAAAGCCCGGTTAAAGGAGCGAATTGAGATGGAATGATATCTTTATCAGGCTTGGGTATTACAGAGATGGCTCTCTGTAAGTTACTTCTCCAAAGGAATTTAAAATGAGGCCGCTCCCCCAGGGCGATTTCGGACCAAATTTCCGGAAAAGCACGCTCCGAGAAAATTCCCCGAAACCTGCCATTGACGAATCTGACCTTCCCTCCTAATCTGGCACCCCGCTTACAAAATTTTACAAAACCACTAGCCCAAAGGGAACCAAAATGCCTGAAGTCATCGTTCGCAAAGGAGAGCCTATTGATCGCGCTCTCAAACGCCTCAAGAGCAAACTCGACGCCGAGGGAATCATGGACGAAGTCCGTCGCCTCCGCGCTTTTGAAACGCCGACGCAGAAAACGAAGCGTAAGGCGAAAGCCAACGCCAAGCGTGCGAAGGCGAAGTTCCGTTTTAACATCCCGAACTAACAGGCGAGGCCACTGGGCCTCGTAGCAATTTTTCGAAACCGCCAGCTCCGCAAGGGCTGGCGGTTTTGTTTTTGCGGAGACGCTCCCCTACTTCCCATCACTCCCATTCTTCCCAGCGGATGAGAGTGATGGGAGGTATGGAGTGGTGGAAGATTAGCTCTCGCACTCGCACACCACCCGGAAGCCCACGTCATTCGACGAGTAGTCCGGCAGGTTGTGATTGCGTGCGGTGGTGCGCAGGTTCGAGGCGCGAGACTTCCAGCTGCCGCCGCGATAGATGCGCTTCGTGCCATTGGTCGGGCCGCGCGGGTTCACGCGTTCCTTGCCCTTGTAATTCTCGAAGAAATCAAGGCACCACTCGAAAACATTTCCCGACATATCCTCGAGGCCAAACGGACTCGCACCTCGCGGGAAGCTGCCCACGGGCGACGCCTCCGGGAAGCCGTCATCGATATTCGGGTCGCGCCAGGCGAAGGACGTCTGCTTGTCGGCAAAATTCGCGAGGTTGCCGGCATCGAGGTATTCACCCCACGGGAATGCACGCCCATCCATGCCACGCGCCGCGTATTCCCACTCCGGCTCCGTCGGCAGGCGATACTTTTTCCCGTCGCGCGAACTCAGCCATTGGCAAAACTTCTCCGCGTCCTTGCTGTTCACGTAGACCACCGGGTGATTGTCACCGGCGCCGAGCGCACGCTTGTTTTTGTGCGTAGGGTCAAACCTCTCGTATTGCACGTTCGTGATCGGAAAGCGCGACATGTAGAAGCAACTGAGCGTGACCTTGGTGATGGGCTGCTCGTGCGGTGCGGCGTCGCGGGCATTGCTGCCCATGAAGAACTCCCCGGTGGGAATGAGCAGCATCTCGACTTCGGCTTTGTTGGTGAAGTTGGGATACTTCAGCCGCTCCCCGGCTCGGGCAAGCGGCGACGTATTGATGTCTCGCGCAGCGGCAGCGCCCGCGACAACGGAAGGTGTCGGTTCAGGCTTTTTCGGCGGCGGAGCGAGGGGCGCAACTTTCGCCGTCGGCGCCGGCCTCGGGACAGACGCCGACGCAACGGCGGTGCGACCGGCGGCTGCGACGGGTGCGACCGGCATACCGCTCATTTCGTCGAGATACTCGTCGATCAAGTCCTCCGCCTGTCCGCCGGTGAGACCGAGACTCTCGCCCATGTTGCACATCGCATCGCGCTGGTCATCGGTCATCTCGTCACCATCGACGCACAGCCGCGAGAGCCGCAACATGCGGCGGAATTCCGAGAAAGCATCCCTGCCTTCCAGGCCTGCCGGCATCGCCATGGGCACGCCGCCGGCAACTCCGGACGGTGAGGTGGCAGGTGACGCGACCGCTGCCGGGGCGACGAACATCGTGGCAGCCACCCGCTCCGCACCGACTCTTTCGAGCTCGGCATTGACCGCCGCCTTCATATCGTCGCGCGTGAGGCCGAGACCACGCCCGCGTTCGTAGAGGCGATTTTCGTCTTCCTCGCGCAGCTTGTTTTCCCCGAGCGCGAAGGCGAGGAGCTTTTTGAATTCGGTCAGTGCCTCCTGGACGATTTGCGAGTGGAGGAGTTGGTCAAAGTTGGACCGCGTCTCGGGATCGAGCAGCTTGGTCCGCGCTTCCGCCAGAAACGCCGGCGCTTCATCCATTCCTCCTCGCAGCATCTGCGAGAGCGGATTACTCGGCTGGTTCTTCAGCGGCAGCTTTTTCTGCCACCAGACGAGCAGCTGGCGGCAGTTTTCCTCGATCTGATCCGGGCTCGGATTCGATTCGTAGGAAAGGCACAACCGCGCGTAGAGGTCGTCGGAATTGTAATTTTTCCAACCATCCCAGCGCAGCGGATTGTCGGGAATCGGGTTCGGTAACGCCACAAGCCGGAAATGAAATCAAATCATCGGCTCAGACAACCTTGATTTGCAAGAGGTCTGCGGTAGCCGTTTCGATTTCGCTATCCGAAAGGCCGGTGTTGCGCGCGATCTGCACGCGATTCTGGCGGCCGTAAGCGTCGACAATGACTTCGAGCACCTGGTTCTCGTTGTAGCTGTAGGTCAGTTCCACCGGCGAACCTTTCGGCAGGAAGGGCGGCAGCTCGATGTCGCAAATGCCGAGCGGCGTGCATTCGCCGGGCACGGTACTCTCGCCTTCCACCACGCGCACGATCGCGTTCTTCATGTTCGCCTTGGCGGTGCCGAAGGAATTCTTCGTCTCCACCGGCACGGGCGTCATCTTGCGAATCATGGGGAAGACGTATTCCTCGACCTTGCCATCGTCCCACAGCACGACCCCGAGGGTGTGAGTGGTGATATTGGTCACCTTGATGAGCGAGCCGTCCTCGCTGGAAAACTGGTCGCGCACTTCTTGAGGGAGGACGCGTTCGCCGAGTTTGTCCTCCTCGCTGAGCAGGGAGAGCACGCCCTGGACGGCGGCGCCGATGGCCACCGCTTCGTCGGGGCTCACATCGTCGGCCACTGGCACATTCGAGATTGCCTTGATCATGTCACGCACCGAGGGCATGCGCGTCATACCGCCGGTGAGCAGAATGCGGTCGATCTTGCTCCAATCCAGGCCAGCCTCCTGCATCACGATTTCGCAGATGGTCTTGCACTTTTCCAGCAAGTGGCGGCAGCGGTTCTCGTAATCCTCGCGGGTGAGCTCGAGCTTCACGCTCTTGCCATTGTAGCTGTGGACGATCGTGGTCCGCGTGCGGCTGGAGAGCTGGATCTTTGCCGTGAGCGCACGGTTGTAGAGATCCTGGTAGCTCTGCAGGTCGAGCAGGGGATTCTCCCCATGGATCTTGTCGAATTCATCCGCGACCCAGTTGACAATGATATCGTCCCAGTCCTTACCACCGAGGCGATGGTCGCCATTGCTGGCCATCATGCGGATGTGATGGTCCTCGATCTTCATGATCGTCACGTCGAAGGTTCCGCCGCCCAAGTCGAAGACGAAGACCGTCTGGTTGGAATCGAGCTTATCGAGGCCGTAGGCGAGCGCCGCCGCAGTCGGTTCGTTGATGACCTGCAGCACATTCAGCCCGGCGAGCTGGCCTGCATGAAGAGTCGCCGTGCGCTCTGCGTCGTTGAAATAGGCCGGAACCGTGATGACCGCGTCCGTCACTTTTTCACCGAGGTACTTCTCGGCGTCGTT
>JBGGMZ010000090.1:0-7216 GCA_041287745.1 Chthoniobacter sp. | reverse complement strand
ATCGAGGGCGTGAGTGGTGCGACGATGACCAGCATGGCCATGGCCGAAGGCATCATGAGGCGCCTGCGCGCCTCCGATGCCGCGCTCGCCCTGCGCCCGCAGCCGCTGCGATTCAAATGGGTGGATATTGGATTGATCACGATCATCCTCGCTGCGGTGTTCCTCTCCTTTCGCGGCACGCATGGGCGGCCGTGGCTGCGCCGTGGTTTCCAGGTGCTCGTCATCGGCTACGTCGGTTTTCTCGCCGGTGCTCCACTCGCGCAATCGCTCTTCGCCGGTTGGGCGCAGAATGGCGTGCCGTGGCGAAGCGCCCCGGCGCTCGCCTTGCTGGCCGCGGCGGCGCTTGCGGTGCCATGGGCCGCTCGGAAGCCGCTCTACTGCCAACATCTGTGCCCGCACGGCGCCGCGCAGGAATTGCTCGGGCAATTTGCCCCGCGCCGCTGGCGGGTGGCGTTGCCCAAGGGCTTCGCGGCCGGTCTCCGCTGGCTCGCGCCGCTCACGCTCGGGCTGGTGCTCATCATCACCATGATGGTGCTGCCGATGGACCTGGCGCATCTCGAGCCGTTCGACGCCTACAGTCTTCGCGCGGCAGGGGTCGTTACTGTTTCCATCGCCGTTGCCGGCTTGATCGCCTCGCTTTTCGTCCCCATGGCTTATTGTCGCTACGGCTGCCCGACCGGCGCGCTGTTGGAATTCGTGCGCGGCCGGGGCACGGCTGATCACTTCGGCCGTCGCGACGCCGCCGCGCTGCTGCTGGTCGGCCTGGCGGAATTGCTCGCCTGGAAATACCAGATCCTGCACGGCTGGCTGATCGGCAGTTGAAGCGCGGCCCGCGCCTCTGACTGGACAAACCGCCGCGCGTTTTCGAGAGTCGTCGCTTGTCCATGCCGCCAAACAGTGAGCCCAACACCAAGCCGATCGTCGCGAGTTACTGCACGACGTTCCTGAAGCCGGAGATGCGGCACATCTACCGCCAGGTCACCGGCCTGCAGCGCTACTCCACTTTCGTGATGACGCGCGAGCGGATGTGCGAGGAGCAGTTCCCGTTTTCGGATATCGAGCTGATCCCGCGGGCGCGCAAGAATTTCATCAAGCGCTTTTACCTCAAATACATTCGCAAGCTCCCGCCGGTCTATTACCGCGGTGAACTGCAGGTGCTCATCAAAATGCTGAAGCGCCGGCCTGCCGACGTGATGCATGCCTACTTCGGCCACACGGGAGTGCATCTGTTGCCGTTCATCCTCGAATGGGACAAGCCGTGCATCGTTTCGTTTCACGGCATGGACATCCAGAAACGTCCGCAACAGGAAGGCTACGATGAGCAGATGCAGGAGCTATTGCGCACCGTGCCGCTCGTGCTCGCGCGGTCGAAGTCGCTCATGGATGGCCTGGAGGGCCTCGGCTGCCCTAAGGAAAAGCTGCGTCTGAATCGCACCGGCATCCCGCTCGAGCATTTTCCTTTTCAGCAGCGGCCCATGCCGATGGATGGCTCGTGGCGCTTCGTGCAGGCCTGCCGCTTGATCGCGAAGAAGGGCCTCGGCACCGCGCTGCGCGCCTTTGCAAAGTTTCATGCGAAATATCCGAAAGCGACCTTCCGAATTGCCGGTGAGGGGCCGCTGAAAGGGGATATCGAGAAGCTCATCGCCGAGCTCGGTCTGGGCGAGGCCGTGGAATTGAGCGGCTTCCTCTCGCAGGACGATCTCGCCGCGCTCTACGCACGCTCCCACATTTTCCTGCATCCGAGCGAAATGCCGCCCGACCAAAACCAGGAAGGCGTGCCGAACTCCATGCTCGAGGCCATGGCCACCGGCCTGCCCGTGCTCGCCACCACGCATGGCGGCATCCCCGAGGCCGTGACACACGAGCGCACCGGCTTGCTCGTGCCGGAGCGCGATGAAGAAGCGCTTTTCCATGCGATGTGCCAGATCACCCAGGATACCGACATGCTCTACATTCTCGGTGAGGCGGCGTCGCGCGCGGTGCGTGAGGATTTCGAGCAGACCAAGCAGATCGAAAAGCTCGAGAGTTACTACGACGAGGCGCGGGCCATCGGCGGCACGCGCCCGCCGGCGAAGTAAACGACACGATGCCCGAGGCGCCTCATTCCTTCGCGTATCTGTTCGAGCGCTTCCCGTCGTTCGTGCAGACCTTCGTGTATCGCGAGGCGGTGGAGATGGTGCGCCAGGGGATGAATCCGTGGCTTGTCTCGCTGCGCCGGCCGGATGATCCTGGTGACCTCGCGGAGAAGCTCGACGTCGATATCTTCTACGCTCCCGAAGAGAAGGCGTTGCGTTCGGAGATCGATCAGTGCCGGGCTCAGCGGAAGCTCTCGTGGCGGGCGCATCGGGCCATTCCGCGGCATCGCAGCGAGCCGGATGCGCAGCGCATGTTCGAAGCGATCTGGCTTGGCCCACTTCTGCGAGAGAGAGGCATCCGCCACGTGCACGCACACTTCGGCGGTGTCGCCGCACGCACCGCGTGGTGGCTGCGGAAGCTCTACGGCATTCGCTACAGCTTCACCGGTCACGCGAACGATATTTTTTGCGACACGGATTTCCCGGTCTCGAATGCGGATCTCGTGCGGGATGCGCGGATGGTGATCACGGAGACGGATTACGCGCGCCGCTGGATGGAGGAAAGATATCCGTGGGCGAGGGGAAAGGTCTTTCGCGTTTTCAATGGGGTGGCCATCGATGGCTTCCCTGCGAAAGAGCCCGCGTCGGGTGTGCCGCGCATCATCTCTGTAGGGCGGTATGTGGAAAAGAAAGGCTTCGGCGATCTCATCGAGGCGTGCCGCCAGTTGCGCACGCGGGGGATCGATTTCACGTGCGGCATCGTCGGCGGAGGACCGCTGGAGGCACAGCTACAGGCACAAATCGCGGAAGCCAGGCTGGAGCAGCATGTGCAGTTGCTGGGGCCGCGCTCGCAGGGGGAGGTTCGTCGTCTCCTGGCCGCCTCCCAAGTCTTCGTGCTCGCCTGCGTGCTGGAAAAGGATGGCGGCAGCGACAATCTCCCGACCGTGATCATGGAGGCGATGCTGGCCAGGACGCCGGTCATTTCCACTGCACTTGCGGGGGTTCCGGAGATGATCACTCCCGGCGAGGACGGACAGCTTGTGCCACCGCGAAATCCCGTGGCTCTGGCGGAGGCGATGGAGAAGCTTCTCGCCAATCCCACTGCCGCCGCCCGCCTCGGCCAGCAGGGCCGGTCGACGGCGGAAGCGAAGTTTGCGGTGGATAAGACGACCTCCCTCCTGAAGCACCTGCTGGTAGGCCGGGAAGGGGTGCCGGTGCCCGACAAAGCCCGACAATTTGATCCCTCGCTGCCCAAGCCCCGTTTGTTCCGTCAATTACTACAAATTCTGGATAAATGATTTTTGTCAGTAAATCTGCTGAGCCAGATTGACAACTTTCCAGAGACCAGACACCCTCCCGCCCTCAAAACCTCGTGTCTTCGCGTAGTTGCGAGCACTATTTTCCACTTTGATGCTTCCACCCCGCTCGAAGAAATTACCGCTCTGCGTGCTGATATTCACGGCATGCACGATGGGATTTTCCCTTCAATCCATCGCCGGCGACGCCTATAAATGGTCGGTCCAATACCTGATCGACAACAGTCGGACAATTTTCGGACGCCCGCAAAAGACTTCGCCGCGGCACAATCGCGGCCTCGCGATCTCGCCGGATGGGAAATATCTCTACGCAGGTTACCACCACAGCTTCGGCAGCGGTGAAGTCCGGCGTATCCGGATCGATGTGGCCGATTATGACCGTGCGACCGAGGCCCTGCTGCCCGGCGTGCTTGGCAAGGCTATTGCCACCGATGACAAGGGCCGCGTCTACATCAGCGACAATGCGTGCATCTATGTCTACGACGCGCTGCTTGAGCATAAGATGCTGCGTATCCCCACGGATGACTGTGAAGGTTTAACCACTGCGCGCGAAGGCGGGCAACTCGTGCTTTACACGACGGAGCGCGGGGATGCCACGCTCAACCGTTTGGTCCTTCAGGAATCGGGTGCGGATGTGACCGCGGCGACACTGAGCGGGTTCGAAAGCGGCTCCGGGGTATTGAAAATACCCGGTGCGGTCGACCCGCGTGGTATGAAGATCGACGCGAAGGGGAATTTCTGGATCGCCGATCTCAAGGGCAACAAGCTTTTCCGCATCAGCCAGAACGGCAAGGAAGTGAAGTCGGTAGCTGTGCCAGTGGCGTTCGACGTAGCGCTCGATGGCGAGCGGGTGTTCGTGACGCGCTCGACCGAGCGCGCCATCACGGTGCTCGACCAGGACCTGAATGTCATCGGCAGCCTCAATGTGCCGTGGGAGGAACTGGAGCTTTCGCCTTATGGCAACAATCGGAATGGTGCTCTCAGCGGCATCGTCTGCCTGCCGGGTAAGGGGTTTTTCGTCACCAACGAAGCGGGCCAGACGGCCAATCAGCGATCCACCTACGGACGCGTGGACGAACACAGCGACTTCGTAAACGGCAAGATGTACCGCGACGTTTTCGGCGACGATAACGAGCCGATCCTCCGCGCGACAGAAGTCGAAACCGCACCGTAAAGACAGGACGAAGGGGAGGGCGGCGGGGAGGAGTGACGGTCAGCTTTTGCGCTTACGACGGGGCACAGGCTTGCGCTTCGCGGGGCCGATCATCCGATCGACATGGGCATCGAGCCCGTTTGCCATGGATTCCAGGGTTGCGGCCAACTTATGGAGTTTGGCTGCCGTCTCGCGCATCGTGCCCAAGTCCGGGCTGATGAATTTGGGCAGGCTTGCTTGCAGGCGGGCGGACTCCTTTTCGGCCTGGCGTTCCGCCTTGGCGGAATTCTCCCGCACAGCGTCGGCCCCCACCAGCACTTCCATCGGCACATCAAAGAAGCGCGCCAGCTGCAGCAACTCGTTGGCCTTGGGTAG
This sequence comes from Chthoniobacter sp., assembly GCA_041287745.1. Classification (GTDB taxonomy): domain Bacteria; phylum Verrucomicrobiota; class Verrucomicrobiia; order Chthoniobacterales; family Chthoniobacteraceae; genus Chthoniobacter. The sequence continues at coordinate 2,297 of JBGGMZ010000090.1, read as the reverse complement.
TTGTCCGGCGAGGTACCGGGAGACGGTAGGTTGCCCGGCGCCAATGCCTGCCGCGAGCATGATCTGGGTGATGCCACGGCTTTGCATGAGGCCGGCGAGGCGCTCGGAAAATATCCTGTTATAGATATCCTTTTCTTGATTTTTCATACGGAAGCGTATATATATTATTGGATGAAGGCGGAGGGCTGTCAATGAGGAGAGCGTCGTTGCCGTAGTTGCTTCGGCGGAACAGCCCGCGAGTTCTTTGACACTACTGTCGCCCCTTTTGTGGCGTGACTAATGATCAAAGATGCAGCGCGAGGCGCTACAAATAGTTGCCGTGGCGAGGTTATTTTTCGTCGGCCTAGAGGGGGAGTAATCTGCGTGATTTCCTGCTTCCCAAGGACTTGGAAAGAGTCGTTAATGGCCGTCCCTTTTTTAGAGGGGAGTAGGAGCTTGTGAAAAAATTCACAAAGTTCTTGCCACATTATCAAACCCGCTGTTTTATCTCCCCAGCATTGCTGAAGTCCGCCCGCGTAGTGCCCCAGCGCGGTGGAATTTCTCCAGTCGAGTGATCGGCGCCGTTTCTTCACGCATTGCCTAACAAGGAAATGACCACCCTTCCTCATCCCAGCGCTTTCTCCACCCTTCGTCGGTGGGTCTCACTCATTGTAGTCTGCTGCGCCATGCTTGGCATCAGCGGCTTTGCCACCTTCGCCGCTCACGCGGCGGATGAGGCTCCAAAGGCTCCGGCTGCCACGGAGGCTGCTGCTCCTTTGGAAAAGGCTGAGGCGCACGAAGGCCTCACCCCGGACGCGCCTGTGGTGTTGGATCTCGGCGTTTTCAAAATCACCAGCTCGATGATCTTCACGTGGATCGTGGCGTTGGGCATCATTGGGTTCGCGCGCTACGCCACGCGCAATATTAAAGAGGTGCCGGAGGGTGCGCAGAATTTTTGGGAATGGCTGGTGGAAAGTCTCCGCGACTTCCTCGAGGGCATCATCGGTCGTGAATTGGTTCTGAAGACCTTCTGGTTCTTCGCGACCATCTTCATCTTCATCCTGTTCTGCAACTGGGCGGGCCTCATTCCCGGCATGGGAACGATCGGCTGGGGGATTCCGGATGCGCAAGGCGGGCTCCATCATATTTCCCGTCCGTTGTTCCGTGGCGTCAATGCCGACCTCAACATGACGTTGGCGATGTCGCTCATCTTCTTCGTCTGCTGGACGGTCTGGGCGCTGCAGGCCAACGGCTTTGGCGGTTTCATCATCCATCTCTTCGGCCCCAAGGGTGACACGAAGGGTCTGATGAAGGTTTTGATGGTGGCGGTCTTCATCGTGGTGGGTCTCCTCGAGGTGGTCTCGATCCTCTTCCGTCCGGTTTCGCTCAGCTTCCGTCTCTACGGCAACGTCTACGCCGGTGAAAACATTCTCGAGTCGATGGCGAACATCGTGCCGGCGCTCGCGTGGCTGATTCCCGTGCCATTCTATTTCATGGAGTTGCTCGTCGGTCTGGTGCAGGCGCTCGTTTTCATGCTCCTCACGGCCGTCTTCACGTTGATCATCTGGCAGCACGAAGAGGGGCACCACTAATCCATTTCAACCAAAACTTTCGGCAGTCTGACCATGCAAGTCAGTGGGGGCTGTCGGGAAAAACAACAAACCAAAGGAAACATCATGAACCTCGCAACCATCCTCGCGGAAGGTATCACCGGTAACTTCCATGTCGGTCTCGCAGCGCTCGGCGCCGCGATCGGCGTGGGTATCATCGGCATGGGCGCTTCATCGGCTGTGGGCCGCAATCCCGGCGCCGCTACCCCGATCCTCGTCCAGGCGATCCTGAGCACCGCCTTCGCAGAAGGCATCGTGTTCTTCGCCATCTTCCTCGTGAAGTAATTCAGCGGCGCGGGGCCGCTCGTCGGTCCCGCGCCTCTTTTTTCTGCGATCTCTCTTTTCCTTTTCAGTATGACTTATCTCCCTCTCCTCGCCGCGGAAGGCGGCATCGTAGACAGCCTCGTCGACAGCGCCCACCGCACTGGTGAAACCTTCGGTTTCAATGCCTGGCTGTTTTTCTCTCAGGTCATTAGCTTCTGCATCGTCGCTTTCCTCCTCCAGAAGTTTGCCTACAAGCCGGTCCTCACCGTCCTCGAAACCCGCCGCCAGAAGATCGCCGAAGGCCTGGCCAACGCCGAGAAGATCAAGCAGCAGCTCGCCGAGAGCGAAACCCGTTTCCAGGAGATCCTCGCCAAGGCCAACGCCGAAGGCCAGAAGATGATCGACGACGCCAGCGCCGCCGCCAAGACCGTGGGTGACCGCGAA
>JBGGMZ010000089.1:0-19145 GCA_041287745.1 Chthoniobacter sp. | reverse complement strand
CCCGAAGGACGCGCAAAAAAATCGTCCGCTTGTCCCCGAAGACGGCATACAGGCTCGGTCGTCCCACACCCATCCCGGCGACGAGATCGTCGATGGTCACTCCGTCGTAACCCTTCGACCGGAACACCCGCGTCGCCTTTTCCAGCGCCTCCCTCTCGTCAAAGTTGCGGGGCCGTCCAGGCGGCTTGCGGTTATTTTGAATCATTTAGTTAAAAACTCCTTGCGGTGGCTCTCACGCCAATATATTACTAAACCGTTCGAAATTAGCAAGAGCCCTGGCCTCCCGGGGCCTCACGACCCGACATTCACCCTTCACCACCAGGAGACACCCATGGAACATTCAATCGCGCTCGTCACCGGCACCACCTCCGGACTCGGTTTTGCGGCAGCCCGCACGCTTGCTGGAGAGGGCTGGCGCGAGATCATCGTCACCGGGCGCAGCCTGGCCCGGATCCAGAAAACGGTCGCTCAGCTCGCGGCCGAGACGAAAAAAACAGGTCTTCACGCCGCTGGAGCTGGAGCTGGACACGCCGTCCAGCGTTCAGTCCGCGCTCGCCGCGCTGGTCAAGCGAGGTCGGCCGATCGATTTCCTACTGCTCAATGCCGGGATGGTCCCAGGTAAGAAGCGCGTGCTCACTGCGGCGGGCATCGAGGAGGCTCAGGCCCCGCTGATCGGCCATCATCAACTGACTATCGGATTACTCCGCGCCAACCTGCTGAGCTCCGACGCGCGGATTGTCATCGCCGGCGCGGAACCTGCCCGTGGGGGCGTGCCGATGTTCAAATACACCGATGTGCCAGCCTTCGCGGCCAAATCTTTCCGGGGAGATCGGACCGCCGCTATCGAAGCCCTGATTCGCAACGGGCCGAACGTGAAGTATGTGCCCAACAATACGTATGCCGACGCCAAGCTCATTGTAGCTTGGTGGGTCGCGGCGCTGGCCCACCGGCTACCCTCCGGGATGGCCGCGTACGCTGTCTCGCCCGGTGGGGCGACCGCCACCAAGGTGGTGCGAAACGCTGGCCCGTTGTTGAAGTATCTGTTTATCCCAATCGTGAACCTCATTCCCGGCATGAATCAGACGCCGGAGACCGCGGCCCGTCGGTACCTCCAGGCATCGGAGTTCGGAACCGACGTCTCGGGGCAATTCTTCGCCTCGGCTCAAGGGAAGTTCTCAGGCCCAATTGAGGTGCAGCGCCAGCCACACCTCTACGATCGCGCCAGCCAGGAAGCCGCGTGGCAGGCCGTTGTCAATGTCTCCGGCGCTGACTGGTCTTACCCGGCTTCTATGCAGCGGCCGCTACAATAAATCAACAGGAGCTACTAACAACCATGAATTCCGAAAAGGCCATTTATATCGGCCAAGTTTTAAACCTGTTCGCCTTCGTTGCTTTGGCGGTGTGGTACGTGGTGCCGCGCCTAAGAATGCTTAGCCGCGCCAAAGCTCTGATGGCGTTGACCTGCGTCCATTTGGGACGAACTCTGTGTCTCCAGATTTATTCCTCGCAAGACGCTGGAATGAAAATGGCCAATGCGGTTCGCGATCAAATTGTTCTCGGCGACCTTGCCGGGTGGGCGTTGGCGTTGGTCATCCTCTTTTTCCTCCATTCGCGTCTGCGCTTTTCGATTGCCCTCATCTGGCTGCTCATCATCGAGACAGTGCTGGATTTTGGGTCAGGGACTGTTGCTTTGATCCGTGACGGCTCGATAGGCGGCATCAACGGAACATCATGGCTGATCGTTGTCTTTTATCTGCCGATCGTGCAGGTGGCGGTGGGCCTCACTATTTGGCAACTCATGACAAGGCGCGGTGAGCCACTGGAGTCGGGAGGTAACGTTCACCACGCGGTCTAACTCCCACAGTCCATCAACGGGGGCAATCATGAGCGACTTACAAATGATGGCGGTCCGGGGCAGATTTAGTCGGAGATCATCCGGAATTGAGTAACTGAAGCTAACAAAAGACGTATCCAATGAACGAAGAACAAAATAACTTGAAAAATAAAGTGGTCGTAGTTGCTGGTGGTGCAGGTGAAATCGGGGAATCGATCACCAAATCATTTCTGGCCGAGGGCGCAGTGGTGATTGTGCCTTCGAGGTCTGCCGAAAAAATAAATGCTTTGAAAGCGGCTGTCGAAAAGGCGAAGGCCGAGCAACTGGTCGCGGTCAATGTCGATGTGAATACGCCTGTCGGATTAAACGAATTGGTTCGTGTCATTAAAAATCATGGTCATGTCAGAGTCGCCGTCAGCGCACTTGGCTCCTACTGGCAGGGGCCCTCGTCCCTCGACACACCTATCGAGGAAATTAAGCGTGTTCTGGAAGGTTCATTTATTCCGTACATTTCTCTGACTCAGGCTCTGTTCCCTCTGATGACAAAGGGAACTCACTTTTTCAAACTGAACGGGTTACTCGCTCTGCATGCTCTGCCCCACGTGGGTGCCTTGTCCGTGACCGCCGCGGCACAACTCGCCTGGACAAGAATGTTGATTGCCGAAGCCGGTGAAAACGGTCCCTGGATCACGGAATTTGTGATCGATTCCTTAGTCCGGACTCGTGCACTTCAGTCTTTGCCGGACGGATACCTAAACGGCGCTGACATCGCCAACGAGATGCTTAAAATTGCAAAACATGAAAATGAACACTCGATCAGATTTCTTGGAAAAGACCCAAGCGGCAGCACGGAAGTTGAGACAGTACCCTTGCCTGAACAGGTTCCCGGAAGAAATATTTCGAGGCTCATGAAAAGTTTTGGTGATCGGGGTTAGTGGCATCAGCGTATAACCTGGCCTTCTTTAACTTCCATGAACTCAACCTCAACATCGGTTCCCCGGGTCGCCGTCATAGCCGGAGTCGGCTCCGGTCTCGGCGCCTCATTAGCTCGCCGTTTCGCTCAAGAGGGATGCCGGGTCGCGTTACTGGCGCGCTCCCCGGATTACCTGGACCGCCTCGCCACGGAGATCACCGGAGCACACGGCGCCGGTGCGGCGATCGCAATACCCTGCGACCTCGCCGATCCCGAGCAGATTGGTGCGGCGTTCGAGCGAGTTCGCCGGGAACTTGGCCCGACGGATTTGCTGGTCAACCATGCCAGTGGCGGGGGTGGCCCACGTGGCGGCGGACTACTCGAACTTGATCCAGGCGATTTTGAGCGTGCCTGGCGGGTGGGAGTTTATGCCGCGCTCCTCTGTTCCCGCGAAGCGGCTGGCGATATGCTCAGGGCGGGTGGCAAGGGAGGGACAATTCTCTTCACGGGAGCGACCTCTTCGGTTCGTGGGGCAAGCATCGCGTTCTCCAGTGCCAAGTTTGCGTCGCGTGGACTTGCGCAATCATTGGCCCGCGAACTTTGGCCACTGGGCATCCATGTCGCTCACGTCATTATCGACGGCATGATCGCAGAGTACATATCTGGGGCCTACGGAGCGGAACCGTTGATGGACCCCGAGTCGATCGCGTCCACGTATTGGCAGCTTGCCCTACAGGAGCGGAGCGCCTGGACGCTCGAACTCGATCTCCGGCCCAATCGGGAAAAATTCTTCGAGTAGAGGGCCCGCGGGTCGGCCACTTCCAGGCAAGATCATGTTTGGCTCCGCGCGAAGAAAGTGTCCGGAGAACGATCGAGGCGTGCGGGCGTGGCTGGGTTTAAACGCCCGCGGATCTTGGACCCTGTTGTCCAACGGCTTCTGGGGACAGTATCATCCGAGCCAGCTCCTTGTTGCGGCGGGCTACATCCACACCACCGCCGGCATGCGCAACCACGAGCGCGCCGGTCATGAGGGACAGAAACGGCTGCACGAGCTTCTTTGCGTCCTTGGGCGCAATTTGCCTCAGCAGTTGGTTCACCAGCTTCTCGGTTGCGTCGAAGTGTGCGAGGATTTGGGCGCGGACTTTCGGGTCGTCGTGCTCGGGGCCGAATTCGGCAAGCGCTTTGATGAAAGGGCAGCCGTAGAACCCGGGATGGATGATCGCAAATTCGAGCGCGTCGAAGAGCGAGAGCAAACGATCGAGCGCTGGCAGCGAAGTGTCGCCAGAAAACCGGACGACGAGCTGCTGCCACGTCTCCTCCCTCGCAGCCAGATACGCGGAGATGAGGCGAGCCTTGGAAGGAAAGTGGCGGTAGAACGTCATCTTCGCCACTCCGCTCTCAGCGATGATGCGATCGACGCCTACGGAGTGGACGCCATGTTTGTAAAAGAGGCTCGTCGCGGTATGCAGCACGCGCTCGCGTGGGGAGAGGGCGGCGGAGTCGATCGCAGTCTTTTTCGAGCGGGCATTGCTCATGGATGGATTTCTATCAACCGAACATGCGCCATAAAGACAGATCTGTCTACTTTCATGTTGACGCAAGACAGACCTGTCTGTATTTCGTGGAGCGGTCGCATTCGACCGCTCCAACCTACACATCACATCCATGAACTATTCCGCACCCGATCTCATCGCACATCCGCCTCGCAGCCCCCGCGCCCGGCTCGGCGGCTACGCCATCCTGCCCCGCATGCTCGACAAATGCCGCGCCACACTCGCGGGCAAAAACGGCGAATACCATTACGCCTGCCCGACGGACCAACGCTTCTTCCAGTTCACGGGAATCGATCCGGAGAAGCTGAAGGCCGAAGTCGCGAAGGGTCTCAGCGACACGGAAGTGCTCGCATGGATTACTGCAAACGCGCTGAAGCAACACATGGAGTGGGAGATCGCTCAGTGGACGGCCTCCGTCAATCAAGCCGGGACTTCGAGCAATGAGTCGCGAGAGTTTTTCAATGAACTCGTTGCCGCGGCAAAAGTAGCCGACCGTGAAGACATCCAGACCTGGTTCGACTACATCGAGGTGGACGATTACGTCACCTTTGGTGGCAAACCTTGATCCGCTCCGCTCATGCATAATGGGGCAAGAGCGATAACTTTCAGCGCAACATCAGAGTTATAGGAGACAAGCCAAATGGAAAAAAATACTGCAGCGCCGGTGACCCGCCGCAACCCCGCGACAATGTGGGACATGACATCAGTCGGATTCTCACACATTAGTGTCGTGGAACCAGGCCGCTTAGCCTTTTTGTCCGGTCAGATCGCCACGACGCTGGGGAGTGCAGATGTGCCTGATGACCTCGCTAGTCAGGCAAGGCTTGCGACTGCCAACCTCGCCACCGCACTCAAGGAACTGAATGCGTCTGCCCAAGACATTGTCATGCTGCGGGTCTACGTTGTGAATGCGGACAGGGAAAAGTTCCAGCAGGCCGTGGCCCCTTTACGCCAACTGGTCGGTGACGCAATGCCCAGCATTACGACCGTTGGGGTTCAGGCTCTTTATATGCCCGAAATAAAGGTCGAGATTGAAATGACTGTGCGTTTACCTGAGTAGACAGGTCTGTATTGACTCTACTCGAGGCAGCCGTGCTTTGTCAGCCAATCCGAAAGCGCATCCTCAACTACATCGCGCTGCGTAGCTGAAGCGAGCCGCTGAAGTTTTCTGTCTGTAGAGGCTCGAAGGAGAGCGTTGCTTAAATGGGCGGCAAGTCGCGTATTCAGGGCATAGTCCACGGCGGCAAGAGGTCCGGGGGCGCAGCTATTTCGCAAGGATGTCTGCCACGGCTTTTTCCGTCAGTTCGTGCCCCTCGAGCAGCGGAAACCCTTCCCACCGCACGACGCCACTCGGGTCGATGAGGATGCAGTGCGGGATGCCCTGCACTTCCAACGCCTTCTTCATGCGGCCTCTCGTATCGATCGCGCTGGCGTACTCCACCTTTGGGACGGACATCTTCCGCACTGCGTCTTCGGCCTCGTCGGAGACGCCGATGACAACCAGCTTGTCGCCAAATTTCTTTTGCAAGTCGTTCAGGTCCGAGATCGCCCGGCGACACGGCCCGCACCACGTCGCCCAAAAATCGATGAGCACGAATTTCCCCTTCGTATCGGGCTCGGCGGTGAGCCATTTCTCCACCACGAATTCCGGGGCTTTTTGCCCTAGCACCGACTTCGCCCATAGTTTCTTTTCCTCCGCCACCGCGGATGAAACCAAAGCGGCGCAGACAACCATTACCGCGAGGAGGGATTTCATGGCGTCAGTCTATGCGTGCTCCACGTCTCGCGCAATGCGTCCTTACGCCAGCCCTCGCTGGCGGGCGTGGGAAAGCAATTCGGCGAGATTCGATGCCCCCATCTTCGCCATGAGATTCGCCCGGTGAAACTCGACGGTCCGCGGGCTGAGGCCAATCGACTCACCGATCTCCTTGCTCGTGCGCCCGCTGAGAACCTGGGTGAGCACCTGCTGCTCGCGACGTGAAAGGATCTTGCCCAGTGCTTCCGTCCGCGTGCTTTCCTGCGCGAGGATCTCGCTGAATTTCCGGGAGAAATAGGAGCGCCCACTCGCGACGGTGCGGAGAGCCTCGGCAAGCTCCGCCAGCGGTGCATCCTTTTCCAGGTAGCCTTCCACCCCGCTCTCGCGGATGCGGGTGAGCGCCAGCGGATCGGTGAGCGACGAGAGCATCAAGGCACGCAGGTGCGGGCGCACCTGCCGCAGCGCCTGCGCGAGCGCGATGCCGTCCATGCCCGGCAATTGGAAATCGAGCAACGCCACGTGCGGGCTGAGCGTCTCGATGTGGCGCAGCGCCTCTTCCGCCGAGCCAAAGGCGCCGACCAGCGTGAAGCCTTTCTGGGCTGGCACCCAATCTTCCAGAAAAGATCGAAACATGCCCTGATCCTCGACGACGAGGACACGGGTCGTTTCGGCGGAATCAGCAGTGGAAGCAGATCGGCTCATAATGTTGCGACAGAAAGAATGAAACGGAACTCGGTGCCTCCCTCTTCGCCGGCTGCGACGCTGAGGCTCAAATCGAGCGCGCGGCTGATCTCCAGGCACAGGCGCAAGCCGAGGCCGCCCATCGTCGGCAGTTGCTCGGGATTCGCGGCGTTCAAGGCTGTCATGAGCGATGCAGTCAGGCCGGGGCCGTCGTCGCGCACCACGACGCGGACGCCTTCCGGCACTGCCAGCGCCTCGACCCGCACTTCGGATCGGGCCGCTTTCAATGCATTGGAGAGTAGATTCCGCAGCAGCGCCTGCACGGGCACGAGATCGGTTTTGACGATCAAATGGTCTGGCACCTGAATCTCCAGCGCGATGCCACCGGCGGCGGCTTCAAATTTCTGCAATGCAAAGACCGGCGCCGCGACCGCGCTTAGCGAATGCACCGCTACCTGACCAGTGCCCGCGCGCAGCCGCGCCCACATCACGAGATCCTCGATGAGCAGCAGCAGACTGCGCCCCGTCTGCGCCGCTTCCGAAAGAAAGGGACGCACACCGGGAGCGCCATTCGCCTGCCCGATCAGGTGCTCCGCCGAGCGCGTAAGACCGGTCAGCGGGCTACGGAGATCGTGGCCGAGCACGGTGAGAATGCGGTCCTTGTCGGCATTGGCTCGCACGAGGTCTGCGGTCCGCTCACGCACTTCCAGTGCGAGGTCATCCGCATAGGCTTCCTGCATGATCTCGCGCTGCTCTGCTTCCACGAGGAGCGCCTTTTGCGCCGCGATCATTCCCTGCTGGATGAGGCCGATGCGATCCGACATCAGTACGGCGAGCAGAAGCATCTCCATGGCCGAGCCAGCCATGACGATGCGGCCGCCATCCGACAACGGCACGGCGGCAACCCAATAGAAAAATGCGGGCGCCACACCGGCGAAGAGCGCCCCTATCGCGAGCATGAAGTAGGAGGCCTGCGGAGCGCCGACCCGACGCGCGGCAATCGCGGCGCTAAACACGCCGACATGAACGATGACCACGGCACAGCCGGGAATCCCCAATGCCCCGGTCAGCCCCAACCAAGGCGCCACCGCCGATGCCACGGCCAGCGCAATCATCACATTACGCGATCTCCGAAACCACGGCACCGCGCGCGGGATGTGCCGCGGGAGATCGAGCATCTGCCCGGCAAAGGAAATGAGAAAGACCGCGCTGGCCGAGAGGAATGCCGTGAGGATCGATTCCATCCAGGGCGACCCGATGGCCCAGCCGAAGAGTTGCGGCACACTGCGCGCAAAAAAAAGGAAGAGCGTGAACGATCCCAAATAGAGCAGGTAGCTCCCCGTGGGTGGCAGGCGCAGCTTGATCCACAAGATCGCATTGTAGAAAAGCAGCGCCAGCAAGGTGCCGAAATAAAGCGCCTCGGCGAGCGCCTCCCGCTGCTGCGCCGCGTAAAAGCGGGTGTCGCGCAGCCACCAAATGGACTCGAGCCATACGGGAAAAAAATCCTCGTAGCGCAGATAGAGCACCTGCTCGCCGCGCGCCGGGATGGTGACGGGAAATGCCGTCTCCCGTCCCCAGATCGCTTTTTCCGACGGCGACGTCCATTCCCCGGAGCGAAGAAGCCGCCAGGTTCCATCCCCTCCGGCGTCGCGAAAATAGCAGTCGGCCCGATCGACGTAATGCTCTCCGTCCACGAGCACACTCCGCAGCTCTTGCGGCTCCGCATTGCGCAGATGCACGCGGACCCAAAGCACATTTTTCGGCTTCGCCGTGGGCGCGAAGCCCGGCTTCGTCCAGGCATGCCAGCGGGCCTCCGGCAGCACGGCCACCTCTTCGATCGTCAACCCCTCCCCGCCCGCGTCGAGATACTCCTGCACCGACCCGTGAGCATCCGGCAAAGCCAGCCGCCCTGCGTGATCGCCCTGCAACCCCGTCAACACGTAGGCGAAACCGACTACGGCCGCCGCGAGCACGGCCCACTGGGCAGCGGTCGGACGGAGCGGTGTGAATGGCACATCAGGAGTGAAATCCTGCAAAGCATGTCGTCGCAAGCAGTCAAATTTCCTTCAACCAAGTACAACTACTAGGTTTAGAACATTGGTCGCGATCCGGCGGCGTGACACACCCAGCACATGTTGCCGATCACCTTGATCTCCCATCTCCTGTCGCGCCGGGCGGCGTGATGCACGGTGCGGCAGCGATCTCTCCGGAATTTCACACCGCTTCTCCATGAAAACCACACGTCTCGGTTTGCTTTTTCCGCTCGTTGTCTCGGGTTGCTTTCTGGTGTTCCCCGCCCATCGGACGCTGGCGGACGCGTCTTGGAACGCCGCGACTGGCGAATGGTTCACGGCCACAAATTGGAACCCGCAAACGCTACCGACTAGCTCGGACAACGTCACGATCGCCAATAACGGCACGGTCACCGTCTCGACCTCGGGCTCGACCGCTCTGGCCAGCGGGCTCTTCGTCGGCTACCCCACCACTGGCACCGGCTCGCTCCTGATCACCAACGGCAGCACGTTGTCCGATGCGTATGCGGAAATCGGCATCAGCGGGCTCGGCTACGGCACCGGCTCTGTGACGGTCGACAACGGGACATGGAACAACAATACCGGCGTGGTCATCGTCGGTTTCGGAGCCTACGGCTCCCTGACGATCACTAACAACAGCCTGGTCACGTCCGGCAATGCCACCATCGCGCAAGGCACGAACTCGACCGGCACGGTGACGATGAATAGCGGCACTTGGAACGCCAACCCCGGCGGGACCTTCTCGCAAATCGGCGCGGGAGGCACAGCCACGATGAATCTCAACGGTGGCACCTTCAACATTTACGATGGCTCCGTAGGCGCTCTCGGCACCGGCACGATGAACATCAACGGTGGCACCTTCAATAGCACCTATCATATCTATGTCGGCGGGTACAATTATTTCGGCACCGACCACGCCGGTAATGGAACGATGACGGTGACCAACGGCACGGCCACGGATTACGACGGCGTGATCGGCGATGGCGGCACCGGAATCGTGACTATCGGGACGGGCGGAAAATGGACGAACAGTGACGCGCTTTTTGTAGGCAACCGGACGACGGGGTCGTTGAAGATCGTCGGCAATGGTATCGTCACCGTCACCTCGACCAGCGGGACAGTGACCATCGGCAATCTCGCCGGCAGCGAGGGGACGCTGCAGATCGGGGACAACGACGCCTTCACCGGAACGCTGACCGCGAAGGTCATCACCGGCGGGGCAGGCACGGCGAAAATGGTCCTCGCCCAGACCAATGGCTTCACCCTTTCCTCCGCCCTCACCGGCTCGATGAGCTTGCAGCAAACGGGCGCGGGCACCACGACGCTCACGGCCACAGCGAACGCAAATACCTACACCGGCGGCACGATCATCGCCTCCGGCAAGCTGATGGTAAACAGCACCGCCGGCACTGGCACCGGTGCGGTGGAAGTGCAAAGCGGCGGCGCCATCGGCGGCACAGGCTCGATCACGGGCGCACTGACCATCGATGGCGGCGCCCTGCTGGCGCCGGGCTCGACCACTTTTGCCGCAGGCAACATCAGCCTGCTGGATAATGCGCAGCTCGCCTTCACCCTCGGCACCACGAGCCACAAGGTGACCGATAACGGCACACTCAGCCTCGGGCAAAACATCACCCTCTCACTCACTGCAGGCGCCGGCTTTGGTGTAGGAACGTATTCGTTGATCAATTTCGCCAGCACCCTGACGGACAATTCCAATGGCTTCAGCGGCTGGACCCTTGCAGGCTTGCCCGGCGCCTACACCGCGAGCTTTTCCATCGTCGGATCGTCCCTGAAACTGAACATCGCGAATGTGCCCGAGCCGGCCAGTTCCGTCGCGCTCGCGCTCGGCCTGGCCATATGTATCGGTCAATGGCGGCGCCGTCGGGTGTGAGACTCGGTCACGGCACCGTGAATTGATTTTCCCACGCCCGTCGTGGCAATCTTACCGGACTCGTGGAAATGTGCGTCGCACATGATTTCCGTCCGTTACCACCGAGGCCTTGAATTGCCTGAGCATGGCCTGTGGCTGGACCCGGAAGATCCGCGGCCATTTGCCTTCGTCTCGCATGCCCACGCCGATCACATCGCACGGCACCAGGAATTCATCGCCAGCGCGGGCACGGCGCGGCTCATGCAGGCGCGGCTCGGCGGCGAACGCGAAGCGCACATCCTCGAGTTTGGGCAGCCGGCAAAGTTTCGCGATTTTCAGATCACGCTGTTGCCCGCCGGTCACATCTTCGGTTCGGCGCAATCTCTCATCGAAAGCGAGCACGGCTCGCTGCTCTACACGGGTGATTTCAAGCTGCGCAGCGGACTCTCTGCCGAACCCACCGAGTGGCGGCACGCGGAGACCCTCATCATGGAGACCACTTACGGCTTGCCGAAGTATCGCCTCCCGCCCACGGAGGAAGTGATCGCCCGTATGATCGCCTTCTGCCACGAGTCGCTGGAGGATGGCGCGGTGCCGGTCCTGCTCGGGTATTCGCTCGGCAAGGCGCAGGAGATTCTTTGCGCCATTCTGAAGGCGGGACTCACACCGATGCTCCACGGCGCCGTCTATCAAATGACGGAAATCTATCGTCAGTTGAGGCCAGATTTTCCGGACGGCTACGAGCGCTACTCTGCCGGGAAGGTCGAGGGCAAGGTGCTCATCTGCCCCCCGAGTGCGAATCGCTCGATCATGCTCACACGCATCAAAAATCGGCGCGTGGCCGTGCTCACCGGCTGGGCGCTCGATCCGGGTGCGACCTATCGCTACCAGTGCGACGCGGCCTTTCCGCTCAGCGATCACGCCGATTACACCGACCTCGTACGCTACGTGGAACTCGTGCAGCCGAAGCGCGTGCTCACCCTGCATGGTTTCGCCTCGGCTTTCGCCGCAGATCTGCGCGAGCGCGGTTTCGAGGCGTGGGCGTTGAGCGAAGAAAACCAGCTCGAGCTTTCGCTGCGGCGTCCCGCAGTTACCACAGCCAAGCCAGAAGCACCCAAGGCGGTTGAGCCGGTCGTTCCCTCCGAATTCAGCGCCTTTGCCACGCTCGGCGAGCAGATTGCCGCCACGACAAGCAAGCTGAAGAAGATCGCATTGCTCGCCGATTACCTGCGCTCGCTCGATGCCGAGCGGCTGCCGATCGCCGCGCGCTTTTTGACCGGCCGCGCCTTCGCCCAGAGCGACAATCGCACGCTGCAGGTCGGGTGGGCGGTGATCAAGCGCGCGGTGATGGCTGCGGGGAGACTGAACGAGCAGGAGTTTCGTGGGATCTCGCGCATGTATGCGGACGCGGGCAAGGCGACCTACGAAGCCTTGCTCGAGCGCACCACTCCGAAGGAATTTTCCCTGCTCGACGCCCTTGCACTTTTCGATCACCTGCAGGCCGCGCGCGGTCCAGCGGCCAAGGGTGACTTGCTCCAGCAGCGTCTTGCCGCGCTCACCCCGCTGGAGGCGAGTTATGTCGTGAAGATTCTCACCGGCGATCTGCGGATCGGCTTGAAAGCCGGGCTCGTGGAGGAAGCGATCGCCGCGGCCTTCAGCGCCGATCTCGATGCCGTGCGCGAGGCGCAGATGCTCACCGGCGATCTCGGTGAGGTCGCGGCTCTCACCGCGCAGAATCGACTGGATAAAGCGACGCTGCACTTGTTCCGCCCCATCCAGGTGATGCTGGCCAGCCCGGAGCCCACGGCCCAGGCGGTTTGGGAACGCATCGCCGCCAGCCATGCACCCGCTGCATGGACCGAAGACAAGTTCGACGGCATCCGCGCGCAGATCCATCTCGGCCAAGGCCGTGCGGAAATTTTCACCCGTGATCTACGGCAGATCACGGGACAATTTGCCGACCTCGCCCGCGCCGCGCGCACCCACGGCGGCGAAGCGATTCTCGACGGTGAAATCCTGGCCTACGAACAGGGCCGTCGGCTCACCTTCTTTGACCTGCAGAAACGCCTCGGGCGCAAAACCGAGGACGATCTTTTCCTCGGCGCGAGTGACATTCCGGTCGTGTTCAAGGCCTTCGATCTTCTCTTCCTCAACGGCACTTCGCTGCTCAAGCGTCCTCTCGCCGAACGCCGCCTCGCGCTCGAATCCCTCACTCTGCCGGCTGGCCTTGAAGTCGCGCCGATCCATCGCGTCGCTTCCGCGGAAGAGATCGAAGCCGCTTTCCAAGCGGCCCGCGCCCGAGGCAACGAAGGCCTCATGATCAAGGACGGCGCCAGCCTCTACACGCCCGGCCGCCGCGGGCAGGCATGGCTGAAATTCAAAAAGGAGCTGGCCACGCTCGATGTCGTGGTGATCGGCGCCGAGCAGGGCCATGGCAAACGCAGCCACGTCCTGAGCGACTACACTTTCGCCGTGCGGGACGAAGTGAGCGGCCATTTGCTGACCATCGGCAAGGCCTACTCCGGCCTTACTGACGCGGAGATCGAGGATCTCACCGAGCACTTCACCTCCACGACCATCACCCGCCATGGCCGCTATCGCGAAGTCTCTCCCGAGATCGTGCTGGAAATTGCCTTCGACTCCATCCAACCCAGCGACCGCCACGCCAGCGGCCTCGCCATGCGTTTCCCGCGCATCAAAGCCATCCGCCGCGACAAGACTCCCGCGCAGATCGACACCCTCGCCCATGCAAGGCGGCTGGTAGCCGACCGGACCGTACCGGCAGAAGTTACCTAGGGCGGCGACCGACGAAGACGTAGGCGAGCGCGCCGAGGAAGGGCAGGAAGAAAATCACGCACGCCCAGACCACCTTCATCGTACCGTCGAGGGTCGTATTCGTCAGCGCGTCGATCAGCGCCCAGATCCAGAATAGTCCCAGCACGATGGCGAGGATGAGGGCGAAAGCACCCAGGCCGAAAAAGACCCCGGCGGCTTTGTCCGCACCGTCAGCAAGGAAGAGGAGTTCGTTCATAGTCTTACCCTCACTTCGTCTGGGTACTAACGCGTGGATGTCGCGCCGACGAAACATGTTCATCAAGCGCACGGCCATCCCCTACCGACATCACCTCACAACTTCGCGACGACCCTCACGGACAAAATATCGCTGTCGTAGGCGGAGAGCACTCCCAGCGTTTTCCCATCGCCCAGCGGGTCTTTCATGAGGTATTCCCGGCCCTCGCGCCCGACCAGCAGCACCCAGTGCAATACTCCGGGTCGGTAGACGATCTTCACCAGCACGGGATTGCCTGCAGCCAGGGCGCGGTCGATATCGCGATGCGTCGGGTTTTCGGGGATGTCGATGCGAACGCGCTTTTGGGTGACGTCACTTACGGCGTCCCACTTGATCCAGCCGCGCTCGGTGTAGCCGTCGGCTTGGATGAGCTTTTGATTGAGCTCCGCGGGATCGATCACGATGCCGTGCTGCGCGAGAGCCATGCAGAGGCAGCAGTTCGTACAGCCGACGGCTCGCAACTCCTCGCCGCTGCCTCCGATTTTGTCGTGCGCCCACCGAGGATCCGCCTGCAGATAGATCTTGTCCGCAGCGAGCACGGAGCGCGGGACTGCTTCTTCCGCCCACGGCGAAAGCCCCGCCCCGGCAACGCGTTTCGCCGGCGGATGCGGGCGCAGCCAGCACCACCAGACGGTGACCCCCACGACGGCGAAGATCGCGACAATCACAAGCCAGGTGCGTCTCTTCATCTTACAGTCCATGCAGGGTAATATTCCATTTGTGGGGAGCTTTCTTGTCGTCGTAATCCTCCGAGTACTCGGCAAAGCCCGGAGCGCTGGCAATGATCCAGCGGATGAAGTTCGTGGCGGTGCGGAATTCGAAGCGGCCATCCTGATCGGACTTCGCCCTCAGGGAGGAATGATCGTCTTCGTAGTTTTGACTCTCGATATGACGCGAAATACCGAGGACAATCTCGGCCCCGGAAATTGCTTTTCCTTCCTGGTCCAGAATCCGGCCGGTGTAACGGTATGGCAGCTCATGCGCGACGACCAAGGTCATGCGGATGACCTTCTCTCCGCGGCGCGGTGTGATCTTGTCGACTGGCACAGGCGACCATCGGCCACGCAACCTCGTGCGCACCCAAACCGGCAGATCGTCTTCTCTCTCCGCGGCCATGAGGTAGAACGTGTTCGGAAAAATATCGTTCAGGATAAAACGTCCTCCACGGTCGGTCGTCGTCGAGTGCTTGAAAATCTCGTTGCCGTAACCGGTGTGATGCTCGGAGCCCAAGTCGTGCTGGACGCCAACGTCAAAGCCGCGCACGGGCTGGCCTACAGTGTCGACCACCCGTCCGTTCACCTGCAGCCCACGCCTCATGCGCAAGGTGGCCACGACCGGGCGGTCCGAAGTTTTCACTACGCCACGGCGATTCCATTCGTAGTCGTAGGAGTCCCTGGCCCGCTTGCCTTCCGGCTCATGCATGATGCCCAGGCTGACGCCGCGTAAATGGCCGGCCTCGGCAATGAAATAGAACCGCCCCCAGCCCGGCACGCGCTTCCCCACCAGCTTCTCGCTATCGAAGCCAGTGAAGCAGCCAAACCGCACCATGCAGCGTCCGCGCGCGTCCGAGACGAAGCGCCACACCCCCAGGGGATTCTCGTCGGATTCGAGCTGCATGGCTTGCAATGCATCTCGGCCGGTGCCGAACAGTTGCACTTTCACTCCCGGCATCGGCTTCCCATTTTCATCGCCCACGCGCACGATCACCTGCCGATAGCTGAGAGTCGACTCATCCGCCCTCACCACGGCGTGAGCACACAGCGCCAAAATACCGCTCGCGATCAAACAATGGCGGATGAGGGATAGGAAGCGGACAGCTTGGAGCATCTGATACTTCCAACGAAATTCCGCGAGGTGCTCTTACAGAAAATGTGCTCAATCGCGGCGACGGCGGCAGCGAAAGAGCAACGCGCCACTCGCGTTCTTCCGTTCCAAGCGAGACCTACCTCGTTATCGAATACTCACCCCAGCGCTCGCGCGCTGGGCTATTCGCTCGCTCCCGCGGAACTACGACGCGGCGTAGTATTTCGGATAACGATAGTAGTAGTAATCCGGCATCTCGGCATCGATGCAGTTCAGGATGAGTCCCAGAATATTCACCTGACGCTGGTAGAGCATGTTCAGCGCGTTTTTTGACAGGCGCGCGGAGGTGAAGGATGCGCGGACGACCATCAGCGCGCCGTCAAAATTCGGGGCCAGCGTGGGCGTGTCGTCGGCGGCGAGGATCGGCGCCGTGTTGAAGATCACGAGATCGTACTGCTCCTTGAACTGCTCGAGCAGGCTGGCCACCTCGGGCTTGAGCAGGAGCTCGCCGGATTGATTCGTGACCGGGCCGCGCGGGATGAGCGAGAGCGTGGGATATTTTGTGGTTTGCACCGCTTCCTTCCACGGCACTTCGCCGCGCAGGATACTGGAGAGGCCAAACCGGCCATCGGTATCAAAGAGCTGCGCGAGGTCACCGCGGCGGAGATCCGCGTCGACGAGCAACACGCGGGCGCCGGAAGCCGCCATGGTCACGGCGAGATTGCTGGCGATGGTGGATTTGCCTTCGTTCGGAATCGCGCTGGTGATGAGGATGGTCCGCAGCTCCGCCTGGTTGGGCATGAAGATGAGCGAGGAACGCAGACTTCGGAACGCTTCGGCGTAGGTGTAGCGTTCGTCCTCGGGCTGGAGCAGTGGGAGACCGGTTTCCTTGCGGGTGTCGGCCACGTTCGGGATTTGGCCGAGGATCGGCTCGGAGAAATGATCGAGCATTTCCGTGGAGGAAGAGACGCGATCGTCCGCGCGATCCATCAGCACGAGGATGATGAGACCGACCGCGAAGCCGCCGATCAGACCAATGAGCAGGTGCTTCACGGTGCCGGGCGGCACGGCCTTCGGCGGCGTAGCGGGATGCATCACCGTAAGCGGGTCAGCGGAGGTGTGGACGTTGATGTCGCGATTGCTGTTGGAAATGCGCTCAATCTGCGAGTTTAATGACGCAATCTGGTTTTGCAGATTGGTGTACTCCGCATCCTTGCCGCTGGCCTCCGTCACCTTCTTCTGCCAGCTCTCGGTGGTGCTTTCCAAGCTCTTCAATTCGGCCTTGATCGCTACTTTCCGGGCCGCTGTCGCCGCAGTATTCTGCTCCTTGATCGTGCTGATCAGACGCTGAAGATCTTCGACCTTGGTTTGCATGGCCTGAAGCTTGGGATGCTTCGGCTTCCAGACTGTCTTCCAGTATTCCACCTCGGCCTGTCGCTGCACGAGCTGCTGGGTGGCCTGAGTGTATTGAACGTAGAGCTCGTTATTGAAAGGCGCGTTGGAAACCCCGGAAGAGGCCCCCCCACCGGCAGTTGGCGCCCCCTGCGGTGCCGCTGGCGCCTTCACGCCGGAACCAGGATTGACGAGCAATTCATCCGGAGAAAGATTTTCGAGCCGGAGCAGTTCGTTTTGCAATTGCGCCTGCTGATTCTTCAGCCCCGAGAGGAAGGACGCTGAACTCTTGGCCTGCTCTTGCCAGAAAGCCATGTTGTTATCCTTCACAAAGGCCTGAAACTGCCCCTGTTTCTTCTCCAATTCAGCCTTCATTTCCTTGAGGTCGCTCTCCAGCCCCTGCTTGGTCGTGTCCACCTGAGAACTGCGGCCCAGCTTCCGGGAATCCATGAACTCCTGGACGACAGCATCGACAAACCGGCGGGTGTATTCGCCGTTGGAACCGGTGCCGGTGATGGTGAAAATGTTGGTCCGCGGAGGCACCGAGGCGTTGATATCCACCTTGCCGGAGAGTTCCGGCGCCTCGAGCATCAGCTTGGATCGCGCGGCTGTAAGAGTCGTGTCGCTCTTGAGCAGCATGATGTAGGTATCGTACTGCCGACCAGCCTTGTCATCGAAGGACACGCTCTTGCCCGCTTCGGTGGACAGCTCTTCGCGGATGAGCAACTCCGAATTCGATTCAAACAACTGCGGCTTCGAAAGAATTACGTAAGCTTCGTAAGCAAGGCCGAGGGCGACGGTGATCGCCATGACCCACCAATGGCGGCGGATGAGCGAACGATAGCGGTAAATCTTGAGGCCGAGGCCGGCGGAAAGTGGGACCGGCGGAGCTTGCGGGTTGACTGAGTCCATGGTGGGTTGGGATTAACCGCGGAAGAAGACTTTCGGCACGAAGATGCGATCGCCGTCTTGCAGTACGGGATCCTTACCGACGTCGCCGCTTTCAATGACCGCCTTGAAATTGACTTCGATCGTCTCGGTCTTGCCGCCTTTTTGGCGCATCAGTTTCACTTTCTTGGCATTACCCCACTCGCCGATACCGCCCGCTTTCAGGATCGCATTGCACAACGTAAGAGGCTCACCCGCAACGAGTTCCTGCGCCCCGATGATGCGCACTTCGCCGGAAAGATAGACGATACCCTGCCGCACCTGCACTGGGCTGATGCGATCGATGTTCAAACGCACGGTCGCGTGGTAATAGTAATCCTTTTCCAGCGCTTGCTTGATTTCCGAGGCAGCCTGGGTCGCCGTGCGGCCTGAAACTTTCACGCGGCCGAGAGGGGGCACGTCGAGATCTCCCGTAGCAGTGACCACTCGAGGTAATCCGCCTTCGCGGTCCTCCATGATTTCCACCGTGACCTGGTCTCCCGCAGAAAGCTTCTTATCGGGGTCCACCATCGCCATGCGCTCCTGCTGCATGAATCCGGAACCGGGTTGGGCCATTCCCGTGGCGGGAATCCCCCCCGGGTAACCCCCGGGGGCGGGGTAGGTCGGCTGCGCTCTTGGCGTCAGGCCTTGGGCTTTTCCGGTTAGTGTTATCGCCAGGAGTGCGAAGGCGAGGCTCGCGAAACGGAGAAAGCTAGGCATAGGCCATGAGGTTAGATTTTAGAATTTATAGTATAAACTTAGGAATACGAGGTTCTGATAGTAGTCCAAGTTTGGCAAATTTGAGTCTTTCCAGATATAGCGATAATCGAGCCCGAGGGTCAGAGAATTTGAAAAATGATAGCGCAAACCGATCGCCGCGCCAATTCGATCGGCTGTTTCACCCAGTGAACCGGACGTGCTGTAGTGCTCGTAGAAGACCGAAGGACCGATCTCCAATTTCTCCATCACCTTCCAGTCCGCATCGTATTCCACATTGTAGAGGGTGATGAAGTCGGAGGAGAAACCGAGTTCAGCTGTCTTCGAGAACGAGATACGGTGACGGAAGAACTCGCTCGGCCGGTTATTAATCTCAAACTTGAGGTAGTAGCTGTTGGAATCCTCGCCGTCGCGCAAGATATCCCGCACCGCCGCCGCGTCAGCGTCGCTGAGATTCAGTTGGTCGATGGCTGCATTGTTGAAGTCGCTCCCGCCATTGAACCAGAGGCTTTGGTAGCCGCCCTCGAGATACAAGTTGGTGTACTCGGAGATTTGCCACTCGATGAATGGGCCAGCCATGAGGCCCGATCCGT
>JBGGMZ010000088.1:0-21135 GCA_041287745.1 Chthoniobacter sp. | reverse complement strand
TGACCCACATGCTGAAGCGGCCGGTCTCCGGTTGAATTTCCGAGGCGGTGTAGGTGCCGGCATCCGAGAAGATGCCGATCACGCGGCCGGTGAGTGGACCGGCGGTGTCGGGGACGAAAGTCACCTGGTTGCCGTCGCCGTTGACCGGGCTCCAGTTGCCGGGGAGGATGAAAACCTTTGCGGCTTCCTTGGCGTTGCGCGGACGCTGGCCCGGCTTGGTCGGGGTGGTGGTGCAGGCGGCAGTAAGCAGCGAGGCTGCAATGAGGGGAAATACGATGGCGCTGCGAGCGAGCGAGATGATC
This sequence comes from Chthoniobacter sp., assembly GCA_041287745.1. Classification (GTDB taxonomy): domain Bacteria; phylum Verrucomicrobiota; class Verrucomicrobiia; order Chthoniobacterales; family Chthoniobacteraceae; genus Chthoniobacter. The sequence goes on along the minus strand of JBGGMZ010000088.1, from coordinate 20,833 downwards.
TTCATGGGTCCGGGATTGGGCAACGAGTCGGCGGAGCTAAACAGAGCGTTTGGCGGAATCCAAGCACGATTGTCGGCATTGCTCAGTGCTGGAGGCCTGAAAAATCCTTGTTGACGGGTGGGGGCTTTTCCCCCACCTTGCCCTACATCAGTTCGCGTTCCCGGCATTCCTGACCATCTCTGGCAGGAATTTCTCCCTCGCAAGAAAGACCAGTGCAGGAGCGCACCCGAACTCATCCCATTCCAATACACCCTGATCCATGGCGGGTCATAGCAAGTGGTCCAAAGTTAAGCACATTAAGGGTTCCCTCGACCAGAAACGAGGGCAGCTTTTCGGCATGCTCGCCACGGAAATCACCGTGGCAGCCCGGCTGGGCGGCGGCGATCCTTCGCGGAATCATTATCTGCGCTCAGCTATTCGAGCTGCTCTGGCGTTGATCTTCGAAATGGCGAGGGAAAACCGTATCCGCACGGTGGCTGACCTGCGTTTGATCCTGACGAAAGTTCATGGTAATCTTGCTTTGCCGGGTGCGGGGTCCTATACGTTTTACCGCGAGGGACGCGTGACCGTCCCAGCAGCGGCGATTCAGGAAGAGCGATTGCTCGATCTGGTGATCGAGGCCGGCGGCGAAGAGCTGACGCAGGAGGATGGACATTACGTCATCCCGACTGCGCCCGACAAACTCTGCACCGTGGCCGAAGCCCTCAGAAGCGTCGGTATCCAGTCCGAATCCCAGAAACTCACTTTTGTGTCCGAAACTTCACTGATGGTGACCGATCCCGCGGTCGCCACGCGGGTGGAGCGGCTCATCGGAATGCTGGAAGACAGCGACGATGTCCGGCACCTGCACAGGAATCCTGCGCGGACTGAAGAGGCTGTGGCGCCGTTCTCCATTTAACTTTCACCTCTTTCCATTGCCCGCGGCGAAGCGAACGCCCGCAGCCCTTTAATTTTCCGATTTGAATACTTTTCCTATGACAGAGCCAGCAGAACAGCCTTTGCTCGAAGAGCAGAGCGCGACGACCAAGAAACCCGCCAAGAAGCGGACCACGCCGACGAAGACCCGTGCCACCACGGCCACGAAGGTCGCGAAGCCCAAGACGACGAAAAAAGCGACGTCCAAATCCAAGGCCGCTTCCGCCGCCGAGGAGACCTCGCCTGAGTTGCCGATGGACATCGCGCCTGCGGCTCCCGCTCCCGTTGTTCCAGTCCCCGTTCCAGCGCCTGTCGTGGCTGCCGTCCCTGCGCCCGCCCCCGTCGTGTCCGGGATGGAAGAATGGCGTCCGTCCGCGCGATCCGTGCCTTCGGCGCCCGTCGCTCCTGCTCCCTCTCCCGTCGCTGTCCCTGTTGCCGCTCCCGTCTCAGCGCCTACTGACCAGCCAGTGGTAAGGCCGCGTCCGGTTTACATCCCGCGCCATGTTGCCAAGCAGATGGAAGAACAGGCTCGTGCCGCAGGCATCGAGGCTGGCCCCATTCCCGTGGCTGTGTCGGCCGAGGAAGCCGCGCGCCTCGATATCCCGCGGGTGGAATCCTATCGTTCCGAGCGCCCTCAAGTGCCGCAGGGAGATCGCCCGCCCCGTGGCGATCGTCCGGACCGTCATTAACGTCATGAACGTCACGAGCGTCATGATCGTGGTGATCGTGGTGATCGCGGAGACCGTGGCGACCGCGGAGATCGCGGAGATCGCGGAGATCGCGGAGATCGCGGAGACCGTGGTGATCGCGCCGAATACATCCCGCCCCAGCATCAGTCCGAGGCGTCGTCGCCCGAATTGCCGCCCCCGCGTGAAGATGAAATCGGTGAGGCCGAAGGCATCGTCGAAGTTTCCGGCAAGGGCTTTGGCTTCCTGCGCGATCCGAAGCGTACTTTCGCCCAGCACCCGGCCGACGTCTTCGTCACGCCCGAGCTCTGCCGCGCTTACAATTTGCGCGACGGCCAGTGGGTGAAAGGCCAGACCCGCAAGGGCAACCGGGGTCCGCAGCTCTTCAAGATTCTCTCGATCAACGGCGACGATCCGGACAAGTCGCTGCACCTGCCGGCGTTCGACGAGCTCACCGTCATCAGCCCGGAAAAATTCATTCGTCTCGAGACCGTGCCGGACCGCTTTACCACGCGCGTCGTCGATCTCATGTGCCCGATCGGTCGGGGCCAGCGCGGCCTCATTGTCGCGCCGCCACGCACCGGCAAGACCACGTTGCTCCAGCACATGGCGGATGCCGTGGTGAAGAACCACCCGGACATCAAGCTCATCATCCTCCTCGTCGACGAACGTCCCGAGGAAGTGACGGAGATCAAGCGCACCGTGCCGACGGCCGAGATCATGGCCAGTTCGAACGACAGCGACACGAAGAGCCACACCCGCATCGCGCAGCTCGCCATCGAGCGCGCCAAGCGTCTCGTGGAATCCGGCAAGGATGTCTTCATGCTGCTCGACTCCATCACCCGCGTCGGCCGCGCCTTCAATAACTCGACCGGCGGCGGTGGCCGGACCGGCTCCGGCGGTCTCGATAACCGTGCGCTGGAAATCCCGCGCAAGATCTTCGCAGCCGCGCGCAACACTGAGGAGGCTGGCTCGCTCACCATCATCGCCACCGCGCTCATCGAGACGGGCAGCTTGATGGACGAGCGTATCTTCCAGGAGTTCAAGGGCACCGGCAACATGGAGCTCGTCCTCGATCGCAAGATCAGCGACCAGCGCATCTACCCGGCCGTCGATATTTTCCAAAGCGGCACGCGCCGCGAAGAACTGCTGCTACCGGAGGCCGATCTGCACAAGATCAACGTCATCCGCCGCGGTCTCGCCGGGCACCGTCCCATCGAGGCGATCGAGCGCTTGCTCTTTTTCGTGAAGAAATTCCCGACGAATGCGCAGATGCTTGCCGGCATTCCGGGCTGAGTGGAGTGAAAGTCGAAAGTAGCGAGGGAAAGTGAACGCTCTACGCACGCGGCCGTCTAATGACGGGCGATCCTCTTATGGTTTCGCACGCGACGCAGAGATGTCTCACTTGCCACTCTCACTTTCACCTGCCACCTCATGAAAACTCAGGAAGTTGAATTCGAGGTCGTTGGCAAAGAGGGACCTCGGCAGAAGCCCGGCGTCAAAGGTGACGCGCCGGTCGATCCTTTCATCGCGCTCATGGCGCGTTTGATGGATGACATCTTCGTCATTCCCGGCACCAGCATCCGCTTTGGGCTGGACCCCATCATCGGCCTGCTGCCGGCTTTTGGCGCTACGGCCTCGGCCGGCGTGTCGCTGGTGCTCATCGCCCTCAGCGCGCGTCGCGGCGTGCCGAAGATCATCCTCGCGCGCATGGCGACGAATGTGCTCATCAACGCCGCGCTCGATTCCGTACCTGTCGCGGGCGACGCGCTTTCCATCTTCTTCCGCTCGAATGCACGCAACTACGAGCTGCTGCAAAAGCACGCCGGCACGGCGCGCGCGTCTACCAGGACCGACTGGCTTTTCCTCGGGGCGCTGATCTTCGGCGTCATCGCTGTGATTGCAGTGATGATCATCGGCACCTTTACGCTGATGCATTTCGTCGTATCCGCACTGGCGCGCTGAGAGCTTGGGCTCGCCCGTTCCTCCGCAAGTATGTGGGACGCAAAGCAAAAGCGCCGCTTCGGTATGGCAATTTTCACCGCCGACCTTGTCGCGGGTTGCATTTGCCAGTCTACACCCTTATACCAGACCCGCTTCCCCCCTTTCAGTAATGGCCGCGCTATTTGATCCACGGAACGCCGTACCCGGCGACGCGTGGCTGGAATCCGTCAACGGCCAGAGCTGGCTGCTGCAGGGCCGGTGCAATCTTGGGCGCGGCGCGGAAAACCACATCGTCATCGATTCGCCCAAAGCGTCGCGCAAACACGCTTTCATTCATCCGCAGGATGAGGGGGAATTCTGGCTCATCGATCTCTCCAGCCGAAACGGTACTTTCCGCAATGACCGCCGCCTCGTCCGCCCGACCCGACTGCGCAATGGGGATAGACTTTACATCGGCGGCCAGGATTTCACGTTTTGCCAACCGGTCTGCCCGCACCCGAACAAGGACGAAGGCACTGTCGTCATGAGCCGGTCCAGCACCGGCGGTGACGCCACTGTGCTCGACCTGCGCCCGCAAAACCTCTGGCTGCTCATTGCCGATATCATGGACTTCACCGCGATGAGCGTGGAGATGGAGGTGGAAAAGCTGGCGAATACCATGAGCCACTGGCTGCATGAGTGCCATCGCATCGTGGAGAGAGGCCAGGGCCGCATTCCGAAATACATTGGCGATGGATTCCTCGCCTGCTGGGAAGATCGCGCCGACACCGCGCCCGCTGTCATCGCGGCGATCCGCGAATTTCAGCGGTTGCGCAAGGACAGCGCCATCCGTTTCCGCGTGGCTTTGCATTACGGCACCGTCACCTTCGGCGAACAATCGGCTTGGGGCGAGCCGAGCATGCTCGGCCCCGAGATGAACTACATTTTCCGCCTCGAGGATCTCGCCAGCAAACTCGGCGTCGGCTTCTCCCTCAGCTCATCCGCGCAGGCCAAACTCGGAGACCTCCTCGCTGTCGAACCCGTCCCCGGCGAGCATAAGCTCAAGGGTTTCAATGGCCTGCACACCTGCTACAGCGTGCCGGAGGCAAACTGATTTCTCCGCTTGAATTGAGGATGGCCGTGAGTTTGGAGGAGTGAGTGGGCGAGAAGGAGGCGGTCGACGAGACGGATCGAGGTTTCCGCTACAATCCGCAATTCCGAGCAAAACAAGAGCAAGTCGAGGACAGCCGTACATTCATGAATTGAGCGTATATGGGCCCCTCCATTGCCAGGCGCTGCGGCACTGCTGCAGCGCCGGCTCTTTTTTCCACGCCCATGTCTGATTCCAAATCCTCCGTACCCCGCACCGCTAACAGCAGCCTTCGCGCTCACCTTATGAAGCTGGCCTATGGTGCCGATGAGACCACCTTGTTCGAGGAGGTGGAGCCCATCTTGCGGAGCGGCCCGGTGGCCTATCGACCGGATTCGGCAGCCATTTTCCGCGGGGCTACCGCGGCGACAATGGCAGTGGCGATGATCCTGTCGCCAAAGGCGGAAGCGGCCGACGAGCCGGGCGCGGCGACCACAGCGGCGAATGTGCAGAACATGCCGGAAGTGGTGGTGCGTGGGCAGGAAGACACTGGCTACCGCACGGAAAACGTCTCGCTGCCCAAGTATACCGAGCCGCTGCGCGACATTCCTCAGACGATCTCCGTGGTGAGCCAACAGGTGATGCAAGACCAGGGGGTGACCACACTGCGTGACGCGCTCCGCAATGTCTCCGGCATCAGTCTCGCCGCCGGTGAAGGCGGCTCGCAGGGCGACAATCTCACCATCCGCGGCTTCAGCGCGCGGTCGGATATTTTCCTCGATGGCATGCGCGACTTCGGTAGCTACTACCGCGATCCGTTTGATCTGCAGGAAGTCGAGGTGCTGCAAGGGCCGTCGTCCATTACCTTTGGCCGTGGCTCGACTGGCGGTGTGGTAAACCAGGTGAGCAAGACACCGTTCCTCGAGCAGCGCTTCTCCGGGCAATCGACATTCGGCACCGATCGCATGCAACGCGGCACGCTCGATATCAACCTTCCTCTCGCGCAAATCCCCGGCGCGGCGTTGCGCATGAATATGATGGTGAACAAGAACGGCATCGCCGGCCGCGAAGGCGCGCTCTATCAGCGCTGGGGCCTGGCGCCTTCGCTGGCCTTCGGCATCGGCACGCCCACGCGGCTGACCATCAGCTATTTCCACCAGACCGAGGACAACCTGCCGGATTACGGCCTGCCCGTGCTGCTCAGCCGGCCCGCCCCCGTGTCGCGTTCGAATTTCTACGGGTTCAAGGACGGCAACAACTTCCTGAATACCGACGTGAACATCGGCACGATCAAGCTCGAGCACGACTTCAATGAGCACGTCACCATTCGCGACCAAATCCGCTACGCGAATTACTGGCGCCGCGCGCAGATCACCGAGCCGCAAGTGCCGGCGAGCGTTACCGCGGAGACGCCGCTGGAAGACATCCGGGTGAATCGTAACCAGATCACCACGCAGAGCCTGGAGACGCAGTTGCAGAACCAGTTCGACACGACGCTGAAGTTCAACACATTCGGTGCGCTGCACACGCTGGTCGGCGGTATCGAATACGCCCACGAATCCTCCGCACCCGTGCGCACGACGTGGGCCGGCGTGCCGACTACGCCTCTCCTCACTCCGGATGATACCGAACTCTTCAGCGGCATCCCGACCATCAGCTCAGTCTCCAAGGGTACGGTCGATACCTTCGCTCTCTATGCTGTGGACACGATCAAGCTCGGGAAGCACTGGCAGCTCATCGGTGGCGTGCGTTGGGACCGCGTGGACTCGTCCTTCCACCAAACGACAGCCGCGGGGCGCGTGGACTTCGATCGTCTCGACAACCTCGTGAGTTGGCGTGGTGGCATCGTTTACAAGCCGGTGGAAATCGGCAGCTTCTATTTCTCCGCAGGCACTTCCTTCAACCCCTCGGCTGAGCAGCTTTCGCTCTCCGTGGCGACGGCGGATATCGCGCCGGAAAAGAACATCACCTACGAAATCGGCACGAAGTGGGATCTTTTCGATCGCCGCCTCTCGCTCACTGGCGCGCTCTTCTGGGATGAAAAGACGAACGCACGCACAACCGATCCGAACGATCCGCTGCTAAACGTCCTCGGGGGCGACCAGCGCGCGATTGGCGGCAGTGTAGGCATCATCGGCCGTATCACAGACGACTGGATGGTCACCGCGAGCTACACGCATATCGACTCGAAGGTCATCGAGTCTACGACGCCCGGCCAGGTAGGAAACCCGCTCACCAATGCGCCGCGCAATACCTTCAGTTTTTGGTCCACTTACACCACGCCGTGGAAACTCACCATCGGCGGCGGCGCAGATGTGGTTTCCGGTCGCACGCTTTCCCTCGTGCCAGACGCCAATACAGGCCTCATCCGCGCGGTGCCGGGTTACGTCGTCTTCAATGCCATGGCGCGTTACCCGATCACGAAGAACGTAGACGTGCAGGTGAACCTGAACAACATCGCCAACAAATATTACTATGACGGCCTGCACCCGAACCACATCATCCCCGGCGAAGGGCGAACGCTTCTGGTGAGCATGGCGTTCCGCTTCTAACCGCGAGACTATTTCTATGCTGCTCAGCATTCCCGATGTTTTGACGCCCCAGCAGGTCGCCCATGCACGACAACTGCTGGACCAGGCCGAGTGGGTGGACGGCCGTGTGACTGCCGGTCACCAGTCGTCCAGGACGAAGGATAACATGCAGATCCCGGAAGGACATCCGGTGGCGCGTCAGCTGGGCGAGATGATCCTCAGTGCGCTGGGGGGCAATCCACTCTTCTTATCCGCTGCGCTGCCAAAGCACGTCTTCCCGCCGCTCTTCAATCGCTACACCGGCGGTCAGTCCTTTGGCACTCACGTGGACAATGCAATTCGGCAGGTGCCGGGCTCGGGCGCTCGCATCCGGACAGACATCTCCGCGACGCTCTTCTTCGCCGGGCCGGAGGAATACGACGGCGGCGAACTGTGCGTGGAAGACACCTACGGCGTGCAGCAGGTGAAACTGCCCGCAGGTCACATGGTGCTGTATCCGGCGACCAGTCTGCATCACGTCACGCCGGTCACGCGCGGAGCCCGTATCAGTTCCTTTTTCTGGATCCAAAGCATGATCCGTGACGATGCGCAGCGGAGCCTCGTCTTCGATCTGGATCTCGCCATTCAGCGGCTGAACCGTGAACTGCCTGAGGCTCCTGTCGCGTCGCAGACCGCGGTGCAGTTGACCGGCGTTTATCACAATCTGCTGCGGCAGTGGGCGGAGGTGTAAGGGCGCGTCCACGCGTGCTCCCATTCAACTCGCGACGACGATGCGCAAAGCGATCTTCTGGCTTCATTTGCTCGTCGGCATCGTCGCGGGTTGCGTGATCCTCTCCATGGCGATCAGCGGCCTGCTGATCGCCTGGCAGCGGCAAATCATCGATTTCACCGAGCGTGGTTTTCGCGTGCTACCCCAGTCGGCCAGTGCAGCGCTCTCACCGGAAACATTGTTGGCCAGCGCCGCTGCTTTGAACCCGGAGATCCCATTGGTCGGGCTGACTTTGCGGTCCGATCCAGAGCGGCCGGCCACGGTGACTTATGGACGTGACGGGGTGATCCTGCTCAACCCCTACACCGGCGAGATCCTCGGTGAAGGCGCGAGCCAGGTTCGCGGGTTTTTCCGCTGGGTAATCACGTGGCATCGCTGGTTTGCCACGGAGGGCGCGAGCAAGGAAACCGGCAAAGCGGTGACCGGCGCGTGCAGCCTGGGCTTTCTCGGGTTGGTCCTGTCGGGTTTCTATTTGTGGTGGCCGCGTCGCTGGAGCTCTCATGTGCTCAAGGCGATTGCAGTGCCCTCCTTTGCGCTGCGCGGAAAGTCGCGCGACTTCAACTGGCATAACGCGGTGGGCCTGTGGTGTGCGCCCTTGCTGCTGCTCATCACCGCGACGGGTGTGGTCATGGCCTACCCGTGGGCGAATGATTTACTTTACCGCATGACTGGCAACGAGCCGCCGCCCACGAGGAAAGAAGGTGGGGAGGGTGGTCGAGTGTCGTCAGCGGCGAGAGGCGGGTCGGATATTTCTTCCCGGCATCGCGCAGATGGCGAGGCGAAGGGTGTGGCGTGGTCCGGGCTCGATCCGTTGTGGCGCGTGGCAACCCTGCGTGTGGCCGATTGGAAAATCCTCAGCGTGCGCTTCGGCCCCGGGCCGGCGAATCAAATGACATTCATGATCGATCGCGGTGACGGTGGCCGGCCCGATCTGCGCTCGATGCTGACGCTCAATGCGAAGACCGGCGAGGTCGTGCGCTGGGAGCCATTCACCAGTTACAACGCAGGCAAACGTCTTCGCATGTGGGCGCGTTTCACGCACACCGGCGAAGCAGGCGGCTGGCTCGGTCAGGCATTGGCCACCCTCGCAGCGGCCGGGGCCGTCGTGCTCATCGTCACCGGTTTTGCTCTCGCCGGGCGCCGCGTTGTCTCATTTGCCCGGCGCAATCAAACGCCTGCGGTTCAACCGAGCGATACCGCCAATCTTCCACCCACTCACGCGCTCGATACCGAATAACCGACTGCCTCAGCGTCCACTTCGCTCCGTCGTACCATGATCCAACTATTCCTCAAAGGCGGCCCTATCATGTGGCCCATTCTCTTTACCTCCATCGTCGCTCTCTCGGTCGTGTCGGAGCGGCTTTTCTTCATCATCCGGGAACGGCTCAAGCGCCAACCCCGCGTGGTGGGCGATATTCTCGCCCGGGTGGAAAGCGGTGATTTCGACGGCGCGGCGCGTGTCGGCGCGGGCTCGCAGGATTTCGTCGCGGCCACGCTCGTCTACGCTTTGGAAAATCGGGACAAATCTGTTTCCGACGCCTTGCTGCGCGCGGCCAATTGGGAGCTTAAGCGTTTCAATCGCGGCCTCGCCATTCTCGACACTGTCATCACCGTCGCTCCGCTGCTGGGCTTGCTCGGCACGGTCACGGGCATGATTCACTCGTTCAGCCTGCTCGGCGGCAGCGAGCTTGGCGCGCCCAGCGCCATCACGGGCGGTATCGCGGAAGCGCTCATCGCCACTGCTTTCGGCCTCGGTGTGGCCATCCTCTCCCTGCTGCCGTTCAACTATCTCAACGCCCGCCTGGAGGAAGCGCGCCACGAAATCCAGGACGCCGCTTCCCACCTTGAGCTTTATCTTGTGAAACGGCCTTCGAATTGCACGTTCGAAACACTGGAGACCGCCCGGGTATGATTATTCCCTCTCCACGCGCGCAAAAGCGGGCGCGCATCGAGATCATCCCGCTCATCGACATCGTATTCTTCCTGCTCGCCACCTTCGTGATGGTCTCGCTCTCGATGGTGAAGAATCAGGGCATCTCCGTGAACCTGCCGGTGGCTTCCACCAGTGCGTCGCAGGATCGGAAGGATTACACCACCATCTCGGTGAATGAAAAAGGGGACTACTTTTTCAACAAAGAGCCCGTCACCATGGAACAACTACCGGCACGGCTCGCTGCGTTGAAAAGCGTCGAACCCGATCCGCGCGTCTTCATCAATGGCGACCAGAAAGCGGAGTTCGGCAAGGCCATCGCCGTGCTCGATGAGGTGCGCAAACTGGGCATCAGCAAAGTCGCCATCGAAACGAAAACGAAATGACCCTCCTCACGGAGACGCATTCGCCCAGCACTGCTCGGATATACGTCCGGCGGTGTGGGCTGCGCCCGCAGGAGACGAAGGCCAGCTATGTAGTGGGGTTGCTGGCTGCGCTGGCGATACATGGTTCGCTGATCTTTTTTTGGCCAAAGCCGCATGCGCTGGAGAAGACGGTGGAGTTCGACGTGGAAGCCGGCGATGCCAGCGTGGAAGTCTCGCTCGTCGCCGCCCTTCCTGCGGAAGAGGAGCAGCCAAAAGAGACGCCACCCGATCCCACGCCGCCGCCTCCGCCACCCGAGCAAAAGGAAGAGCCTCCGCCTCCGCCGCCGGAAAAAGCTCCAGAGATGACCATCCCCGAGCCGCCGCCGAAGCCGCCGGAACCGGAGAGGCCGAAGCAACAGCAGGCTCCCCAGTTGCCTAAGCAAAAGCCCAAGCCGGTCGCCCCGCGCGCGGTGGGCGATGGCAGTTCGAAGATTCCGGGCAACGACGCCACCACGGCCAAGGCTGCCTCCGGGGCGATTTCCGCGAAGCCCGCCTACCTGCGCAACCCACATCCGGCCTACCCGGAAGAAGCGCGCGCGGCGAAACAGCAGGGGGTGGTCACCTTGCGTGTGAACGTCGATGCCTCCGGGCACGTGGTGTCCGTCCGCTTGGTGCAGTCCTCTGGGTTCCCGATCCTCGACGAGCGTGCTCGCAGCACCGTGGCGGAGAAATGGGTCTTCAAGCCGGCCACAAACGGCGGAGCTGCCGTGGCCTCCGAAGTGGTGATCCCGATCCGGTTCACGCTGGAGCATTGAAGCGGGCTTTCCAGGCCTTTCGCCTGGCTCTTCTATCTTCCCGGTCTGCTGGAGAAAAACTCCACGAGCTCGCTGAGAACGTAGTAGATCACGTCGACCGCATTCCATCCATCGCGCCATGTGCTGGGGTTGCCTGGCAAGGGGTCGATGGATGTTCGCGGAAGCGGGGTGGCCAGCCGCCGGGCAGTGTCGACCTGTTCCTGTTTTCGCGCTCGCGCCATTTCCAAGCCGCCATCGCGGATGAATTCCACGATGTGTTGCATTTCATCGCGATCGAACCAGGTGCCGTGTCCGCGACAGGTGTCGATGATCACTCCGGAGCGGCCGGCAAAGTTCACGCGGTTCATCAGCGTGCGACATTGCGGGCAATGAAGGTAACGCACTTCCTCGAGCTTGAGTTCGATACGGCCGGGCGGAGGTGAGGCGCCGCCGAGGACGAGCGCTTGTTGCTCACGATCGGCACAGATCGCTTCGAAGCTTTCCACGTTCACCCACATACCCACGCATTTCGGACACTCGTGCACTTTTACCGAGCCGGTGGGGCCGAGTGCGACGCTTTGCAGAGAGACCTCGCAACGAGGGCAGGTGAGCTTGACCGCTTCGTCCTCATCTTCGGTACGGCCCACTCGCGCGCCGCAGTGAGGGCAGAATTTCGAGCCGAGGAAGATCATTCCAAAACAGGAGGGACAGGCCACGGTCGCCAACCCCGCTCCGCAATGCTCGCACTTCGTGGAGTCACTTGCGGCGGCGGCTCCGCAATTCGGACAATGCAACGTCTGGGCATCCATGCAGCTGATTTTGCAAAAGAAGACAGGCGTTAGGGAATGGAAATCGATCCGGCTCTGGCGGATGACAAAACCTTGCCGTGCGCTCGCGGGAGGAGTGGCGCGGCCATCCCCCGATGGCCGCGCCGTCCTCCCGCAACAACCCCCATGGCCCGCCCGGCACCCGCACCCCGCCCATCGTCCGCCACCAACCTCGTTTCCCCGCTTCGCCAGCTCTCCGGTTCCACCACGCCCACATGCCCGCCGGTTGCGGCCATCAGAAGCGCCTCCCAACTACCCATCGCTTCTCACTAGCTCAGATGCGTGTTTTCGCGGGTCTTGCAGAAAATCTTCGTGGAAGGGCCACTTTTTTTCTTAAAGAATTTTCTCCTTTGTTGCTCAGATTTCCTGCAAGACGCGCCGAAACGCGCATCTAAACCAGTAGATATGAACGACGATATTTCTCCGCTTCTTGAATTTCTGGATCGCTGCGGTCCTGAGGTGCAGGGACGCGGCTTGACCGGTCTCGAGGCCGAACAGGTCGCCATGATCGAGCGCTTCATCGCCGGCCGGTGCGACGACGCCGAGCGGCGCGAACTGTCCGCCTTCCTGCAGCTGCATCCGGCGTGGATTCGCTGGATCGCCGACCGGGTAAAGCTCTCCCGGGAGATGTCCGAGGAATCGGCCGAGCGCTCGGCGTAAAAAGCCGCGCGTTAGGATTGCGGAGGCAGGACCGTGGCCTCGAACCGAGCGGTACGAACCTGGCCGCCGATCTTGAATTGGACCCAGACGTGGTAGTTTCCGGCGGAGGGAAATTCGTAGGGGAGATAGAAGGAGGACGGGCTGTTTGCTCCGGCGGCGCCGTGATGCATTTTGGAATGATCCACCTCCACGGGCGCGAAGGTGTCGCCCGCGGCTTCTTTCGCGACCTTCGATTCGAAGAAAGTCTGGGCGGCCATCGAAAAATTACCCGCCGGATGAAGGTGCGCGAAGACACTGCCATCGGACCGCATGACAGCGGCGTGGCTGATCATGCCCATGTAAGGCTCGAGCGGCACGGGCTGTCCTGCAGAGTCGCGCACTTCAAATTGCATCCCGGCATCGCGACGCATGCGCAGGGGCGGGTGGGATTTCCAGACGATCTGCAACCCATCGTCGAAGCGATAGGCGGGAGCCGGTTCACTGGCGCTCGGCGCGGCCGCCGCGGGGCACGAGGCCCACGAATCGTCTGGGTCGGCCTGGAGCTTGGAAGAGCCGGCCGGACCCGAAGGCACGGGCGGGAGATGAAGCCGCGTCGTGGTAGTGGTGCTGATGCCGGAGTCGGCGAGGGTGAGATCGACGAAGACCTGGTAGTCACCCTCGGGCAACTGCGGCAGCACAGTCTCAAAGACTTTCCCACTCTGCCGAAAAGGATGCAGATGGGCGATGCCGCCGCTCTCGCGCTCGCCGATGAGGAAGACGTGGAGGAGCTTGCCGTGATCGGTGAGCAGGGGAATGGCGCGATGCGGATCGAAGGATTTTTCGCCCAAGGTGAGACGCAGGATCCGTTGCGCGCCCTCGCTGTGCGTTTCCGCTGTGAGATCCGGCCACACACCCTTGCGCAGTTTGCCCTGGAAACTGGCTTCCTCGAGATTCCACCAGTAGCGCCCAAAACCGATCATGGCCACGCACACCACCGCGGCGACTCTTACGGCGATTCGCCCTCTTCGCCGATGTGACGAATCCATGGTCGCGCCCGGTGGGAGGGTGCTTTCACTGGCTGCGGCCCGGACGATCTCCCGTCCACCCACGTAGAGCAGACCGCCAAGCGCGATTAGAATCGTCGCGAGCAGGCGAGGCATCGGAAGCTGGTGCATGGCCTCGGAATTGATGGGGATTTGCACCACACCTTCACCGGCGTCGCCGCGCACGCGCACTTCCACGCTATAGCCGCCGCTGCGCATGAGCCAAAGCTCGCCATGGTAAAGCCCGGGCTCGCCGGGGACCGGACGTGCCGCATCCGGGGGCGGGCTGTTTTTCACTGCCGTCTTGGAAAAGAGCGGCAGGATGAAAACCTCGAGAGGGTGCTCGCTCGTCGCACGCACGTCGATCTCAGCGCGGCCGGGAATGACCGCGGGCATGCGAATGGTGATGCCTGCGGGATACGGCCCGATCTTGCCGTCGAAGAAAACGTCGGGACTGCCGATGTGCGCCCGCGCGGAGCCCGCGGACAGCGAGAGAAAAAGCAGCGCGAGGAAAAAGCGGAGCCGGTTCACCGTTGCACCTTTCTCATCCAGCCGCCCCACGCCAGGCCGAGCCATGCGCTGATTGTCCCGGCAATCCACGAAAGGCCGATGGTCCGCGCGGTGAAAGGATCGTAATTCGGCATGTGCGGATCGACGTGGAAAAACTTGTCCGCCCACGGGCCCACGTGAGTTTCGTAGCCCCAGTAGCGATTGCCCGCGAAAAACCAATTGTCCGCGAGCGGCGTGAGGAGAAACCGCGCGAAGTTCCATTGCACGGGAATGAAGACGGCGAGAAAAGCGGCGCTGAGAAGGGTCGCGACGAGCAGGCCTTTCCACCCGTCGTAAGTCGGTCCCATCTTCGCGATGATGAGGTCCATCGCGAGCGCAGGGAAAATCATCAGCACCGGAAATGCCGGCGGGACCATATGCGTCACTGGATTGAAAATCGGCGCCAGCTTCGGATGCGCGGAGAAGAGAGGCAGGATCCACGTGGCGAGACATTGGATCGCGATGAAGACGGCAGCGGCGCGAGTGGCCGGCCAGGTGATGCGTCCCGCCACTCCCAGCGTGACAAACCGGAAGACAAACACCGCCGCGCAGACTTCGTAGAAGGTGCCGGTGTGCTGGAGATTGGGAAAACTGACCTCCATCAAAAACACGCTGCCGAGCGTGATGAAAACGCCGCCGATGTAGATGAAGAGCCAATCCCCCGCGCGCGTGTGGGTGCGATTCTGGTGCGACAGGCCGACCAGCAAGGCGCCCACGCTGATGCCGAGCATGCCGATGCCCAGCAGCGTGTGCGGCGGGCTGATGATGCGCACATCCAGCCCGTAGGCGTTGTGCCACCAGTCGTCAAATGGCGCCGAGGTGAGCATGGCCACTGCGCCCCACATGCTGACCCACGCGCCGAGCGGAGCCCGCGCGCCGAAGATTCCCACGGATTGGTTTCGCTCCTCCGGACGGGCGAGAAAGGTGTGGTAAAAAGCAAGCCACCCCCCGGTCATGCCGCTGAGCATTCCACCGAGATAAATGGCCATGTGCGCGGGCGTCCAAAAAGTGTCGCGCCCGATGCTGATGTGCCACGAGATATCCCAGATGATGCCGGCGGTAATGCTCGTGACAGCGAGTGCGAAGAGCACGCTGGGCCAGAGCGCGGCGGTCGATTTCGTGAGAGCGGGGGACGCCTCGGTTCGCGTCAATAAAGGCTGATCGATGGCCAGGCTGGAGGCGGGGGCGACAGACGGCGGCTGCATGCGGGGAGATTACCGTAGAATGGCGAACAAGTAAGTTGAATCGTTGAGACGGCGTGGCTTCCCAGATTGTATCGCTTCACGCGCGGGCGGGTCAGTGCCCTGACAGGGGAAGAGGCTACGGCAGCGCCGCGAGGATCACCTCCACATGCTCTTCCGGCTTCACCTTGCTGAAGATGGCGGTGATTTTGCCGTCGGCGCCGATGACGAACGTGCTGCGCTCGGTGCCCATGTATTTGCGGCCATACATGCTCTTCTCCACCCACACGCCATACGCCTCCACGATCTTCTTCTCCTCATCGCTGATGAGCGGGAAGGGTAGCGAATACTTCGTCACGAATTTCGTGTGACTCTTCGCCGAGTCGATGCTGACCCCGAAGACCACCGCGCGATCCGTGAAATTTTTCCAATGGTCGCGCAGGCTGCAGGCCTGCTTGGTGCAGCCCGGCGTGTCGTCCTTCGGATAGAAGTAGAGGATGACGGTCTGACCCTTGAATTCGCTGAGCTTGACCGTTTCACCCCAGCCATAGGTGCCGCCGACAGCAATGGCAGTGAAGGTGGGGGCTTTGTCGCCGGGTTGGAGCATGGGAAAGGGAAGGGGAAATGACGAATTAAGAAAGACGAATGACGATCGAAGACTCTGGCGTCATCGGGCGTCACGATACGGGAATTTCGTCATTCGTCATTCCGCAATCGTCATTTGCAATCCGCTATTTGCTCTTCATCTCGTAGACACCCGTCCACGGCGGCTCGGGCGGATTGGCCTGCAGTGAAACGCAGCGCCACATAAATACCTTGGTCAGCGCATCGCTGGGGGCCTCGGCGGTGATGTCGCGCCAGATATTTTCCGCAGCGGCAAATTCGCCGGCCCGATACAAGTGCATCGCCTCCTCGTGCTTCGCCAGCCACGGCGGCACAGCGGTCGAATCACGCGGGCCAAGCACGGTGAAAATCTCTACCGGCTTCGTCTTCCCCTTTACGATGATGAGATCGACCGAGCGGAGGAGAAACTGATCTCCCACCATCGCCGCGACTCTCTCGCCGATACACATGTCGATCCCGTATTGCTTGGTCACACCCTCGAGGCGGGATGCCAGGTTGACCGCGTCGCCGATGACCGTGAAGTCGAACTTCTCGACGCTACCAGTGGCGCCAATGTTGCCCACGATCGGGCGGCCGAAGTTGACGCCGATGCCGATTTTCCACTCGACCATTCCACGCTCTTTCCAGCTGGCATTCAGGCGCGCCAGCGATTCGCGCATCTTGAGGGCGGTGGTCACGGCGCGGATGGCATCGTCCGTGGGACCGGCGGTGGTGATGCTCCCCCAGTGCGCCATCACGGCGTCACCGATGAATTTGTCGAGCGTGCCATGGTTGGCGAAGACCAAGCCCACCATCTCGCCAAAGTATTCGTTGAGCTGCCCGACGAGCGCATGAGGATCGGCGCTTTCGGTCAAGGTGGTGAATCCGCGGATGTCCGAGAACAGAATCGTGACCTCCTTGCGTTGTCCCCCAAGGGTATCGAGGTAGGTCTGCGGATTATCGAGAATCTCACCGACCACATCCTTCGAGACATAACGCTCGAAATTGCGCCGCACCCGCTGGCGCTCCACGCGGTCGAGCACTTGTTCCCAAGCTGACCAAGTGAAGCCGCTGGCTGTCAAGGCGAGCACTGGACTGAGAAGGATGGGGAGTATGCCAAAGTCATTGAATATGACTTGGGATACTCCGTAGTAGGCGGCGATGGTGCCGACAATGAGCCCCAAGCGAAGCAAAGGCCGATGGACAAATGTGGCCAGAACCCAAGCGAGAAGCCCTCCACCCACGATGAGCGCGATGTTGCCTATAATTCCGGTCTCGTGGATGAAATCGCGATTGAGAGCGGCATTGATCGCACTGAGGTGAATCATCGGTGCAAGCACTGTCCCATGCGGCGTTCGTAGACGGTCTTCCGCCTGATCTCCCGCAGCACCTACAAGCACGATCTTGCCCCGGAAATACTCACCATGCTGGTAGGTATCGTCCCAGTAGTGGGCGACGAATATTTCGTAGAGCGAGCGGGGTTGTATGTTTTCGCAGAAGCGGATTAGGACGGGCTCTTGAGTCCGAGGGATACGATCGGCATAGCCCGCCTTTTGAAGCGTGCGGGCGGCCAGTGAAGGAAGGATTTCGTTTTCATTCACCGACGGAATATCAAAAAATTTTGGGAGGGTCGTCTGGTACACCAAGTGACGAACGATTTTGTCTTCCTCTTCGCGGACATTCACGAAACCGAAGGCCGGATCATCACGTCGGCCGGACGGAACCAAGCTTCTGGATGGCACGATATAGACAGGCTTGTTGCCCAATGTGTTTTGAGCGAGATCGGCGTCTTCCTTTACATCCTTGAGATTGGCGCCGATCACGACGCGATCAGCATACCGATCCAAGGCCGCGCGGAATGAAGCATCACCCTCGCGAGGGTTGGGAAAGAGCATGTCGAAGACGACCGCCTTCGCTCCGGCGGACATGAGCCGCTCCAGGACCAATGCATAGACCTCACGGTCCCACGGAAACTCCCGGTTCATCAATTCCAAGGCGTGAGGCAGGTGTTCGCGCTCGTCGTTGAAGAGACCGTCGAGCGGAGTCTTGGAGGCGTCGTCCAAGCCTAGGTAGATCAGTTGGGGATCTTTGGCCGCTCGCCGTGCGGCAATGTTTGTCATCAGCCAATCGCGTCCTGCCCGCTCGGCGCTCTCATAGCGCTGCGCACCCAAATGGAGATATAGGATGACGGCAGTGAAAAGTACGCAAATGATCGTCAGCGTGCGACGTTGAGGGGCGAGCCCGGCGGACATGTCCGCACGTAATAGCGGGTGTGACACAGGGAACAACGCTGGATTTGCTCATATATTGCGTCTTGACGTGAGAGGGTGTGGTGAAGACCCTGCCGCGTCGTGTTCGTAATCCGTCCCCTTTCGTTCACCAGGAATGTTGCCGCTGTCGCACTCGCGCTGGCCGCGATCGGAACCCTTCGCGCCGCAGAACCGGCTGCAATCACCTCCGCCACCGTAACCCGCGTGGAAAACCAGGTGAACTACGGCAAGGTGATCGGCGACAAAAGCGAGTCCCGTCCCGCGGTGCCGAACGATATCATCAAGACGAACAACTTCCTCATGTCCGAGGTCGATTCGCGGGCGGAGATGAAATACGACGACGGCACGATCGTCCGCATCGGCCAGAACACGATCTTTTCCTTTGAGGCCAACACGCGGACGCTGAACCTGAAGAAGGGCACCTTCGTTTTCTATGTGCCAAAGGGCAAGGGTGGGGGAACGATCAAGACGCCGAGCTTCACCGCGGCCATCACGGGTACCGTGGGCAAGGTCTCGAATAACATCATCGCCGTCCTCGAGGGCGAGGTGACGCTGCAGCCCTCCGGACGCAAGGTACCCGCCGGGTTCTTTGGCCGCGTGAATGCGGATGGGACGATCGACATTCTGCCTTTCGATGTGACGAAGGCATTCGATGGCAAACTAATGACTTTCAACGGTCCGCTACCCGGTCTGCCCGAGGCGGCTTTCGGCTCGCTGCTCGAGTACTTCACCAAGCTTGGCATTCAAGGGGCCGACGATCGTGTAAACAACCTGCCCTCCGGCGTGTTCCAGTTCAATCCGGTGGCCAAGCCGGAGAAGCAGCAGGAAACCAAGAAGGCTTCGCCTACGCCGGTTGCCACGCCACGCCGGGCCACGCCCACACCGCTGCCGTCGCAGTCGCCCTGTATTTGCCAATAGTTCCCGATGAAAGCGCGTCTCTTCACATCGCTCCTTTTGCTGCTGGGCATCTGCAGCCCGCTGCTCGCGCAGGATGGCAAGACTTATACCTATCACACCGCCGGCTCCATCGCACAGACATCGAAGCAGAGCGCCCAGGAAGTGGAAGACATCGGCGTGATCGATGAGCAGGGCGGCAGCACTACGCTGCGCGACAAGCTGCGCTTCAATGTCGATATGCGCACGGCCTACACCACGAACGCGCTGCTGCAGGGCAACCACGGCAGTAGCGACGTGCTCTTCCTGCCGACGCTGGATGTGGGCTACCACACCGCGCTGAACCAGCATTTCAATTTCGACCTCGATACGAAAGTCGAGTCGGCCATCTATTCACGATTCCAGGATCACGGTTTCGTGGGCTATAGCGCACAGGCCACGCTGGACTACCATATCAAGCCCGGCCTGCCGCGCTTCTACACCACCATCGAGCCGTATCGCTACGAGAGCTTCGATACCGGCCAGTTGCAGACCGAGGCGATCGGCTTCACCGGCGGCACGGATTGGGGCATCGCCCTCAACGGCGGACGCACGCTCGGCTTCGTAGGCTATAGCTTCTCGGATTATCTGTCCGACCCGGGCATCGACACACGCCTCGTGCATCGCGCTGTCGCCGGCTTCGCCCACCAGCTTCGCTCCAATCTCACCGCGCAGCTCTACTACGTCTACCAGTACAGCAACTTCACCAGCTTTGACCGGAGTGATTCCAAGCACACCGTCTCGGGAAATCTGATCTATCAATTCAACGAGCGCTGGTATGGCACCGTCAGCACGAGCTTCATCAACAACGGTTCGACCCAGGATCACGCCAGCTATCAGAGCTTCAGCACCTCGCTGGGCTTGTCGCTGCATTTCTAGGCGCCGTCTGTCAGCGGGACGGGACGAAACGTTCGCGAAGGATGATAGTCGAGGTGCTTCTCCGCGGGGGTAATCGCGGGTAACAACTCCTCGATCAACGGATCGATGAGATGATGGATGCGCTGGGTCTCTGCTTCCGAAAATCGGTGGCCGTAATGAGTGGGGATGCCAAGGGGAATCGCAGCAAACTCGGACAGGATAGCGGAGACAGTCGCTTCCAGCGAAACGCCACGAGAGCAAATGGTCAGCGTGCCATCGTAACGATGAAAATAGGCCAAATCCGCGCCGTTTCGTGAATTGCCCAAGCGCACTTCTGCCAGGCCTTCCTTCCATGCCGGCGGTACGGCGGCGAGGACACGCTTCAGGTCTCGCACGGTGAGTGCGTGATGCGGTGGAGTTTCGATCTTGTCAGCGTGGATTTTCACTATCTGAAATTACAGTGCGGCAACGAGGCGTTTGACGGCATCCTTGTCGAGCGGCAGCGTAATAGTGCGCCGCCAGCTTTGTCGAAACGCGGGTTGGTCTCCAGGATCGGAGCACCAAGTGACGAGGCGTCCTTGTGAGTCGTAGATGTAAGCTGGCGGAGATGACGGCAGGGCGAGGAGCGAAGGTTGGGAGCCGGTAAATTCGTAGAATGTGCTACCATCGTGCTGAACCTCATGGACGAATTGAGGTGCGCCAAAACGCCGTAGATGATCGGCCACTGTCCGAACTCTCGTGGGGCAGATGCGCGAGGCGTAGATCAGCTCGCTGCTGAGCCACATGCCGAACAGCAACACGAGCACGGCACACCAGCAAACTGTTTGAGCGGACCGGGACACGCCAGCAATCATAGGACAAACAAGGCCCAGTCGCGAGGGGGAATTGGTCGAGCATTCCTAAGAGGGCTTGCCGAAATCCGGACAA
>JBGGMZ010000087.1:0-6806 GCA_041287745.1 Chthoniobacter sp. | reverse complement strand
TTCGCATCGTCACATGGAACGTCTTTTCAATGTCGGTGACCGGGCCCTCCACAGACAGGACGAGACGATTCGAATGCCTGGTTTTTACCGCAAAGCCGTGAGCCTTGGCGAAGTCCACCAGCGCTTGATAGTTCTGCTCGGCCGGCGCAAAGCGCGCGGTGAACTGCTCAGGTGTGATGAAATGCCGGTACTGCGGGCTGGTCGGATCGTACAGGTCGTGCAGCAATTGGTTCAAACCATCCGGATCTCTGGAGGGTAAGGTGAATTCCAGCTGGAGCCGCTTCGCTCCGTCCAGCCGGCCTCTCGGCGGCAGATTACCGACGGCATGAGGCGTGTGGCCGTGCAGAATCTGGTGTTCCGCGGCGAATGCACTCGCTCCGGCGAGCAAGCACCACGCCCACACTATTAACCAAAGGCGAGTGATCGACACACACCACATCCCTCCACCGGCGGACCTGGCGGGCGTCATTCCATTTGAGCAATAGGGCATTACTTCCACACGGGAGCACGGATATTTCGAATCGCCTCCCGGTGTAAACAAAATTTCCGTGATACTTGCAGCGCCTGTGAGCCTTCAGAGAATAGTCAGAGAGTCGCGGAGCAAGGGCTTGTGCATTCCCTATCAAGGGAAATTCGCTAATTGTAAGGGAGAACGGCAGAGTCATAAGGAGGCGGATTTAGCCGTTTGGCTAGGTAGACAGTCGCAGCGGCGGCGGGCATTTTCTCGATGTTCCGAAAACCGGAAATTGCGCAGATGCCCCCCTCAGCCAAATACCCTTTGCCGACCACCGCACACGACTCGCGTAGCGTGCTGGGCGGAACGCCGTTCCGGATGACCCGCAGGGTAGCCGTGGGAGGCTTCTCGTTGGTGGAAGTCGTCATCGCCATCGGGGTGATCGCTTTCGCCTTCATCCCCATGATGGGCATGCTGCCCACGGGCCTGAACCTCTCCAGGCAGGCGATCGACGCCACGGTGGAGGCGCAGATCGCCCAGCAACTCACCGCCGAGGTGCAGCAAACCGATTTCTCGCGATTGGAAGACCTAGCATCCTCTTCAGTCGTGAATCCCTATTATTTTGACGACCAGGGCAGCAAGGTGGCCGATCCGGCCAACGCGATTTATCAAGCGATATTCGCCATCTCGACGAGCACCACGCTGCCGGATGCCGTCGCCACGCAGAAGCTCGCCACAGTGACCCTCTGCGTCCTGAACACGAAATCGAATCGCACGAGCCAGGAACAGGATCTGACGAAAAATCCGGACTCGAAAAAGATCACCCTGCTCGTCCCAGACAACGGGCGTTGAACCATGGCAGTCTTCCCTGCCCCCTCGGTCCAGCGTCCGCGCCGGTTGTGGCGCGCGGCCTTCACGCTCGTGGAATTGCTGGTGTCCATGGTGCTGCTCATTCTCGTCGTGGCCATCGTGCTGCAGATGTCCGATCAAACGGGTAAGATCTGGCGCAGTTCCGCGGCGAAAATACAGGCGTTCCAGGAGGCTCGGGCCGGCTTCGAGGCGATGACGCGCAAGCTTGGCCAAGCCACGCTGAATACCTATTACGACTACTACGATGTCAAGAATCGCCCGCGCAAGTCGCTGACTGGCGCCGATCTCGTCAACTTCACCCCGACCCGCTACGACCGGATCTCGGATCTGCACTTCATCTCCGGGCAGGCGTCCACACTCTTGCAGGCCAGCTCGAAGACGGTCGTGACGCAGACTCATGCCGTCTTTTTCCAAGCTCCGTTGGGTTATTCGGTGAGCTATCAACGGCTCGACAACGCGCTCAATAGTTGCGGCTATTTTCTGCAGTTCGATGACGCCCCCGAGATGGTGCCCGATCACGTCTCGAAGACGCCGGGATACCAGCCACGCTTTCGCTTTCGCCTCATGGAACTCATGCAGCGCACGGAGCAATCGGGTATCTACGATCCGGCGGCCAAGACGCCCAATGCGTGGTTCACAGACAATGCCGCGACTTCCAGCCGCGTGCTCGCGGAAAACGTCATCGCGCTGGTGCTGATGCCGAAGCTATCGCCACGCGAGGACGATCCCAAGGGCACCGGCAAGGGAGTCTCGATCGCCCCGAACTACAACTACAACTCCCGGATCGACCTCGCCGCAGCGAACGATGCCTCCTGGGTCGGAGCGACTCCCGCATTCCCGCCCGACCAATTCACCGCCTACGCATCGGACGGCACGCTCGCGCACGCCTCGCGGCATCATCAGCTTCCCCCCACGATGCGAGTGGCGATGATCGTAGTCGACGAAGCGTCCGCCAATCGCCTGCAAGGCACTGGCTCGGCTGTGCCCGCGGCGATCGACCTGCGCGCGACGGGGCTGTTTACCGATGCCGCCAATATGGACGCGGACATCCAGGCGGTGGAAGACATCTGCAATGCCAAGACCGGCAATCTCACCGCCAACCGGCAACGCCTCACCTATCGCGTCTTCAGCACGGAGATTCTCATGCGCGAAGCTAAATGGAGCAATGACTAGAGCTATGAATTGCACGCCACACACGCCGGAGCGTCGTCCGGTGCGCCGGGCCGGCGTCGCCTTGGTCATCGTCCTCGGCATGCTGGTCCTCATCGCGGTGCTCGTCGTCGCTTTCTTGAGCAGCGTGTCGGTGGAACTGCGCTCGGCCAAGAGCTACGCTTCGGAGTCCGACGCGCGGGGCCTGGCCGATTCGGCAGTCAACATTGTCATCTCGCAAATCCAGGACGCGACTTGCACGCCGACGCTCGCCTGGGCTTCCCAACCGGGGATGATTCGCACCTACGACAGCACGGGAGATGCGACTACGGCTTACAAATTGTATTCATCGAATCAACTGCGAGTGGAAGGCGCCTTTGACGCCAATGCCCATCTATCCAAGGAAGTTCCCGCCGATTGGTCCAGCGTAGCCAACGCCGTTCTCTACACCGACCTGAATCAACCGGTGGCAGTGAGCAATGGTATTACCACCGCGCAGCACTACCCGATCATCGATCCTGCGGCGGTGGCCAGCGCGCAGGATAGCACCACGGCCTTGACTGGAGGCGCCGCACCGGTACCCGGCTGCTATCTCAATTCCAACACAGCACCGATCGGCTCCACGGCGAGCCAGACGAATCCCCTGCCCATGCCCGTGCAATGGCTCTACGTCTTGAAAAACGGCAGCGTCGTCGCCATGGATCCGGCGACGAGGAAGATCGCGGGTGCCGGGCAAAAGCTGCCCGACGGCACGGTAAATACCATCGTCGGTCGCATCGCCTATTGGACCGACGACGAGAGTTGCAAAGTGAATGTCAACACCGCTTCCGAAGGGAGCTATTGGGATCGCCCGTGGGTAGCGCAAGGCGCGGCGCCATATCTCTACGAAAGGAATCTAGCCTTCAATCGACCGGCCCAGAATGAATTCCAACGTTACCCGGGACACCCGGCGATGACCTGTCTCAGCGCAGTTTTCCCTCCTCTGTCGGGAGAAAGCCCGCTCGATTACGGGAAGCGCGTTTACGGCATTATCCCCCGTGTGGTCGATGGCGGCAGCCAGGAAGGCACGGTCCAGGTCGACGAAAAGACCCTGCCTCTCGTGCCCGATACCGACCGGCTCTTTGCCACGGTGGACGAGTTTCTCTTCAAGTCCGCCACGGGACCGCGCCAGGCAAACCTCAAGGGACCCAACACTCCCTTCACCGAGGACGACGTGGATCGCGCGCGCTTCTTCCTGACGACGAACAGCCGCGCGCCCGAAGTGAATCTTTTCAACAAACCGCGCATCTGCCTGTGGCCGCTGCAGGCCAACACTGCGAACATCGGCGACGCGGCCAATGCCCCCAATCGCAACGCGGAGGACAAGCTCATCGCCTTCTGCTCCACCATCGGAAAGAAGCCTTATTACTTCCAGCGCTACAATACCTACACCGGGCCGACGCAGGATCCGATTCCCAGCAGCCAGAGCCCGACGATGGATTGGACGAATGTCTCCCGCAACCAGGAGCTCTACGGCTATCTGCAATCGCTCACCGGCCAGGCCATTCCCGGGCTAGGCGGAATCTTCGGGGGCGCCAACGGCAAATACAACGCGGCGACACGCGATCAAATCCTCACCGAGATCTTCGATTTCATCCGGAGCAGCGTGAATACGTTCAGCACCGCAGGCACGCCGAAGTATTATTACACGCCATTTGATCCGAAGGGGTTTGTCACCGGACAATCCCAGATCGTTCCCCTCTCCCTCCCGAATGGCACGAAGGGCTTCGGCCGTTTTCCGACAATCACCGAGGCGGCGCTGGTCTTTTATCGGAAGGACAAGCTGATCGTCAGCGGACCGACCGTGCCTGGAGGATCGGTCCTGCTGCCGGGAAATTCTCCGCTGGCCGTGACTGGCACCAATATCCATTACTCGGATTTCGATTCCGACGCGAACGTTGGCGTCGTCCTCATCCTCGAGCCGTTCAATCCCACACCTGGGCCACCGCCGTGGACGACCAACGCGCGCTTTGTCGTCACCGGGCTCGGCGCGGCCACGGCCGGCGGGAATCCCATGGGATTCCCTACGCAAGGCGTGAACATGGTATCCTCCATCGACTCGACCATCAACGCGACCGCGCTGACCGGGCTGGAGACCTTCCTGCAAAAGCCAACACGCTCTCCGAAAACTTTGGGGCCCACCACCGAGCAAAACCCGGATCCCCAGTTTTATCCCTTGTACGGCAACTTCGTCACGAAAACCGGCGCGCAAACCTTCGATTTCAGCGGCGGTGAGGTGAAGATCGAAATTTACCAAGGCGGCACCGGTGCCCTGGACTCGAAGGACTTGGTGCAGACCATCCACATGGCCTTTCCCCCGGCGACATTGCCCGTGCCCACTTATGCTCGCACTGCGAGTTTCAATTCCAAAACCAATACCACCACCATCACCGACAACGAAACTGACTCGAACGGCAATAACTACACCAACTTCAATCAGCGGCTCAGTCATATCCATGCCAGCGCACCCGGCAATGGCCGATATGGAATCGCCGAAGACAGTCAGCACAACCCTCTGCCGCTGATCATTCTCGCGGGCACCACCGGGGACACCGTGCGGAGCGTGGAGGCCCGCTACGCAGGCCCGGCGCGCGGCGACTATCGCGTCTTCGCTGGCCTGCGAGAGGTACCGGCTGATTACTTTGAAGGCCACGGCCTGACTGATCCGGTCAAAGGCACATCGAAACTTTACAACGACTCGACTGTGGCTGGGCGGCTGGTCCATAGCCTCACGATCGATGGCATGGCCGGGAGTTCCGACACGAGCAACCAAAACGGCTACTACAACGGCGCCGGTGGCGCCGGAGACATGCGGGGAAAGCTCGTCTCGAGTGTGGTCTATCTGGATCCCAATCGCGGCAATAATGTCCGCAATCGCAAGGTCCCTATCGTGCCTCGCGGGCTGGACTCCGCACTCATGGTGGATGGCCTCACGACGGGAGACTGGGATACCGGCATCGGCGCGCATCCGGATGGACCCTTTATCAATCCCGCCGACCAATGCAGCGCCAATAAATCGCAATCGGGCGGCATGCTCTACTACGACAGCGGCGGATACATCAACGGCGCCGGGGTCGTGGATAGCGGCTCCTCTTTCTCCCCCAATCGCCAGATCTGCTCCGCCGTCGCCTTCGGTTCGTTGCCGAGCGGCATCGATCCCGGCGCACCCGAGAATCCGAAACCCTGGCAGACCCTACTGTTTTGCAAGAACCCACTGGGCGGCCAGGCACATCCGGGATTCGGTGTGCCGCGCTCGGCTGGCGCGGCTCTGGCGCCGCCCTACAGCATTCCCCCGGATCACATGCTGCTCGATCTTTTCAATATGCCGATCGTCGAGCCGTATGCGATCAGCGAGCCCTTCTCCACCGCCGGCAAGGTGAACATGAATTACCAAATCGTTCCGTTCACCTACCTCACCCGCGACACCGGAGTGCGCGCGGTTCTGAAATCCACCAACATCATGGCCATCCCAACCGGCCACGGGGACCGATATAAGCTCAATAGCACCGCCACTCCCACGCAGGACTATCGCTATTCGCTGAACCTCGACGAAAAGACCGGCACTCTTGCCGGCTTCGAGCAGCGCTTCAATAGCGGCGATATCTTTCGCTCGGCGTCGGAAATTTGTGACCTTTATCTCGTGCCAAAGGATTCCGTCGATGCAAGCCTCCCGTCGGCCAATGCGACTTACGCCTCCATGGATACATGGTGGAATAACTACAAGCTGACCGGTGATAACGTGCGAGAGAGTCCCTACGGAAACATCTATCCCCGGCTCACAACAAAATCGAATACCTACACCGTCCACGTGCGCACCCAGTCGCTGAAGAAGATCCGCAACACGGCGGCGGACGAATTTGTCGAGGGCCAGGACCAGGTGGTCAGCGAATACCGGGGCTCGTTCGTGGTTCAGCGCTATCTCGATCCCAATGGCGATGGCCTCGTGAAGGCCGACGGTCGTACACCCGCCACCGACACGGACGCGGACGCCATGGTCGGCCCGTACAAAATCCGGGTCTTGAGCAGCAAACGATTCGCCCCGTGACGTCGATGAGTCGAATGAAAGCGCGCCGATCCCCAGCCCCCGCGTTTTCGCTCATCGAGCTGTTGGTCGTCGTCGCCATCATCGCCGTGATCCTCACGCTTATCACCCCCGCAGTGGTGCCTCTGCTGCGCGCTTCCAATATCAATCAATCCGCATCCATGCTCGTGGATGAGCTGAATCTGGCCCGGCAGACCGCCCTGACGAAGAATCACGATGTAGAGGTGCGCTTCTATCAGGTAGCGTCGAAAT
>JBGGMZ010000086.1:0-3817 GCA_041287745.1 Chthoniobacter sp. | reverse complement strand
AGCATCGTGCCGAGCGCGCTGTAAGTGCGCACCGGGCAGCCGCCGTGGCAGATGGAGAGCCAGCGGCAGGAGAGACAATCCTCGTGCTCGACGAGATGTTTCGGTCGCTCGACGAATTCCCGCCGCGCCGGGCTCGTGCGCAGCATCTCCGTGAGATCGGGTTCACGGAAGATGTTGCCGAAGAACGCCTCGGGATAACTCGTCACCCAGCAATCGCATTGCGCAACGGTGCCTTTGGAATCGACGGAGATGAACTGGTTGGAACAGTTCTCTTTCCAGATGCAGGGCAACCGCGCGGGCGCACCGGTGAAGTGATGAACGAGGGAATCGAAGGGACCGAGGGCAACGCCATCGGCATGGCCGCGCTCCATCCAGATGTCGAAGAGCCCGGCGAGAAATTCGGCGAGCGCGGTTTTATCGAGATCGAATTCGGCCTCGACCACTTTGGCGGGTCCGCCGGGAAAGGGCGTGTTGACCTGAAAGCTTTTGAGTCCGAGTTCCTCGGTGTAATAGCGGTAAAAGGCGTCGGGGCCGACGTCGAGGCTGCCTTGGTGAAGCACGGCGATGACACCTATTTCGAGCCCGGCGTCCTGGGCTTCGCGAAGGCGTTTAGTCCAGATCGCCGTGTAGGCATCGGCACCGCCTTTGAAAAGTTTGCGATGGAGATTTGGGAAGTCCATCGAGGTGCCCAGGGACCCGCCGAACATCGAGCGCAGCACTTCGTTCCATACGGGCGAGTAGCTGATCAAATTCGTCTGGAGGTAATGAGTGAAGCGTCGTCCGCGCGCGGCGGCGGCTTCGTCCATGATCCTCCCAGCCTCCACAAACCAGGCCGGGCCCATGATCATCGCCTCACCGCCCTGCCAGTAGACTTCGCATTCCTCGATGCCTTCGTGTTCGATGTGGTCGAGAAGCTGCCGGGTGAGCAGCGGCACGAGGAGCATGGACAGCCGATGCGGTTCCTTGTGCTCGAAGCAATAGGTGCAGGCCACATTGCACTCCGCCGTGGGGAGCAGGATGACGCTGAAGACGCGGTTACTCATGGCGCGGAGGGTGTTTCCTGGCTGGCGAGGTCGCGGCCGATTTCTTCCGCCGCGGCTTCCAGCATGGCGAAGAGTTGTTTCACACCGGCACAAGCGTACGTGGGATCGGGCGATTTGAAATAACCCGCGCAGACCGGCTGCCAGCGGCAAGCGACGCACTCGGCACCGTCCTCGAGCAGTCGGGCGAGATGGGTTTCGACAAAGTCTGGAGCGTGGAGTGCGCGGCCCGCTGCATCGCGGCGCGAGAAGATGGCCGGATCCTCTTCGAGAAATCGCCAGAGGGTGCCGTCTCCCATGCCGCGAAAGGCGGCGAGCAGAGAGTGAAAGAACTCGACCGGAGTTTCGACCATCGGGTCGCGGAGATAGAAATGCGCGGCCTCGGTCAGTTCGGCGAGAACTTCCGCGGACGGCTGGCCCGGGAGCAGGAGAACCGGAAGTTGCAACGCGGCGGCCAGCCGGAGCGCTTTCATGAAGCCGGGTGCGGCGGGCATCGTCACGCGCACCTCACGCACGATGCGGACATCCACCAACCGGTAGAGGCCCGAAAAATCCGCGGCTGGATCGGAGAGGATCACATCCAGCGCGGGCGTCGCGGCTCCCTGCGCGGCCATCGCCCAAACCTCCTGATCCCCGAGCAGACCTTCCACCTGCAACCACCCCACGCCAGGCGCCGGTGTGCGCAGCCAGTGTGCGAACTCTTCGCGCGTCCGCACGATCACGACGCACGCGCCGTCGCGGTGTCCCTCGGCCTGCGCCGCCGCCAGGAACTCGAGGGACGCATCAGGTTCCTGCGACACAAAATGATTGGGTGTGCCGCCTACCTGCGGTTGATCCAACCGCCGCCGCCACGATTGATCCACCCGCCACCTCCGCCTCCACCATTCACCCAGCCGCCTCCGCCTCCGCGTCGGTTTACCCACGCGCCTTCCGCCCTCGGCGCGCCAGCGAGCCAGCTCCCGGCAACTGCGGCGGCGATCGCGGCACCTGACCACTTTCCCATACTCTGGAGAAACAGCCGCCGGCCGACGACATCTTGATTTGCCTCCGGAACGCTTCCTTCGTTGGATGCTTTGTCGTTCATAGTAGTAGAGGTGGGTTGCTCCCTATTTCGCGTTTTTGCCCTTGGCATCATCCGGGCCTGTCAGAGTGGAGAAATGCATTGCGGCGATCTTCCACTGGCCGCCGGCTTTGGCGACGGTCAGCGACACATTGATCGGAAACTCAAATGCTTTCCCTGCCTTCTTCGCCTTGATGTTTCCCGAGGCCATCAGCCAACCCATATCGGAGCTCAGGCCGCCAACCTTGAACTTGTATTCGAATGCCTGCTCTCCCTTGTCAAACCCTTGGAAAAAATGTTCGTAGGCGTCCTTGATCTCCTCCGGACCAATCCACATTTCCCCTGGCCCGGAGCCCATGATGGAGGCCTTTTCCGCCAATGTCGCCATGACCCCTTTGAGATCATGATTGGTCATGGCTTCGTCGTGTGCCTTGAGAAGCGCATGGACGGCTTCCAATTCCGGGTTTTCAGCTTTGGCGTCAGCGGCCGAAGCCGTGGCGCCAAGGGCGGCAGCCGTGGAAGCTGCGATCAATCCGCCGAGGATTGCGCTGCGTCGGTCTACACGCGGCGCGGCGGCATCGAGAGTGAGGGTGGTGTTCGACGTCATATGTTTATAAGTTCGAGATGAGGAGGAATGCCTTCTTCGCGTGGAGACAAAGGCATGTCTGAGCGATATCAAAAATGCCCCCGGCGAATGCCGAAAGATATAGGCCCTTGGTCTTATGTTCGCTGTCCGTAGGGACGTTCCGTCGTTTGTCTCCCAAGCGAAGCTCCCCCAAGAGTGTTTTTCGCGCACGGTAAGCTTGCTGGAGGGACCTGCTCCGTCAGCCGCCCCGACGGATGGGCGGCGACGGAGCGCGCGCCCAATGTGTGTCCGGCTTGGTCCCTGCCCCGCAGACAATCCTGCTCACCCGGCTTTGATGTCTCAAAACGAGCACTTCATCCCCAATCACAGCGCTTCTCCCAAGATTGAGAAAAAATAGGGCGCCAATCCGGTAGAAAGGGCTCCAATTCCACCGCAAGGGTTTGCGCACGCCACCGGGTGGGATAATTGCGGAGCTGCAGGATTTAATTTGTTCCGTAAGAACGCGATGGCATATCTGGTGCTATCTCAAAGTCAAAAACCGGCGGCGCGACAGAATTTGATTGATACAGTGAACCTCTCTATTCGTTTTTCAGATCGCGGTGGCGAGACGAACTACCGCTTCAGCCGTCCCAAACACCCCTTTTTATGCGCCTGACTGCGGAACAAATCGCTGCCTTCCATCGGGACGGCTTTCTCGTGTTGGAGGATTGGTTTACCCAAGAGGAGGTAGACCTGCTCCGGACGGAGACATACCAGGAGTTTAGCACCGAGCAGCCGGGCCGCATCCTGGAGAAGAATGGCGCCGTCCGCACCGTTTTTGCCGCCCACAAGACGAACGACCATTTCGCCCGCCTCACCCGCCTGGACAAGATGGCCGTCCCAGCGGCACAGCTGCTCGGCGACGAGGTCTACGTCCATCAGTTCAAGATCAACGCCAAGCTCGGGCTGGATGGCGATCAGTGGGAATGGCACCAGGATTACCTCTATTGGTTGAAGGAAGATGCCATGCCGACGCCGAATGTGCTCAGCGCAGTGGTGTTCCTCAATGCGGTGGACGATTTCAATGGGCCGCTGCTCCTCATCCCCGGCTCGCAGAAGCTGGGCACCATCGATCTCAAAAAAAAAAAAAAA
>JBGGMZ010000085.1:0-4465 GCA_041287745.1 Chthoniobacter sp. | reverse complement strand
CGAGGCACCTGCGCGACCAACTCACAGCGATATTGGAAAAAGTTCAAATGCCGCCAGCGCTTCTCCACTCGATCATAGATCGTACACCGGCGCTGGCACTCCGGACAGACCACTCTCCTGTCTCCGTTGTGCTCCAGTACCAGTTCCAGTTGCTTCGGTTCTCCTTGAAACTTCGTCTCGCTCACTCCCCACCCTGTTTCCCCCAGTTGCAAGGCCGCTTCAAATAGCGCATTCGGCGTCATCCTCCCATCTTACCTCCACCCCATCCCATTTGAAAATCACCCACTCAAATCAGCGGAGTGCCGGATTTCTGGAGCTTGGCCGGCTTTTTTTCGCTGAGCTTTTCAGCGTTTTGCGGGACCTCAAAATAGCCGACGGCCGCCTGGGTCGGGTGAAACTGCGCGATCTCGATCTCGCAGAGTGCGCCCTTGGGCAGGTCGGCCTGGAACGGCGCAGGGGCTCCGCTGGGCGCGGCGGTTTAGTGGGTCGGCGATGGCGTTCCCGACCATGGCTCCTCGGGTGAGAAAGAGTAGCAAAGAGGGAGGCGGCCGTCCGGGGAAGCCACGGTGCTGTCGAGGTCATTCTCGTCTTGGTGGTGGGTGGGCCGGGAATGGTCCGCCGGCTGGGGTTCGCTAGGCCGGCTCGCCTTCGATGATGATCGTCGCGTGGGGGATCGTTCCGTCCTTGGGCAATTTGCCAAAGGCCTTCTGGAGCGCCGTAATCAGGGCCAGCGTGCGCTCAAGACTGTCTTGCAAGTTGATGCCGGATTCTGCATTGACGAGGCCAGAGGCCGGGTTGAGACAACCGATGCTCGAAATGTAATGGGCATCATGATCATGGCAGGGATGAATGAGGATTCCTTCTCGCTCGCCCGTGTTTTCCAGAAGAAGCGCCGGCAGAAGATGATCCTTTTCCCAGCCAAAGGTCTCATAGTGGCTCCCGTTTTGCACGGCGAGGGGATAGCTCCCCGCTTGGATCCGGACTTTCTTCTTCTTGTTACTGCCGGGCCCCGGGCTCTCCACCAGTTGTCCGCTCAGCCCGGTCAAGGCTTTGCCATCCAGGTAGCAGGTGTAATTGCCGATTGTTCTCGCGAGAGACTGGCTGGCCCGTTTCTCCTGCCGGATTCTTTTGAGGTAGATACAAAAACCTTTGCTGGGAATACTGGCCATAAGTGGGCGTTATTTTGGGGTGATGGATGGGGGGTGGTGAAGGGGAGGAAAGGTCTTTGGCGCGTCGCTAGGGCAGCCCCAGTTCGTCCATGGAGTGGATGAATTCGAAGACGTCGTTGACGTAGTCTTCCGCGCGGGCACCGGACCCGTTGTACGCCTTGATGGCCTTGCGCACGTCGTGGGTCGACGCGTATTTGCTCAGCAATTCCTTTTTGAGGCGAGCGAGGCAATCGTCAAGATTGTACCACTGTTTCTTTTCGAAGAAGGCACGATCATTGACCACGTATTGGAGATCGTATTGGAAAATCCCATATGCCTTGTAGAGGATCGTTTTCGTGGGCGATAAGCCCCGCACTTTGCGGGCTTTGTTTCCTTCCGCGATCAACATCTCGGTAAACGTGGATCCGTATTTCCCTTCAAAGGCAGCGCGGTTTTTCGGAAAAGGACTGCGCTTTGTTCCGGAGACATCGCCGCTTCCGTCGAGGACGCAGAAGGACAGGATCTCGTCGGCGTCATACTTGCCGATCAAATTCGGCCAGAGCTCGCTGGATTCCTTGAACGCGATGGCGTAGATGTGCTTCAACTCGAAGGGAGTTTTATTGAACGTCTTACTGATATTTGCGCGGAAGTTGGTATCCAACCATCCGACACATTTTTTGACGACTGCGGCTGTAGACATAGCTTTGGTTGTGGTGATGTTATGCTAGACGAGGCGAATGCAGGCCATTCCTGGAGAGCAGCAGGGCGTGGGCTGGACCGCCTGCAGTGAGTGCCACGAAATTTCCAGCTTGACCGTTGTTCATGAATTTGGGGTGGGCGACGGGATGCTTCCATGTTGCGACTCTATGTTCAAGCGGATTCGCGTTAATCAGCCGGCCCTCCTAATGCGGCGAATCTATGTCTCCTACTTTATGACGGAGGCTGTCGCCTCAGACTACAACGGTCGAAAAGGGATGATCGTTTTAGAGGCTGTTATGCACTTTGGGGGGAGAGAAAAGAGCGACCCGAGCAGGGGGGAAACAACGGCCAACCAATGATAAGCCGCTAAATTTTCGGAGAGTTCGTTACCGTGTTGGGGCTTACTTTACAGAGACAGAGAAGAAGGGCTGCCCCGCAAATGTGGGTTTTCCTCACACTTAAGCAATTAGTGAAAATGCCAGCCAGCTCGCGGCAGCAATGCGCAACTGGGCAATCGTCATCAAGCGCAGTTTGGCCTTCATTCGCCCTTGATGCGTTTCAATCGTTTTCACACTAACTCCCAGTTCCCGGGCGATGGCCGTAGTGCCCTGTCCCTTTCCTATCCTTCTGAAGATATGCAGTTCGCGATTGGATAAATCGCGGATGTATGCCAGGGCACGATTGGGAAGCTTTCGACTCATCGTTGCTCGAAGGCACTCCGTCACGAGCTTACTCATGTAAGTGCCGCCAGTAATCACCGCTTCCAACGCGCACAATACTTCTGCAGCTTGGTCCTTTTTGCTCACGTAGCCGTGCGCGCCCGCGTGAAACGCACGTTCAATGGTCGCGTGATCACATAATTCGCTGACGACGATAAAGCGGCAATCTGGCTGCAGTTGCGAGAATTCCTCGACTAACTCGATCCCATCGCCGTGCGGCAACGTGACGTCGAGCAAAACCACCGCTGGATTCTCCCGGCTATACAACTCCCGGGCTGCCCTAGCGTCCGCGGCCTCGTCACAGACATGCAGGAGCGGATGCAAGTTAGCTATGGAAAGAACGCCAAAACGCGTCAGTGGATTCTCATCCACGACCAGCACCTGGAGCTGCGCTCGATCTACCATACTTCGCATTTCTGCCGAATTCTCAACGCGGAAACTTGAGGATTGGTCACTCCCTCGTCAATAAAATTTTGCGCCGGGGGGCGGATTGAGAATCGGAAAGGCACTCGGATATGTCAGGAATTTTGCGTGTCTCCCATGTCGGTTACGTTTCGCTGCCGATCCAATGTCTGCGCCCATCGACAGTGTCCGGGATTCTATTTCATCGGGGCTGGGTCGATTGACGACCCAGTTCCTATCGGAATTGGGTGACCATCGTTGCCTGCGGACACAGGGTGGGCGAATGGGGAGGTACGGGTCAATACGTAGTTTCTTTCCCCAAGGAAACGTGGTTCATCCCGTGTCAGGCGTTTAGGGGAGATATTTTCAGGCGTCGCGCCTGATACCGCAGGCTACGGCCGGATGATACCCATATAGCCTTCGCCTCTTACCATGGACAAGAAACAACCCGCTCCCTCCGGCAAAGGAAAGCCGACGCCTCCCGCTCAGCTCAAGCCCGCTGGAAAAGTGCCCGCCGCCGCCCAGTCTGCCAAACCCGCGGCACCGTCACGCAAAGCACCATCAACGATGGTTCCCAAGGCGCGCTCGCGCAAGGCACAGCCCATCCTTGGAAAAACCAAAGTCCACGCCAAAGTGGCGCCAGTCACCGCCGCCAAGCCGAAGCCGCCCATTCGCCCGAAGGCTACAACCCCGCTAGAACGCCTGGCTTCCCATCTGCGTTCCGCCCGGACCGTCGCACTCGATGACCCGACGCCCACACCGACCCCCACGCCAGTTCCGATTCCCACCTCCGGTCTGGTTCTATGGCTCAGGGCCGACGAGGGGGTTACGGTCGTCGATTCCAGCAATCACGTCAGCACTTGGCTGGACCAGTCAGGCGCAGGAAACTATGTCACCGCCACCAGCGGACTTCAGCCCGTTCTGGTCGACAGCGCGATTAACGGCCTGCCTGCCATCGATTTTAGTGGCAGTGAGATCATGTCCACCAATGGCACCGTGCTGGCGGCGGATAGCTTCACGGTCTTCCTGATCGCCATTCCCCAGTCTGCCATCACCCTCTATAGCGAAAGCACGAGCGGCACCCAGGGGCAGAGCGGGCAACTTTATGCACTCGGCTCGGCCAATCCGAATAACAGCGCCGCAGGGGCGTGTATTTCCGTAGGGACGAACGGCGCCTCGATTTTTGAGTACGCCTCCGGCTACATGCCACCGCTGGCAGTCTTCTCGGGAGGCATCTCCACTAGTTGTCCTTTGACCGTCGTTTACGACAGCAAGACCCCGACGATTTACTACTGTGGAGTGGCTGAGGTTACCGGCCTCACCTCGCCGCGCTCGGATGTCTACGCGCCTACCCAAGTGGGGGCCGCGGATTATGGCAACTTTGTCGGGTACATTGCCGAGGTGCTGATCTACAACACAGCGCTCAATGATTCAGATCGTGGGACCGTTGAGAGCTATCTCCAGGGAAAATACGACTGCCTGCCGGCACCGACACCG
>JBGGMZ010000084.1:0-11184 GCA_041287745.1 Chthoniobacter sp. | reverse complement strand
GGCGAACAGGCGAAGACCGAGGCGATCGAGGTGAAGGAAAACATCACCAAGCCGCCGGCCCGCTACAACGAAGGCACGCTGCTTTCCGCGATGGAAGGCGCCGGCAAACTGGTGGACGACGAAGAGCTGCGCGAAGCAATGGCGGAGCGCGGCCTCGGCACTCCGGCGACGCGTGCCCAGACCATCGAAGGTCTCATCTTCGAGGGCTATCTTATCCGCCAGGGTCGCGACCTCATCGTCACGGCCAAGGGCATTTCACTCATCACCCTGCTGCGCAATCTGCACGCCGAAGCGCTCACGAAACCCGAGCTCACCGGCGAGTGGGAACACAAGCTGCGCCAGATGGAGCGCGGTCAGCTCTCGCGCATCGCCTTCATGGAGCAGATCCGCGGCCTCACGACCGAGCTCGTGAGCAAGGTCCGCGGCGGCATGGGCCAGGAAGTACGGGGCAATTTCAAGGAGATCGACGTGAAGTGCCCGAAGTGCGGCACCGGTCCGTTCAAGGAGAGCTTCAAGGCTTTCGAGTGCAAGAATCCCGAGTGCAAACTCATCGTGTGGAAGACGATGTCCGGCCGCGAATTCGAGCGCGAGGAAGTGGCCAAGCTGCTCACCGAGGGACGCGTGGGTCCGCTGGAGGGCTTCCGCAGCAAGCTCGGACGGGCATTCAACGCCGAGATCATTCTCAGTGAAAAGACCGAGTGGAAGCAGAAGTTTGACTTCGAGGACAATGGCGATGGTGAAGGCGGCAGCGGCAAAACCGTGGACCTTTCCCAAGCCAAAGTGCTCGGCGAGACGCCACACGGCACCGTTTACGAGACGGAAACCGCCTACCTCTGCCAACCCGCCGACAAGGGCGCGAAGAAGCCCATCCGCATGGGCAAATCGATCTGCCAGCGGGCCATTCCGCCCGAGCAGGCACTGAAGATTTTCCGCGACGGCAAGAGCGACCTGCTCCCGCGCTTCATCTCGAAGAAGGGCAAGCCCTTCTCTGCTTATCTCAAACTTGAAGACACAAAAGTGACCTTCGAATTCGAGCCGCGGCAGAAGAAAGCTCCCGCTGCGAAGAAGGCTCCGGCGGCCGCGAAAGCGGAAGGATGAGTCTTGGGCTGCGAACGGCTTGACGCTCCTCTGCGAGCGTCGAACCCGCCTGTCATCGTCACAAGAGCGATCATCCTAGGTCCAAGGGTAATCCAGACGTTCCTTGTCGGAGCTGCGGATCGTTTCGGACGGATTCATGGTCCCGTCTTGACGATAACATTGGGCAGGTGCTGACAGGGAAAACGTGTCTAAGAAGTCAGTCGACGGGCCTACGTGTCCATACGCTTTTTTCTGGCAATTTGACGGACGCCGGTGTAGTGATGATCAAGATTTACAGAAGCTATGGATGCTATTGCAGATACGATGCGAGGGAGTGGTGGTTCGCGCCTTTTCTGCCTCTGATTCCCCTCGGAATAGAACGGTCTAACGGAGATCAATTCCATGCCAATCAAGATACGTCCCCATCATCAGTCAAAGGTGACTCACTATGACAATCTGAAGGTCTCGGAGAAGGCGCCTCTCGAGGTCATCAAAGCGGCCTACCGCGTCCTGTCCATGCGCTGGCATCCGGACCGGAATCCGGGTGATCCGCAGGCTGGCAAGATCATGGCCATCTTGAACGCCGCCTACGAGGTCCTGTCCGACCCTGCGAAACGGGAGGAGTATGACGCCAGACTCGCTGCTTCGCGCCGTACCTCGGCCACGTCGTCGCCGGGCAATTTCGCGTCGGCCACTACGTGGAGCCCTCGACCGTCCCCGCCGTTTTCGTTCTGGATGGTGCTGCGCAGCCTCAGTGCGCTGATTCCCAACTGGAAGCTGGTTTTCGGGACAGTCGTAATCGTCGGATTCAGCGCACTTCTGGCCAATACGGTGGCGCACCATGATTCCACGAAGAAGGCGGAGCCGATGGCCACGGCACCTGCCACCACCGCAGAGCCTGCGAAGATCGCGCAGGACACCATTATCGGAGAGGCGGTTCCGCAGCCGCTGGAGCAGCCGGCCGTTGACCTGCGCCTCATCAATCCACTCGATGGGCATCCTTGGCCGAAGAACCCTCCTATCTCGCGGGCTTCGAGAAGCTGGCGAGGGATGGCTATTCGTCGGTCACAGTGGACAATTCGAAAAATACCTCGGACGTCTTTTTGAAACTGGTCTCCGCCGAGTACGGCTCGCACTCGAAAGTCGTCCGCGTCTGCTTCATCCCGAGGCGCGCGAGTTTTACCTTGGAGCGGATCACTCCCGGTCGCTATGAGCTGCGCTATCAGGAAGTGGAAGATGGCACGTGCTTGAAGACCGAGACTTTCGAATTGTCGGAAAAGAAACGACTCCAAGGCGTGGAATGCACGCAGCTTCAGGTCCCGCTTTACGGTCTCACCGGTCGCAGCCTGGAGCTCTTGCGCAGCGACGAGCATGAATTCCTCGCAGTCGAGCCGATCGCCACTCGTTGAGATAACGAAGCGGTCCTCGAGCGCTACTTCGCCGGTGCGGAGAGGCTCTGGATGATGAAATCCCAGATGTCCTTGTACTTCTCCGTCGGGTGATCGGGGAACTTGTTGTAGACCGTCACGCCGACCGTGTCGGCCTGCTTCTTGAATCCCATTCCCCACGCGGGCGAATGCACCTTGTAGTTCGCTTCGGTGATTTTCGGATCCTCCGGCTGGCTTAGACCCCACTCGTTCTCGAAATAGATCGGCGCGGCGTCCTTGTTCAGCAACGCATCCGGTGACCACTTCTGGATGATGGGCAGTAATTCTTCACGATGCTTGAGCGAATCCTCGAAGCTCATCCCAAAGGCTGGCGCGCCCCATGAAACACCCGGCACCCATTCCTGCATGCGCTTCGGGTCGATCGTCGGCTGGCTGCGAAACGCCGCCACGCAAACGACCTGCGACGAAACACGCTCGACTGGATCATTCGAAGTGGGATTCGCATGGTCGCCAGAGCAGCCGACATACAGCGCAGGCAAGGTGCCCTGCGAGCCGCCGCCGACGGCGATGCGTTTTGGGTCGAGATTCCATTTGGCCGCATTCAGGCGAATGAACTGCACCGCGCGCACGGCATCGTTCATGACGTATGAGACCGGCGGGTTCGCCTTTTCCTGCACACCATCGGTGAGTGTGCGCGTCTCTACTGCCACCACCGCGATGTGCGACGGAAAGAATTTTCCCGGATCCACTGCGTGCTTGGCCGGCTTCCAAATGCCGCCATACCAAATCAAGACGGGACACGGTTCCTTCGCATCCGGAGGCACGAAGATGTCGACGAGTTGATTGGGACTCGGGCCGTAGGAAACATCGGCGGCGATCGGCGCAGGTCCTTTTGGCGGCTCGGCTTTTGAAACAGCGGGAGCATCCGCTGCGTGAGTCAACGGGCTCCACTGGCAAAGCGCAAGAAAGGCGAAAACGCCGAGAACTCGGGGGAGAAGAGAAGTCATAAAAGAGCGTGAAACGTTACGCTCAATGAACACTCGTACGGACGAAAACGTTAGGCACGACGGAGAAACGATGAAGGCGGAAATACGACAGCCAACGCTCCCCCTCAATGGTCCCCCGCTCTGCCTCTACGGCCGGATCGGCTTGCCCAGATAGCCAAGGCGCAACGTCGACACGCGATCATCTTCAAAGCCGATGACCAGCGTGCCGCGCGCACCCGACGCGGCATCCACGACTCTATCCACGTAGCCGAGTTCTTTTCCTTCGCGATAGGTCATGTTCGGTGCGCCGAGCAACTTGACGACATCGGCGATCGATTTCCGTCGCAGCAAGGGGGCGAGATCCTCCGGCGTCGCATAGCCGTCCGTAAATTTCTTGAGTGCCTCCCGCTCCACCGCGAAGGCATCGATCGTCACCGCACGAGCTCGCGCTTCCTTTGGCGCCGTGACACTCAGTTCGGTGATAGCGCGATTGGCGTCAGCCACCAGCGGGCTCGCAGGATAAGCTGCCACGAACTGCCGGTATCGATCGAGCGCCGACGAATTGAGGTTTTGCTGATGCAACCGACTGGCCTCCGCATAGCCGAAAACTTCCTTCTTTTTCAGCTCCGCGATCTCGCCTTCCAGTGCCTTGATCTGCTTGTCCCTCTCGGCGATGGCCTTTTCTTTTTCTACGGTTTCTTTTCTGCTTTTCTCCGTTTCTTCCTTGGCTAGGGCAATGGCATCGTCCTTGGCCGTGAGGTCATTCTCGATTGCGGCGAGCTTCTTCTTCGTACGATCGAGCTCCGAACTCATTTGCAAACTCTCCACCTGGGTCTCGGGCGAAGGGCCTTTGTCCTTATGGCACCCGGTGCTCAACCCGCCGAGGGCGAGGAGTGATACGACGGACGCATAAGAGAAACAGCGGCAGTGCATTCGGCTATATACACGGCCAGTGTCAACGAATTGGCAACGCCAAAAGCAGGAAAGCTCGCACTATGTCGGAAGCGATTATGGAGCGATGCTCGTGTCCATTACGGCTTTTCGCGTAGAAAGCACTTTCGCGACTCGATCGTTCGGTGGCACGAAGCATAGGACCATGAAAGGCCGATGCATTTCCTGCCCCACTCCCTATTGCGCAACCTGGCGTATCCTCACGAATGCGCAAACGGCGGAAGCCATGCAGCGGCTCAATGCCCTCCGCACCCACAGCGAAGCTGGCCGCACCGGCGGGGCGCCTACTCCTTCTTTTTCCTCGTCGCTTGTATGACCGGCATCGCCTCGAGCTCCTGGCGCATCAGCTGCGCCTCTTTCGCCTTCGGCGAACCGGGTCCCAGCTGAGTGAGCAGCGCTTCCGCCTTGCGCGCCAACTCCAGGGCTTCTGGATATTTTTTCTCCGCTTTCAGTGTCGCCGCCAGATTGAGCGTCGCCAACGCCACTTCCGGATGGGCGCCACCGACGATCTGCTGTAGCGAGGCGAGAACGCTGCGTTGTTCCTTTTCCGCTTCGGCGAAACGCCCGAGCGCCAGCAGCGGCTTGACCAGGTTGGTGCGATTGAGAAGGACTGCGGGATCGTTCGGCGAAAGCTTCTTCTCCAGCGTGGGTTGGGCCGCGCGCAGCAGTTGCTCCGCTTCCCGGTATTCACCGATGTCGTTGAGGACGCTCCCCAGATTGCCCCGGGCGCGGGCAGTGCCGATATCTTCCAGCCCGAAGACCCGCTCACGCATGGCGAGGATCTTGCGGAACTCGCGCACCGCTTCCGTGTTGCGTCCCTCGCGCGCATAAGTGCTGGCGAGGATCTCGCGAAATTCGATCACGTCCTTATTCTCCGGCCCGAGGATGCCGGACTCGAGGTCGATAGCCTCCTGGAGCACCTTCTCTGCGCCGAGAAAATCTCCTTCCACGCCGAGGACGATGGCCAGGTTCTTGCGATCCTGCAGGGTGTCCGGATGATCGAGACCGCGGGTCTTTTCATCCGAGTCCAGGAGCGCGCGAAATTCCGCCTCAGCCTCCTTGAATTTGTTTTGCTGAAAGAGAGTCATCGCGTGCTTTACCTTGGCCGCGTGATCGTCGTCCGCCTTCTTATCGGCGGCAGAGAGATGCACGGCCCCGGCGCAGCAGATGCCGCCCCAACCGAGAAGAAGTATGCGCTTTTTCCAGATACGTAACATGACCCTTCCCCTGTAGCGTCTGACCGCGCCGCTGGCTACTGTGGAATTACGGGCAGGACGGTCAGTCCCGGAAAACGATCGCCCGCTGCCCATGGAGCAGCACTCGATCTGCCAGGTGCCAGCGCACGCTGCGCGCCAGCGCGAGCCGCTCGCAATCCCGGCCGAGCCGCATGAGATCGTCTGCGTTGTGGAAGTGCTCCACGCGGATGACTTCCTGATCGATGATCGGGCCGGCATCGAGCTCTGCCGTCACATAGTGGCAGGTCGCGCCGATCAGCTTCACCCCGCGCTGCCACGCGCGCTGGTACGGATTTGCCCCCACGAAACTGGGGAGAAACGAGTGGTGGATATTGATGATGCGGCCGGCAAATTCCGCACAGAGCTCCGAAGGCACCACCTGCATGTAGCGCGCGAGGATGATGAGATCCGGGTTCACGAAACGGAACAGCTCGGCCATTTTGGCAAAGGCCGCGGGCTTATCGTGCGAGTCCACCGGCACGTAGCAGAACTCCAGTCCCTCGCGCTCCACCATGGGACGCAGGTTTTCGTGATTGGAGATGACGGCGGCGATTTCGAAGTCCAGCTCTCCCGAGTGCCAGCGCCACAGCAGATCGGCCAAGCAATGGCCGAGCTTGCTGACCATGACGATGACTTTCCGCTTCGTCTCCGCCCGGCGAATCGTCCACTCGGCCTGCAACTCCGCCGCGAGGGGGGTGAACTCCTGCCGCAGCGTGGGCAGATCCATCGCCAGGGTGCGCGTGTCGATCTCCATGCGGGTGAAAAACCAGCCGGCTGCCGGATCGGTATATTGGTGTACCTCGATGAGATTGCCCCCGTGCCGCGCGACGAAATTCGAGATCAATGCGAGCAACCCCACGCGATCGGGGCAGGAAAGACGAAGGAGGGTGCTCATGGGGAGATTTAGGATTTCGGATTTATGATTTAGGAATTAGCTCTTTGCCAAGCGACTCGTCTGATCGGAAGCCCAAATCCTAAATCCTAAATCTTAAATCCTAAATATCCCTATGGCTGTTTCCTCTACCATGCTAGCTCTCGGCACCTCGGCGCCGGACTTTTCGCTGCCGGATGTGGCTTCTGGGAAGACGGTAAAGCTCGCCGATTTCTCGGATAAGAAGGCGCTGCTCGTCATGTTCGTCTGTGTGCACTGCCCCTACGTGGTTCACGTCCAGCCCGAACTGGCCCGGCTGGCTCACGACTATGCGGACAAAAGCGTGGGCTTCGTGGCCATCACGGCCAACGACGTGGAGCAGTATCCGCAAGATGCGCCCCAACCCACCGCTGCCATGGCCCAGGCGGCAGGCTGGACCTTCCCCTTCCTCTACGATGAGTCCCAAGCCGTCGCCAAGGCCTACACGGCGGCTTGTACCCCGGACCTCTTCCTCTTCGATGCGGCGCGCAAGCTGGTCTACCGCGGGCAGCTCGACAGCTCCCGGCCCGGCCGTGGTCCTGATCGTCCTGGAAGCGGCGTGCTCAATGGCGAAAACATCCGCGCCGCGCTCGATGCCGTGCTGGCCGGCCAGCCAGTGAACCCCGAGCAAAGGCCGAGCATCGGCTGCAACATCAAGTGGAAGCCGGGCAATGAGCCCGCGTATTTTTAGCACTGAATACGGCGGTCATGAGAGAGCGTTGTAGCCGGGGTCATTGACCTCGGAACCGGCCTCACTGAGGCCGGCTACAGCGTGCCGGTCCGAAAGCGGAACATAATTCCGAATAAACCGTTGGCAGCCCGCAAGGGCATATGTTCTATTGAACATATGTTTCAGCCAAAAGCAGTTGCTCCCGGCGGTCGTGGTTCGGCCACGAATCCGCACAACCGTTTCGAGAAGCTCGTCATCGAGCTGGAGCCGGAAGCACTGGTCGATGAAGACGGCGAGCCCATCCGGCCCCGCACTCAATTCCTGCGCGACGACTCGCAATCCATCATCAGCCGCAACGATTCCCCGGACATCCCTTTCAACGCCGGGTTGAACCCCTACCGCGGCTGCGAGCACGGCTGCGCCTATTGCTTTGCCCGCCCATTCCACGAGTACCTCGGCTTTTCCGCCGGGCTCGATTTCGAGTCGAAGATCGTGGTGAAGGAAAACGCGCCCGAGCTCCTGCGCGCCGAACTCTCGCACAAGAAGTGGGTTCCCCAAGTCGTCACGATGAGCGCGATCAGCGACGCCTACCAGCCAGTCGAACGCCGCTTGCAATTGACCCGCCGGTGCCTCGCCGTGCTCGCCGAATTTCGCAACCCAGTCGGCATCATCACCAAGAATCACCTCGTCACTCGGGACATCGATTACCTCTCTGAACTGGCACGCTATCATGCCGCGACGGTCTCGGTATCCATCACTTCACTCGACCCGGAACTCGCGAAGACCCTCGAGCCGCGCGCCTCGCCTCCCAGCCGACGGCTCGCCGCAATTGAGGAACTCAGCGCTGCGGGCATTCCCGTGAATGCCATGACGGCGCCGATCATTCCCGGCCTGAATGACCACGAACTTCCCGACCTCCTCGCCGCGGCAGCCAAGGCTGGCGCGCGCTCCGCCGGCTTCACCATCCTGCGCCTGCCCTACGCCGTCGCCCCGCTTTTCGTCGAGTGGCTCGAGCGCCATGCGCCGGGACACAAGGACAAAGTCCTCAGCCGCATTCGCTCCATGCGAGGCGGCAAGCTCTACGATGCGAAATGGGGTGCCCGCATGAAGGGCGAAGGCTTCTTCGCCGAGCAGATCGAGGCGCTCTTCGATCTTGGCTATCGCAAAGCTGGTTTCCGCGACGACATTCCACCCTACGACGTGTCCCATTTCCGCGTACCGACGGATCAGATGTCGTTGTTTGCGGACTGAAGGAGGAGTGGTCGAGGGTCGAAAGTTGAGAGACCACCGCGTTACCG
Source organism: Chthoniobacter sp. (assembly GCA_041287745.1). Taxonomy (GTDB): domain Bacteria; phylum Verrucomicrobiota; class Verrucomicrobiia; order Chthoniobacterales; family Chthoniobacteraceae; genus Chthoniobacter. The sequence goes on along the minus strand of JBGGMZ010000084.1, from coordinate 2,669 downwards.
TTGGAGTGGCCGCTCCGCGGCGCGTTGGATCGTCGCGTATGACTGCGTAGCTTGGGCTGGATGCGCGCGGGGAAAAATCAAGGAGGGGCGGTTTGCAACCGCCCAAGGCTTACAAAGCGCCTCTCCTTGGCTCGCCGCGGAGCGGCCACTCCCGTGAAACAGTGGAGGGCTATCAACTTTCAGCCATCCCCTATTAACTTTCCGCCGCCTTTCCCGCCAACGCATCGAGCAACGTAAACAACGACGAATGCGCCACCGGGAGGTCCGCCGGCGTCTCGGTGAGTTGTGCGGAGCTTTGGACAAAGCGGCCGGGAGTAAGATCCTCCGCTGCGACCGTCGCCAGATCGGCCACGTTCACCGCGCCCATCTCGAGGTGAAATTGCAGTCCCACCACGCGGTCGCCCCACACGAAGGCCTGTCGAGGGCAGCCTTCGCTCGAGCCTATAAGACATGCGCCTGGCGGTAAATCGAAGGTGTCGCCGTGCCAGTGCATCACGTTCATCGTCTCAGGAAATCCGGCGAATAGGCCGGAACGGTCGGTGAAGGTGACGGGAAACCAGCCGATCTCCTTTTCCGGGTTTTGGTAAACCTTGCCGCCAAGCACGTCGGCCAGGAGCTGGGCGCCGAGGCAGATGCCGAGGATCGGCTTGCCCGCATCGATGGCGCGCCGCAGGAATGCCTTTTCCTCCACCAGCCAGGGGTGGTCCCGGTGCTGGTAGATATTCATGCCTCCGCCCATGATCACGAGCAGGTCGAAGGTCTCAAGGGCGGGCGGCGGTTCGGCGGCGTAGAGCGCGGTGCGAGACAACGTGTGGCCGCGGGCGGCGGCCCAGTCGGCGATCTTTGCCGGACCTTCTTCGGGCTGATGTTCGAGCGAGTGAATGCGCATGGAAACGGAGTCTCTAAGCGTCTTTTCCGCCGGACGCAAAAAGAACCGAAGCCGAACGCGACGGTAACAAATCCATAACACGACGGAGCGAGGATTCGTGCATCGGCCAATGCATCCCGCGGCGGCCAACCAATCCAAAAAAGAAAGATCCCCAGTCATGAACAAACGCATTCCACGCAAAGCATTCACCCTGCTCGAGATGCTCATCGTCGTCGCCATCATCGGCATCATCGCCGGCATCGCCATGCCGGCGTTCCAGAAGGCGATGCAGACCGCCAAAATGACGGATGCGATGAGCAAAGCGCGGCAGATCAGCACCGCTCTGCACATGTATGCCAACGACAATGATGGCAATTACCCGCTCAAGAAGAACAGCTACGACGAGGATATCGTGAACTCGAACGATGCGTTTCGCAGTCTCATCCCAGCCTACCTCGACAATGAAAGAGTCTTCGCTGTGGCCGGTTCCAAAGCGGGACCGAGCGCGGATGACCAAACCCAGGACGCCGCTCACATTCTGCAACCCGAGGAAAATCATTGGGCGTTCGTCTATGGGCTGACGCCAACCTCGAAATCGACTTGGCCGCTGGTGGTCGACTCCACCGACGGCACCGGGCACTACACCACGCAGGAAAAGCAATATGGCGGCACCTGGGGCGGCACTCGCTCGGTGGCGGTCTACACGGATGGCAGCGGTCGCATCGTCAGCACCGGCGGCACCGGCGATCAACGCTTCCTCCCGCGGAGCGATGACAAGACGAAGAACGCCCTCGCGGTGACCGAATACATGGGCGACGACGTGAAGCTTCTCGAGCCGGCGCGTTGAGCGCGAATGAAGATTGTGGCCGCGAAGCCCGGAGAAATGGGCGCAGTGATCTTCGGGCTTCGCACGGCACCGATTCTGCGGCAGAAAGACCTGGTCCCCCATGACGATTCACGAGATCAGCCCCAAGCAATTGCGCGCGCTCCTGGTGCTGCTCGTTTTGGTGCCCTTCATCCCGCTCGTCCTCATGCTGCGCTTCATGACCGATGCGCTGGATGGCGAGCGCGATGCGGCACGCGAACGCTTCTCAAGCAATGCCCAGCGCACGATCAGCAGCGCGGCAGTTTCCTTCGACAAACATCTCGCCGGGCGGACCGATCCGGTGCAACCGGAGGAACTGCGCCATCTCTGCCTCGATCTCTTCGATCGGACGGTCGATGTCACCATTCGCGATTCGTCCGGGCAGCTCGTGGCTGGCAACTCCGCCTCGCCCGGCCGGCTCGTCGCGCAGACTTCCATCAAACATCTCGGCGTTATGTGGATTGCCGAGGCATGGCTGGTGGATGAATCGGCGCTGCAGAAGGAAGTGCGCGATCAGTTCCGAGTCTATGCGTGGACTGCGCTCATTGCCGCCATCGCCATCTGCGCCATCGCCGCCGCCGCCGGTCTCACCGTGAACCAGCAACTCCGCCTGCACGAGCTCAAGAACACCTCGGTCGCCACCGTCGCGCACGAGCTGCGCACGCCGCTGGCCACAATGCGTGTGCTCGTCGACACCCTTCGTGAAGGTCGCTATCGCAATGAAGAGCAGCTCCGCGAATATCTCGATCTGCTCCATTCGGAAAATCTCCGGCTGAGCCGGCTGACCGAGCATTTCCTCACTCACTCGCGGCTCGCTCGTGGGCAGTACCAGTTCTCTTTCTCACCAGTGCCGGTGGAGTCCGTGGTCGATCCTGCCGTCGCCGCTCTGCAGACGAAGCTCGCCGCGCCCGGATGCACCTTCACCGTCGATCTCGA
>JBGGMZ010000083.1:0-10353 GCA_041287745.1 Chthoniobacter sp. | reverse complement strand
GGCGCTCTCGCTACGAAGGCGCTCCTCGCGCCGCAGGCCCTTCGCGACTCGATCGCAAGCTTCATGAGGTTCGCCGTCGAAAGTGCGACCGAGGAAGGATGCGCCCCGGGATGTCTCATCGTGTGCGTCGCGCCGCTGGTGAACGACGCTGAGGTGCGGCAGTTCCTACAGAACGCAGCAGATGGCGTCGTGGCGCTGGTGGAACGTCGATTCCGGGACGGGATCAGCGCGGGAGAAATCCCGTCTGACTTTCCCGTAGCCGCGCGCGCGAGCCAGGTCATTGACCTTTCCCGTGGTCTGACCGTGCGTGCACAAATGGGCACGCCGCGTATGACGCTTCTCAGAGATGTCGAGGAAGCGGCCGACTTGGTGCTCCTTCCACGGCGAGGAATTGCGGCGCCAGAACGTTGATGTTGGATAGCGCGAAAGTCTTACTTCGCCAGCGACCAGAAGGCCGCATAACCAACTCGCTTCCTTCGGCTGAGCCTTAACCGGCTCAGCCGATTTTCGTTTCCAAAAGAGAACTGCCCGCACACGCCCTACACCAGCTTCCACTTCTCACGTCACGTCGACTTCTCACTTGGGATTTCCGGCCGGCGGACATTGGGAGGAAGTGTTCAACTCGGATATCTATGAGAGCTGGTTCAACCAGCAGGCGCAGGGGAACTATGGTGGAGTCACAGCGGACGGTCCGCCGATGCACGGCTTCTCGCAATCGGCCGGCATTACGATTCCCGCGAACGGTCTGCTCGTATTCGCCAGGACCCGGCTTTGAGCGGGCCGGGCGGCAGAGTTTGACCCTGCGTGAGCCTTCCATAGACTGCGGGTGGCGCCGGCATTCCTGCCGCGCTGAACTTCAAAAACCAATACTGCCTGTGGAAGCACCGGATCCAGACGAGCAATTCTACCGCGACACCGAAAGCATCGCCTTTCCCAAGTTGGACGACCGCCAAATGACGATGCTCGAAGGGATCGGACGGCGCCGGACCGTCAAGAAAGGCGAACTCATCTATCGCGCCGGGCAGCGCGATTTCGCCATGGCGGTAGTGGTGACAGGCGAGATCGAGGTCATCGCCACTCGCGATGGAGTGGAACAGATTCTCGCCTCGGGAGGACCACGCGATTTTGCCGGAGACGTCGCCATGCTCAATGGCACCTCCGCGCTGGCCACCGCGCGGGGCAAAGCTGCGGAATCGGAAATCCTCGAGATCCCCGCGGCTGAGCTGCGCCGGGCGCTCTCGGAATTGCCCGGCTTGGGCCGGCCGCTGGTGGATGCCTTCATCATGCGCCGCGAGCGGTTGCGCCGCGACCGGGACTTTGCCGGCCTGCGCGTGCTGGCAGCGCGCGATTCGCAGGATGGCCACCAGATCCACGACTTTCTCGACAAGAATCACATCCCGCATCGGCTCATCATTTTTGAAAGCCCCGATGGCGAAGCGCTTGCCCAGCGGCTGCATCTCGGCAGCCATCAACTGCCAGCCTTGATCGACGCGAATGGCTTGCCTTTGCGTCGGCCATCCTTGCGCGAAGTCGCGCAGGTGGCGGGTCTGCTGCGCCGGTTGGAACGCGAGGATGAGGAGGTGCTCTGCGATCTGGTGATCGTCGGCGCGGGCCCGGCGGGACTGGCCGCGGCGGTGAATGCGGCCTCCGAGGGGCTGAAGACGGTGGTGCTGGAAAGCTATGCGCCGGGAGGCCAGGCCGCGTCGTCCTCGTTGATCGAGAATTTCTTCGGCTTTCCCACCGGCATCAGCGGCGGCGACCTCACACACCGTGCACAGCTCCAGGCCTTTCGTTTCGGCGCGAAATTCTCCACGCCCAACCAAGCGCTGTCGCTCAGCTTCACGGATGGCGAATATCGTGCGTGCATTCAGGTCGAGAGCTGTCCCGCGCCGATTCGCGCGAAGTGCGTGATCATCTCCACGGGCGCCGCCTACCGGCGCATCGAGGCCGAGCGTCGGCCGGAATTCGAGGGACGTGGTGTCTACTACGCCGCTACGGCGATGGAAGGCGCCCTCTGCCGCGGCGCGACGGTGGTGATCGCCGGCGCCGGCAATTCCGCAGGGCAGGCCGCGATGTTCCTTTCCGAGTGCGCGGCGAAAGTGATCCTCGTTGTGCGCGGCACCGATCTGGCCAAGAGCATGTCGAGCTACCTGTCGCGCCGGGTGGAGACAAAGGAGAACATCGAGATCCTTTTCCAAACCGAGATTCGCAAGATGCGCGGCGGAAGGACGCTGGAGGAAATCGACCTGGAAAACACCGTGACGGGGGCGTGGCGCACCGTGCCCACACCGGCCGTCTTTTCCATGATCGGCGCGAAGCCATGCACCGATTGGCTGCCGCCGGAAATCGAGCGCGACGACCGAGGCTTCATCAAGACCGGCACGCAGGTGGCGCAATCGCCTGCCTGGCAAAAGAGCGAGCGACGCCCCTGCGCCCTCGAAACGAGCCAGCCGGGAGTCTTCGCCGCTGGCGATTGCCGCTCCGGCTCGGTCAAGCGCTGCGCCGCTGCCGTGGGCGAGGGCGGTATGGCCGTGGAGAATGTCCATGATGCACTTGGGACTTACGCCTGAATTGTCCACTTGTTCGCTCATTCCCAGTGTCCAACTTCAGGGTTTTCCCCTAGTGCAATGATTGACAGGTTTTGGTGAACGAGATTACTTTCCACGCCCAATGAAACGCTTCCTACCGCTGCTGCTGGCTTGTTTCGCCGCCACCTCGGTCGCATTCGGCGAAAATGGCCGCAACATTATCGGTGGTGACACGTCCCGTGCCATCGACAAGGCCAACGTCATCCCGCTCTCGATCGACGACGCCTTCCAGTTCCGTAAGTCGATCATCACGCTGAACGATCCGCAGGTGAATAAGCCGTCCTTCGATCCGATGATCAATTTCGAGCGCTCCCGGCTCAATTACGGAGCGTTAAACAGTTATGAACGCCGCGCGCGTTACGGCCACTACTTCAAGTTTTTCTGGCGCTCCACTCGCAAGGCGGATCTCACTGTCCGCTTTGAGTTTCGCCAGCAGAACCTCGGCGCTTTTGTGCAAGCCAAGGAGTATGTTATCAAAGACGCCAAGGGTTCCTATATGTCGGAGTTCGACGTCATCGGCGATCAGTATGCAGAGGATGGCAAAGTATGTGGCTGGCGGGTGGTCCTGATCGAGAACGGCAAAATCGTCGGCCTTAACCAATCCTTCCTCTGGAACTGATTGGGAGATGCAATTTCCACGTATGGGACTATTGTCTACAGGTCAGGACCTTCCTGACGCTGCGTCCACCGTGGCCATCTTAATCCGATTCTGAAGTTGTGAACGTTCAGCCATCCATTCTCGTCGGCACCGCCAGTCGCACCGTATGGGTGCGCGTGGAGGGCAAGGGCTCGTTCCTAAACAGCACGGGCTTGAAGGAGTTTGCCAAGGAAATGATCAACCGCGGCTTCCGTGAATTTGCGGTGGATCTCAAGAACTGCACCGTCATGGATTCCACCTTCATGGGGACGCTGGCCGGCATCGCCCTGCGCCTGCGCGAACTGGGGCAGGGGAACCTGCGGGTGACCAATCTCAACGAACGCAACAGCGACCTGCTGAGCAATCTCGGTCTGGACCAGCTTTTCCTCATCGAAGCGCGAAATTCGGTCCCGACGGCCGCGACCGAGACCGTGCTGGAAACCGCCGCTCCCGACAAGACTACCCAGGCGCAGACCATGCTGGAGGCCCACGAGGCCTGCGTGGAGGCCAATGAAGCGAACGCGGCGAAGTTCAAGGACGTCCTCGAATACCTCAAACAGGATCTTCACCTGGCCAGCTAAAGGCTGATGTGGACCGCGATCCTCTTTGCGCTCCTCGCCCTCACGGCGGGTTCGTTCGCTTATGTGTATCGCCGGCAGCGGGAGATGATCACCGCCCTGCGCAAAGCGCGGGAAAAGATCCAGCTCGAGGAAACACGGGTCTTTGATTTTCTGCACGGCCTCGGCGCCGCGCTGACCGCGGTGAGCAAGCCCACGGATCTTCATGTGCTGATCGTCGAGGGCGCCCTGCGGATCCTCGACGCCCACGGTGGCGCTCTCTATCTCTCGGATCGCGCCGGCGATATCCTTCGCCCCGCTTTCGCCACGCGCAATTGCCCGCCCTTCTTCGACGTGCCGGAGAAGCTCACGCGTGAATCCAATTTCTCGTGGCCTGGCTACCTGCGCCTGCGCACCGTGGCGCCGGAAGATGGCGTGCTCGGCGCCGTGTGGAGCGAGCAGGAGCCGCTGCTCCTGCGCGGGGAGGACAGCCGCCTCGTGTCCTTGCGCATCGGCCCGCTGCGGACCAAATCCGCCATGCTCTGCCCGCTTTTCTACGGACAGGAGAGCCTCGGTGTCCTGGCGATCGCCCGCGGGCCGGGCAGCGACGATTTTGCCCCGAGCGACTTCCAGATCTTCAAGGCCATCTCCGAGCAATCGGCATTTGCTCTCTACACGGCCACCATCTTTTCCGAAGCCGCGGAGAAAAAGCGGCTCGATCAGGATCTGCAGGTGGCGCACGAGATTCAGCGCATTCTCCTGCCCGCAAAGTCCCCGGAGATCTCGGGCTTCCAGATCAGCGGGATCAACGTACCCGCCCGGCAAGTGAGCGGCGACTATTACGACTACATTCAGGTGGACCAGACCCACTGTGGCCTGGCCATTGCCGACGTCTCAGGCAAGGGCGTCCCCGCGTCGCTCATCATGGCCATGTGCCGCAGCGTGTTACGCAGCCAGGCGAGCAGCCAGCTTTCACCCTGCACCGTGCTGCGCGAGGTGAACGCGCAACTTTTCCCGGACATCAAAGAGGATATGTTCATCAGCATGGCCTACGCGATCATCGAGGAGAACAGCGGGACGATCACCCTGTGCCGGGCCGGTCACGATGCCCCGCTGCTCTATCGGGCGATCGACCAGAGCGTCTCCAAGATCAACCCGCCGGGCATGGCTCTGGGCATTGACAGCGGGGGCGTGTTCAATAGAGTCACGAACGATTTTTCCCTGACGCTGGAGACCGACGACTGCCTGGTGCTTTACACCGATGGTGTGACTGAGGCTCTCGACAGTGAAGGGGAGGAATTCGGGATGGCTAATGTCATCAAAGCGATCCAGGCGAGCGCGTCCGAAGGTGCGGCCGGGATCATTACACGAATGACGGACGACCTGCGGGCGTTCGTCGGCAACCATCCACAACACGACGACATCACTTTAATCGTTATCCGTAAAAAATGAGCAACGACACTACCGACGCCGCCGCCGAAAACGCGGAAGCGAAAGCCTCTGAACAAACTGAAGAATCGCTCCTGACCCAGCTGCAGGGCGACATCGAGCGCTTCCGCGACCATGCACTGCGTACCCAGGCGGACTTTGACAATTTCCGCAAGCGCGCCGCGCGCGAGAAAGAAGACGCCATCAAGTATTCCAATGCCAGCTTCCTCGAGCGGCTCATCCCGATCCTGGACAACTTCGAGCTTGGCCTGACCGCCGCCCGCGGCAGTGCCGTTGATTCGCCGATCCTCGCCGGCATGGACATGGTGGCGAAGCAGCTCACGGACTTTCTGGGTTCCAGCGGTGTCGAGCCGGTGAATGCCGAAGGTCAGCCATTTGATCCGAACTTGCACGAAGCTGTCGCGCAGGAAGCAAGTGCCAGCGTTCCCGAAGGTGTCGTCATTCGCCAGCTTCGCAAGGGCTTCAAGCTGCGCGACCGTCTGCTGCGGCCGGCGACCGTGGTGGTTTCCAAGGGAGTGGCGAAGTAATGCCAATGGCTACCAAGCGCGATTACTACGAGGTTCTCGAAATCACCCGCACCTCGACGGGTGACGAGATCAAGCGCTCGTACCGAAAGCTCGCCGTGAAGTTTCATCCGGACAAGAATCCGGGCGACCATACGGCGGAGGAAAAATTCAAGGAATTGGGCGAAGCCTACGACGTGCTCTCCGATGAGACGAAGAAAGCGGCCTACGATCGCTATGGCCATGCGGCCTTTGCCCAGGGCGGCGGCGTGCCGCGGGGCGGCGGAGGCGGCGCCGGCGGCTTCCACGATCCGTTCGATATCTTCCGCGAAGTCTTCGGCGCCAGCGGTGGTGGCGGCGGCGGCATCTTCGAGCAATTCTTTGGCGGGGCCGCCGCTGGTGGCCAGCGGCACGATCGCGATGGCAAGCAGCGCGGCTCCGACTTGCGCTACGACATGCACATCCGCCTCGAGGAGGCGGCTTTCGGGTGCGACAAGGAGATCGAAGTTTCCAAGCTCGAGACCTGCGACGTGTGCAATGGCTCCGGCGCGGAATCCGGCTCGCGCGCGGTCTCCTGCCGCGATTGCGGCGGACGCGGCCAGGTCATCAGCTCGCGCGGCTTTTTCCAGGTGTCGCAGACGTGCCCACGTTGCCGCGGCACAGGCCAGGTCATCGAGCGCCCCTGCCGCAAGTGCAGTGGCGAAGGCCGCACCGAGGCCGCCTCGCGCATCAAGCTCAAGATTCCCGCGGGCATCGAGGATGGCTCGCGCCTCCGCTCCATGCGCAACGGCGAGGCCGGCATGCGCGGTGGTCCTCCCGGCGACCTCTACGTCGTCGTGCACATCAAGGAGCACGAAGTCTTCGAGCGCGAGGAGAACAATCTTTTCTGCGAAGTGCCCGCGAGCTTTAGCATCGCGGCGCTCGGCGGCGAAATCAACGTGCCCACGCTCGACGGGCAGGCGCAGCTGAAGATCCCCGCCGGCACGCAGAGCGGCACCGCCTTCAAGCTTCGCGGCAAAGGTGTGCCCTCGCTCAATTCCCACACGCGCGGCGACCTCATCGTGCGCGTCGCGGTGGAAGTGCCCACGCGCCTCAATGCCGAGCAGCGCAAGAAGCTCGAGGAATTTTCCGCGCTGATGGGTGAGGACAACGCGCCCCTGCACAAGAGCTTCTTCGAGAAGGCCAAGGAATTCTTCGGCTGAGCCCGCAAGCTTCTGGCGCTGCCCGGCGGAGGTTTAACCACAGAGACACAGAGGACACGGAGAAGAGACTGGTATCTTCGTCTTTCCCTCATCTCTGTGCTCTCTGTGCCTCTGTGGTTCATCCCAAAGTCGAAGTGACATTCGGCTGCGTTTTTTAAACTATCACGCTCATGCCCCGCTTTTACATCCCGCCCCACGCCTGGAATCCCGACAAGCTGGCCCTCGATCATAGCGAGGCGCACCATGCGCTCGATGTGTTGCGGATGAAAGCCGGTGACCGAGCGACGCTCTTCAACGGCCAGGGTGCCGAGGCCACCGTGGAAATCGCCAGCGTGGAGAAGGGCAAGATCGCGCTGAAGAAGATCTCCGTCGCGAAGAGCAATCCAGTGGCCTGCGAAATCGTCCTCGGCCAGGCCATTCCCAAGGGGAAAAACATGGACCTCATCGTGGAGAAGGCCACCGAGCTTGGCGCGTCGGGCATCGTGCCCTTGCTCAGCGAGCGCACCGTGGTGCGTTGCGATGAAGGCGAAGCGCTGGCCAAGCGCGACAAGTGGCAGCGGGTCGCCATTGAGGCCGCCAAGCAGTGCGGTCAAAACTGGCTGCCCACCGTGGCCAAGCCGCAGACGCCGAAGGATTTCTTCAACTCGGGGGAGAAATTCGACCTCATGCTCATCGCGTCCTTGCAGGCCGACTCCCGGCACATCAAGCAAGTGCTCGCGGAAGCTGGCGCGAAGAAGCCCGCCCGCGTCCTCATCCTCGTCGGCCCGGAAGGCGATTTCACCCCCGCCGAAATCAACCTCGCCAAGAACGCTGGCTGCCGTCCCGTCACATTAGGCCCGATCATCCTCCGCAGCGAAACCGCCGCGATCTTCTGCCTGAGCGTACTCTCGCACGAGCTCTTCGGCGCGGTCTGAGAGCCCGTGAAATAGGGCTCCTCTTCCCTCTGCGGCCCTCTTGCGTCCTCGGCGTCTCTGCGTTGAATCGGGGCGTCCTACAACTCCGTTGCTGGCGTTAGCGACTTCCCGCCCACGCCTGCAGCCCATTGCGAATCCGCATCCAGCCGCCGCGCGAACCGATCGCGCGCCACGGATTGGAAACCACGGCTGGCGTAAAGCGGGATGGCCCGCTGGTGCCCGGCATCCACCTCCAGATCGAGCGCCACCCATTGGCGTTCCTTCGCCCCGGCGATGATCGCATCGAGCAGGCGCGATCCGATCCCGTTCCCGCGCCACTGCGGCAGCACGTAAAGCTCCTCGAGCCAGCCGCTCCAGCCGCAGTGCTCGAGACTCAGGATGCAGGGCGCGTAGGCGACACCTACGACCGTGCCATTGCAGGTCGCGCACAGGATGAAGCCATGCTGCGGGCGCTCGGCCAGCTCGAGCAGCAGCGGCACCAGCTTGCGTGCCGGGCGGTCGATGCCGTGCTCCAGCAGTTGCGCCTCAAAAAGGGCGGCGATGCCGGGAATTTGGTAAGGTCGTGCGGGGGCGATGGTGGGAAGGGTCAGGGAAAGCATAGGATTCATGTCTTAAGACCGCAGCCCGCCTTGATTTATTCCACGAGCGGCTCCTCACACTGCGGCCTGCGGCTCAGCGGAGTCTCCGTCCGGAGGATTGGGGCGCGGTCGCACTATCGGGGAAAGCACAAGAAATAACCCGGTGAGGATGGCGCAGGTGAGCAGCACGGCGGTGATCTCCGAAAGCGTTTCCGACAGCGGCGTCAGTTCGGCGAGTGGGGCGATCCACCTCTGCTCGTTGTGCTCCAGGACTTCGATGATCTCCAGCATCCGCCAGGTAAAGATGCCGATGCCCCAAGCCAGAGGCACTACGGAGAAGGTGAGATAGATGCGGTGAAGAACGGTGCCCCGATGGTGAAAACATCCCGCGATGAGACACCCGCACAGCACCAGCAAGGCCGCCTCCAGAATCATGACGAGCGGGCCCGCTGAGAGAAAAGTATGAAAGCCGAAGCCATGCCCGATCCCGGATTCATCGGGCTTTCTCGTGAGGTAATCGAGGAACGTCTGCATGACGGGGGGGGCGGTGCAAACGCTCGCCCCACCGCCTCGATTATTCCAGCAGAAAGGAAACGCTCACGCTGGCGCTGATGCTGATGGAACCCGGCGCGAAAGTAGGCGTCGTGCCATCGCCCGGATCGGCGCCCACTTCCACTTGCTGGGTGTTGTTGCCGTTGGAATTGAAAAGGCGACTGCCGTAGTCCGCGCCCTCGGTGATGGTGTAAGGCTTGCCGACTTTCACCCCCAGTTCCGCGGTCAGCGCCGTGGCCTTTTCCCGCGCGGCGCGGATGGCCATGGCGCGCGCTTCATCGCGATGCTTGCGCAGTTGCGAAGAGCGCAGGCTCACACTGCCCACCCCGGTCGCCCCAGCCTGCACCGCTTCCGCCGTGAGGTCGGGCACCTTCTTCACATCGTGCAGCGTGGTGCAGATGGTCTGCGTGACGATATAAAAGCGCACCTGCTCCGTCTCGGCCCGGCGATCGGTGTAGTTCGGCGCGATCTGCACTTGGGAGGATTGCAACTCCGTCTCCGCCACACCCGCCGCCCGCAGAGCCGCGAGCACTTTCTTCGCCCGCTCGGCCTGTTGCTTGCGGGCGAGAGTGAGATCGGAATTGCGCACCTCCACCTCAAAGGTCAGATCCGCCAGATCCGGCACCACCCGCACCACCGCGCTGCCGCTGGTGGAGATGAGCGGAGGCTGGGGTGTGAACTGCTGGGCGAAGAGAACCGGCACAGTAAGAGCGGTGAAGAGGAAGGCGAGGAGAGGGGATTTCATAGGAGGAGGTGGGTTGCTCGGAAACGTAGGGGATCGCCTTGTGCGAGTTGTCAGAAAGTTGTCAAAAGGGAGTGAGGAATTGGGGAAACATCCAACACCCAACATCGAACATCCAATACCTACCGTTCTCGGAGTGCACGCCTCCTGCTTCGCTAGCGTTTTGGAGTGCGGTGCTGCTGCACCGCTTTTAAGCAGCCTCAAAGCGGCGGAGCACCGCCGCACTCCAAAACGCTTCCGCGAGAACGCTTGCCCCATTGGATGTTGGGTGTTGGGCGTTCGATGTTGGATGTTCTGCCTTTCCGCTTCCCACCCTTGACTCCCCTCCCACCGCTCTTATCATCACCGCATACCAGCAGGGGAGCCGTTTTGGCTGAGAGGTTTGCAATCCGCGCGAGCGGAAAATGCAGACGACCCTTTGAACCTGATGCGGGTCATGCCGCCGCAGGGAGCCGCGCCACCGCATTGGGCGCGTATTTCAAAGCTCAGCCGTGCCGCCTTCTCCTGCCGCACGGCTTTTTCATTTCGCGATCCAGGTTCCATTCCTAGTCGGCCGGCCACGGTATTTGCCATCTTCCATTTCTCCATCTGCCATCTCCACCGCCATGATCGCCTCGAAAGACTCCCTCGA
>JBGGMZ010000082.1:0-10034 GCA_041287745.1 Chthoniobacter sp. | reverse complement strand
GCCCGAAAGTTTCCGACGCCGGGGACGGCGCCGCTACAGACAGAAAGGCTTCGGCTTCGCCGAAGGGCGTGCCCAGCGTCAACTGCATCGTTCCGGCTTAGCAGAGCCGGAAGAGCCAATTTTCCTGAGGCCGGCAATTGGAAGAATCAAACGCCGAGACGCTGCGGCGTAGAGATGCCGGACTTCTTCTTCTCTGCGCTCTTTGCGTCTCCGCGTCTCTGCGTTCTCCATAAAAACCGCCCGACTGCGCCGGTCATTACATCCCGAATCCCGGAATCCGCAGCTTTTCCGCCATGCGCTTCGCTCGGCGGAGGGCCTCCTCCATGCGTGCTGCTTCGTCCGCCCCGCGCAGGTCTTTGCATGCGGGATGCGACTCGGGTGAGGCGATGAGGCCGAGCGTGTGCAACACGTGGGCGGTGCTGTGTTTGTAAGGCGAGGCACTCATCCGCGCGTCGAGGCGGAAGACCTGGTCTTCGAGTGATTGGAAAGCCTCGAAGAGCTTGTAAACGCGCGTGTCGAAGCGGCCCGTGCCGGTTGGGAATTTCTTGCCTGCTACGCCGTCATCCAGCCACATGTCTTTCGCCGCGCAGATAAGCGGCGCGCCGCTCACGGCTGCACCGATCAGCAGTGGCAGCCCGACTTTGATGGCCGTGGCGATGCCGAAGTCATCGCCGCTGTGTGGCGCGAAATCGAGGCGCAGATCCTTGCACATCGCTGCCCAGTAGAGGAAGTGCGGCTCGTCGAGGGTGGAGATTTTTCCGCCGACGAATTTCGGATGCTGCGCGAGCTGCCAGAGCAGCCATGGCTCGTAGGGCGTGGCCCACGGGACAAAGGCCGGCTCCAGGGCGTGAACGATACCGGGACGGATGAGCCATTCAGCGATCTCGTAGTAGGCGTCGCGACGACGCTCGGGCTCGAGCGCATTCAGCCAGCGCGAGGTCATGAGCATCACCTCGCAATTTTCGTAATCCTGAACGATGTCGATCAGCTTCCGATATCGCTCGGCTTGGAACTCGGTGTCGTTTTCCGCGCCGCGCGCCGTAACCCCGGCGATAAATTTCGTCGTGGGAAATTCCGAGCGAAAGCGGCGCAACACCTCCGCATACATTTCGTCGTCGAGATCGAAGATGTAACCGGTGTCCGCATTGAGGACGATGACGAGCTCGACACCGTAACGATCCGCTGCCGCTTGCATCCAGCGAATGCTTGCCGCGAAACTGGCCCAGTCCGGCTGTCGGTCGCGAAAGGGGAGCAGAGCGGCCGCGCACAGACGTGCCTTGGTCGTGTGATCGACGATCTCTTCTTCACCCACCCAGGCCCATTTCGTCTGCTGCCAGGTGGTCTGTGGAGTGAGGTCGCGGGGATCGGAGATGAGTTCTTGCATGGAAAATCTTACTGGCGTTCGGCCACGTAGAGCTGGGTCCACTGGCCACTGCTCACGTTGAAATAGATACGCTTGCCATCCGGGCTGAAGACCGGGTGCGGATGCGACACGCGCCACGATTTTGCACCGTGGGAGTTGTCGAATTGATCGATGATCACGTGGTTGTTGCCGCGCGCGTCCGCCACGACCACGCCCCAGTCGGTGGCCTTGCCGTCAAATTTATCCATCGTGGAATCGGTGATGAGCAACTTGCCGTCGGGGCTCGAGGACGGATGATCGCCGCGGCAGACCGGCAGGCCGGGCACGCGATGCTCTTTGCCCGTGTTACTGTCGGTGAGGCTGAAGGCCACATTGACGATCGTTGTGCCATCCGGGCACCAGGCGGGATGGCCCCAGCTGGGACGCAGGAAGAGAAAGCGCTTCTCCGCGATGCTATAGCAAATGAGACCTTCCCGCGCGCTCGCGCCCTTGCTGCGGGGATTGCCATTGGTGTGGCCGTTGCTCGCGAGCTTGAAGAAAACTTTCGAAGCGTCGGGACTCAGGATGGGGAAGAAGATGGAAACCGGCTGGTCGCCATATTGCTTGGCAAACCAATCTGGGTAAGCGGCCTTGGCCGCGTCGGCGGTCGCTACCGTCTTGATCTCCCCGGTGGCCGCGTTGAGCAGCTCGAGATCACGATGTTCCCCGGGATTCCAATGCGGGCCGTAAAGCGGCACGAGATCGCCGTTCGGCTGTCCCCAGCAGGAAAGGCGGCCGACGACGTGCTGGGTTTCCTTGCCCGACTCGACGTCGACCACGCCGACGAACCACTCTCCATTCCGCTCGCCGTGATAGACCACCCGCTTGCCATTGGAGACCCACTGCTGGCAGGCCACGCGGTGTGCGTCTTCCACGTCGAGATTGTCTGCGAGCACCCGCTCTTCCCCCGAGGCGCGATTGCGGATGCGGACTTCGCCGTGCTGCCCATCGGCCGCCGTAGAGGTGAAGAAGAGCAGCCACTTGCCATCGGGACTTTCCGGGCAGGTGTTGAAGTAGGAGTGGATCGAGTGCCGCTGTTGGTCCGGCGCGACGGGGTGAATATTCACGCCACTGCGCCATGGCGCGAGTGGATCGTCCTCGGAGCGGAGCGGCAGGACGGTGCAGAGCAGTGTGGCGAGGATGGGGAGCAGTCGGGTTGTCATGGGGAGACGGGGGATGGAGTTAACCGCCGATGGACTTCTTGATTTCTTTCAACTTCTGAAACTCCGGTTTCTGAGTATAATATTTGTCCAGTGGATAGCAGCCACTGATGAGACCATTGCGAGGGGCTGTGGTGCATTCGCTAAAGGTGCGGCAGATGAATTTCTTCTCCATGGTTCGCCCTTGGATGGCATCGGCGAGCATCGCGGGGTAGGAGAGGACCGCCCGACCGAGCCCGATGGCGTCAGCCCAGCTTTGGCGCACGATGGACTGCGCGACATTGGGCAGAAACTCCTGCAGGTAGGTGTAGCCGGAGCCGATGATGTAGAGATCTTTTGGCGCGCGCGCCTTGATCTGGCGAACGACCTGGAGCTGCCGCTCGACATCGATGAGCGGGTCATAGGCCGGCTGGTAGCCGTCGCTCGGCGGGAATGCTGCGGGCCGCTGCAGGTGCGGCGTGTAGTAGGGTGAACCGGCGGTGGTGTTGAGCACTTTCACGCCGAGCTCAGCGCAGAGTGCTACAAAAGCGTGCGTCTCGGTGAGATCGATCTGCGTCGGGTCTTCGGAATTCACGCCGAAGCCGTAGTGATAGGGCAGACACGCGGAGAAATCCTCCGGGATGCCGGGGCCGAGCTTGCCCGGTTGCGAGAGCGCAGGGTCGGGACGGTGCGGCACCTTGTCGAAGCAACTCAGGCGCACGCCGAAATCGATGGGATTTCCCTCGGCCCGGATGCCGGCTGTAATCTCGCGCAGGATGCGCGTACGGTTTTCAAAGCTGCCGCCATATTTCCCGGGGCGGGTATGCGCGCCGAGGAATTCATGGAGCAGGTAGCCGTGGCAATGCTTGATGTCCACGAAGTCGGCGCCGACCTCGTGAGCGATGCGCGCAGCGCGAATGTAGTCACGGATCAACTCTTCGATCTGCGCATCGGTGAAGACCTGGTCATCGCTGGTTACGTTGAACTTCTTGTCGAGGATGGGATGGCGAAAGGCGATGCGTGATTCCCAGCGCTTGTCATGCGGACGGCAGAAGCGACCGGAGTGGGTGAGCTGAAAGCCGATCACGAGATCGTCTGTGGTGCCGTAGCGCTCGGCGTGAGCGGATTTCAGAATGCCGACGAGCTCGGCAATGCCGGCTTTGTTTTCCTCGATGAGGATAAGTTGATTGGGATTGGCGCGGCCATCAGGACGCACGGCCATCGCTTCGCCGCCGCAAATCATCTTCGCGCCGCTCTCGCCAAAGCGGTGCCAGCGCCGGCGCATCTCCTCGGTCACTCCACCGGTCGTCGTGCCGTCCCAGCCCTCCATTGGGTGAATGACGATGCGATTGCCGGGGCGCTTGCCATTGATGATCACGTCGGCAGGGCGGCTGAGGGGCGAATCGGATGTGGCCATTTCGTCGTCGCACGGGATGTCGATGCCGAGGGAGGCGCATTGGGCGCGGAAGTCGGCCGGGGATTTGATCGTGGCGAGGCGGGTGAGCTTGAAGGCAGGGGACGTACTCATCGAGGAACGGCATTGAATCGGAACCGGAGCGATTGGTAAAACAGCGCTTTCCGATTAATACGAAAGGTTTTTCCGATGGAACTCTACCAGCTCGAATACTTCCTCGAAGTCGCCCGACAGCGAAACTTTACCCGGGCGGCAGCACGCCTCCATCTGGCGCAAGCCGCGCTCAGCGAGCAGATCCGCAAGCTGGAGGACGAACTGGCTACACCTCTCTTCCGGCGCGGCCGGCGTGAGAGCACTTTGACCGCGGCGGGGGAGACACTGCGCGTGCACGCGGAAGTGTTGCTGGAGCGGGCGGCGGCAGCGCGTCATGCCGTGCAGGAACTGGTCGGCTTGCGCAGCGGCAAGCTCGTGATCGGTGCCATCCCATCGGTAAGCGCAGGCTTATTGCCCGCGGCAGTCACGGCTTTTCGCAAACGTCATCCGCAGGTGGAACTCGTCATTGCCGAAGGAACCTCCGAGTCAGTCGCAGAAGGAGTGGAGAGCGGGCGTGTGGAGATGGGGGTCATCCAGCATCCGGCGCCTGCCGGACCATTCGATGAGCGAACGCTGTTGATCGAATCATTCGTCATTCTTTCTGCGCCCCATCATGCCATTGCGCGTCGTCGCCGCGTCAGCCTGAAATCGCTGGCCGGTGAGCCGTTTGTTTTTTTCAAGGGCCGGGCCCGCGATAGCGCCCTGACGGCCTGTCGTGAAGCGGGTTTCGAGCCGCGGCTGGCTTGCGAGAGCGGTGAGTTGGAAACCGTTCGTGCCCTCGTCGCCGCAGGATTGGGCATCGCCTTGCTCCCGGAACTGGCGGCGCAGCGGGCGAGGCCGGCTTGTGCGCTGGTGCGCCTGAACGGGCCCCCGGTCGAGCGTCAACTCGTGGTCGTTACGCGTCGGGGGCACGCTCCATCGCCGGCCGCGACGGAGTTTGAGGCCTTGCTGCGAAGCACAAGGCCGCCAGGCCCGCGAGCAGGGCGATGAAGCCGGCGAGCGAAATCCAAAGGGTGAGCGTCAGCATGTGCGGCCAGTAGTGAAACTCGACACGGAAAGTGCCCGGGCCGGGAAGCGCGACGCCTTTGAAAATGTGATTCACCTGGAACCAAGGGACCTGCTGCCCATTGACATAGGCTCGGAAATTTTTCGGCACGAAAGACTCGTTGAGCACCGCGATTCCAGCGCTGGGTGCATCGATGGTAAATGAAGTGGTGTTCCCCGTGAGTTTGTAGTCGTGTCCCGCGACGGTTTTCCGCGACGGCTGGTCTGGTGAAAGAGGCGGAACGTTGGGGGCGCCCGTCTGCACCGCTGCAAAGGGATGACCGTCGCCGTCCTTCACCCAATGCATGAGCACCCGCAAGTCGGGGTATTGACTGAGGCGATCGGTGAAGAAAGCGCGCGGCCACGCCGACTTGCTTTCAAAAACATCAAGATCTGCGGAAGCGACTTTTTCCAAGCCGGGCGCGGGTGTGGCTGCGTCGGCCGCGGAGCCGAGATAGTAGCGCACATTCATTGCGTCGTAGACGCGCTGGCTGCCGGCGACACTCTTCTTGGTGATGGTTGGCCACCACATGGAGAATGCTTCCACTCCCGCGGCCTCGTACCATTCCGCGAGAGTTTGCATTGCCACCGCGTCCACACCGTCGGTGCTTTCCAGCCGCAATACGATATTGAACCCCGGCCGAAGAATGACACCGAAGCCCTGGACACGTCCTGGGTCTGCCTGGCGGGAGCGGACGAATTGCGCGGCTGCGGAAGGAGCCTGCAAATCGACCCGCTGCTGTGGATTCACGACGTAGTGGTCGAATTTCGTCAGCAACCACTCGCCATGTCGAAAATGCAGGACGCCGAGGCAAAGAAGGATGCCGAGCACCTGGGCGGCAAAGGGACCGCGTCGCAACATTGCGCCGCGTAGCAGCCATGGCAGCGTCACCGCCGCAGCCAGCAACGCGAGCGCATAGCCCATGAAGAAGGGACTGAAGACCGCCTGCCGGGGCATGCGCAGGGAGAACTCGATGGCAGCCGGTACGGCCTGGGTGGTGCCGATATACAGTGCCAGCAGTCCCGCGACGATGCAGACTGTGACCGTCCATGTGCGGCGCCATTCCGCCGGCCTGTCCGCCGTTTGCAGGCACGCTCGCAAGCCGTAGCCGGCGATGAGGAAGAGGGGCACGATTGCCACGCAGATGAAAACGTCGTCGACATGCACGATGTTTTGGATGAACGGCACGCGATCGATGATGGCGCGCGGAATGGCGGCGAAGACGATGGCGACGGAAAGCAGGGAGACGAGGAGCGCACCCTTGCCCACAGGCGTTTTCGCCCACGATCCCAGATCGGCCAGAGCCCAGCACACACCGACGAGCGCGAGGAAATTCAGAGCCGGGTCGACGTGCATTTCATTCTCCATCAACTGGCGGAAGAAGAGATCATCAAACAGACCAATGAGCAGACCCGGCGCGACCTGATTCGTGTAAGGCTTGTCGTAGATCGTGTAGCCACTTTTTAGCGCATCGAGGAAGACGGCCCACAGCGGCGCGCTGATGGCGAGAAAGAGGAAGGTGGAAGCAGCCCCAAGCGCGAGCTTCTTGCTTCGTTCCAGCCAGGATTCCGAACTAAACAAAACAGCCAGACCGCCGATGCCGTTCATGCCCATCATGAGCATGGTGGATTCCTTGGCAGTTCCGCTGTTGAACTCCAGCCAGTTGGCTGCGGTGAGTGCCACTGCCCACCAGCCGGCGCGCCGCAGTGTGGGCGTCTCGATCAGCCGGAGCCAGCAGAGCAGTATCCACGGCCCATAGCAGAGGCCAAAAAAGGCCGGGTGATTGAACCGATAGGAAAAGTAACCGATGAAGGCGCTGGAAAACGCGAGCAACGCGGCGATGCCCAGATGCCGCACGCAGTGCCAGATGACGAGGCCGACACCGAAGCAAAAGAGAAGCTTGGAAATGAGGAAGCGCAGGTCCCACGCCCACGATGCACCATTGGCGGCGACGGTGATCCAATAGAGAGGATCGCCACTCATGGACATGCCCTGGCCGAGCAGGGTGAGCCCGCACATTCCGTAGCGATCCCACATCGGGAATTCGTGATCGCGGAACAGCGTATCGTGAGCGATGACGGAGTAGGGGAGATGCTCCCACATCGTGGCGTTGATATCGCTGCCGGTCCACGGTTCCACCGGTTCAGCAGGCGCGCCGGGGATTGTGGGATGGACGTCGTAGAGGCACAGGATGCCGTTGTTCGGGGAGACGAAGCTTTTGCCGAAGAAGATGACCGGATAGCAGCTCACCACCACGGCCGCCACGGCGGCGCAGAGAAGAGTCAACTGTGGGCGCGCCGCGGCGCCGGCTATCAAGGTGCGCGCGGCCTTCCCCCAGCGTTCACGCAAAGCAGCGCCGCCCCGTTTCTCCACGAGCATGGCCAGTAGCCAGACTACTCCCGCGGCGAGCGCGAAATCCACGGCGGTTGCGCTCCAGCTCTTCTCGCCCGGCGCGAGAAGTTCCAGCGGCTTCGCTGTGCGCATGACGATGTGATTGCTGCCCGGACTTTCTTTCAGCGCGGGAATTTTTGCCATGACAGTGCCATCGGGCGCGAGGATGCGAGCCCCGGCCAACGCCTGATGGATATCCGACGGAGGGACAATGGCGAAGGCGTGGAAAATGCCCGAAGGCAGCGCCACCGAGTAGGTGTGCGGTTGCGCAGTCTGCGATACCCAGACGGTATGCCGCTGGCGATAGTTCCATCCCTCCCCGAAGTCGTACTGCACCCATGTCGCACCGCTACCGGTCGAGACGAGATCTGCCTCCAGCCGATACCCGCTTTCATCGGCGGAGAAAGGGTCGAAGTGCAGCCAGAGCGAGATGACCAGGCCCAAGAGCACCGCCAAGGCCAGCCCGTTTGCCCGGTGCTTCATGGAGATGTCTCGGTTACTCCCACTCGATGGTCGCGGGCGGTTTGCTGCTGATGTCATAGCAAACGCGGTTCACGCCCTTGACCTCGTTGATGATGCGCGAGGAAATCTTGGCCAGCACATCGTAGGGGAGGCGCACCCAGTCGGCGGTCATGCCATCCTGGCTCTCCACGATGCGCACAGCGATGGTCTGCGCGTAGGTGCGCTCGTCACCCATCACGCCCACGCTACGGACGGGGAGCAGCGCGGCGAAACTCTGCCACACGCGGTAGTACCAGTCGCTGGCCTTCATCTCAGCTACGACGATCGCATCCGCATCGCGCAGGATACGCAGGCCTTCCCTGGTGATCGGCCCGAGGATCCGCACGGCGAGGCCGGGGCCCGGGAAGGGCTGGCGCTGCACAATCTCCTTCGGAAGTCCCAGCTGCGCGCCTACTTCGCGGACCTCGTCCTTGAAGAGCTGGCGCAGCGGTTCCACGAGCTTGAACTTCATGTTCTTCGGCAGGCCGCCCACGTTGTGGTGCGACTTGATCAGCGACGCGGGATTGCCGCCGATGGCCACGCTCTCGATCACGTCCGGATAGAGTGTGCCTTGGGCGAGGAATTTGAACTTCGACTTCTTCCCCCGTGTGAGCTGCTTCGTGGCGTCTTCAAACACACGCACGAATTCTGTGCCGATGACCTTCCGCTTCTTCTCGGGATCAGTCACGCCCTTGAGCTTCTTCAGGAAGCGCGACGAGGCGTCCACATACTTCAGCTTCACGTGAAAGTTGTCGCCGAAGACGCGCTGCACGGTCTCCGCTTCATTCGAGCGCAGCAGGCCGTTATTGACGAAAACGCAAGTGAGCTGATCGCCGATGGCCTTGTGCAGAAGCGCCGCAGCGACGCTGGAGTCCACACCGCCGGAGAGGCCGAGGATCACGTGATCATCTCCCACCTGCTGGCGCACTTCCTCGCACGTCTGGTCGATGAAGGAGCCCATCGTCCAATCCATTTTGCAACCGCAGATCTGGTAGACGAAGTTGGCGAGAATGTCTTTGCCGCGCGGCGTGTGGACGACTTCGGGGTGAAATTGCAGGCCGTAGAATTTCTTCTTCGGCTGCTCCACCACGGCATAGGGCGAATTGTCCGTCTTGCCGATGGCGCGGAAGCCCTTGGGAAGCTTGGTGATCTTGTCACCGTGGCTATTCCAGATGTCGAGGACATCGGGGAGATTGTGAAAGAGGGGAGTCGAGCTGGTGAGATGAAGCAGGCCCGGACCGTACTCGCGGTGCGTGCTGTGTTCGACCTTGCCACCCAAGTGGTGCGCCATGAGCTGCACGCCATAGCAGATGCCGAGGATCGGGATGCCGAGTTCGAAGATCGCCTTGTCCGGGTGGGGAGCACCCTTGCCATACACACTGGCCGGCCCGCCGCTCAGGATGAGCCCCTGCGGCTTTAGCGCGGCGATTTTCTTCGCCGGCGTGTTGTGGGGAAGAATCTGCGAGAAGACCTGGCACTCCCGGATACGCCGGGCGATGACTTGAGTGTACTGCGAACCGAAATCGAGGATGACAATGCGCGAAGCAGCGGGTTCAGCCATGCTCTAGTATCCGGTGCGCGTGTCTTCCTTGATGATCGGGTCGTCCGATTTATCCGGCTGGGTCAGGGTGCCTTGGCCGGAGATTCCGCGCTCGAGTTTGTTGACGCCGTTGGACTGGGTGGGCGGCATATCGGTCTCGCAACCAGCGAGGGCGAGGCAGGCGCCAGTGGAAATCAAAGCAAGGATGGCTCTCATGTGCAGGGGTTTGATAGCGGGTGATGCAGGAAAAAGGAAACGGAAAGTATACGCGAGGCGCGAGGTTGCGTCGAGCCGTTGCATGCTTCATAAACCACGCCCGCATGATCCCGGCTGAATTGTTGCTCCACGCCTACCGCAACGCGGTTTTCCCCATGGCGATGGAAGATGGGGAGATCGCCTGGTTTTCGCCGGATCCGCGGGCAATCATTCCGCTGGATACGTTTCACCTACCTCATGGCTTGAAGCGGACGCTGAAGAAAAACCCGTTTGAGATCCGGATCGATACCGCC
>JBGGMZ010000081.1:0-15212 GCA_041287745.1 Chthoniobacter sp. | reverse complement strand
AACGTGAGCCGGCGATGGATGCGCAAACCGCGCACCGTGACCGAGAGCCCAAACCTGCTCCCGCTGCTCATTCAGGTGCTGGCTGCCTTCTCCAAGGCCAACGGCGAGGTCCTGGAGGAGGAAATCGATTCCTCTCTGGGGTTCCTCCGCTACGACTACCCCGAAGCGGTCTATTCCGAGCTGCGGAAGCTCTTCCGCCAGGCGCTGAACGAGAACCAGGATCTCGGCGCCATGGCCAAGAAGCTGGGCGAGGAACTGGGCACGGAACGCAAGGTGATGCTCGGTGTGCAGCTCTACGACCTGATTTCCAAGGCAGGCATGGAGCAGCAGCAGGTGGTGACCTTCTACTCCTTTATGACGCAGCTCGGCATGGCGGCGCAGGCGATCGACATCGTCTACCAGCTCAATGCCGCGGAGGACACGGACAAGAATATCTACCAGCAGGGGCAATCGCCGCTGGAATCTCTGACCTTCGGCGCGAATGGGGCGTCGGATGTGAAGCTGAAGGGGCTTGCGGGTAGCGAACGGCTGGTGGCCTTTCGTTATCACGACCTCATTTTGCTGAAGAACCAGAGCTCGAAGGGCATCGTGGTCCGCGGGCGTCCGCTGGGGCCGGGGGCGTTTTGCCGGGTGTATTCCGGGCAGCGCATCGTGCTCGGCGAGCAGGTGCTCACTTATCAGGATCTCGCCTATTATTTTAACGCGAAGAAAAACGTCGCCCTCGCGCAGATCTATCTTTCGATCGATCATAACGACGAGGTGCAGCTCGAAAAGGAGCGGTCGCGCGAATCGTGCCTGGAGGTGAAATTCGGGCTCAAGGTGCAGGTGCGCGCCTTGAAGGATGTGGACGCGCTGCTCAATGGCACCGCGCTGCGTTACGGGGCGACCATCGAGGCCACGCTCGACGACAAGATCGTCTTCCACAACGACTCCGAACTGCCGCTGAGCGAGCTGCGTCGCCGCGCCCGGGCGCTGGGTGGCCGCTTCCAGCTGAAGGCTTACAAGACCGGCTATCTCGTCTCGAATAATCCGTCGCTGCTCGATGTGGATGACATCCTGCTCTCGCCCGGCACGAGCGGCGATGTGCTGCTGAAGATCCTCTGCGATTACGAAAATCGCGTGGGCAAGCTGGAGGTCATTCATGCCGACCGCCCGATCCTCGTCGACGATGTGCCCGTGCGGCAGACGGTCGACCTGAAGGATGGCGACACCATCCGCATCGATACCGGCCAGGTGCTGCGCTGCAATTTCGCCGAGCGGATCATCGAGGAAGAGCGCAACATCATCTCCAGCCTCGAGGTGCGCGACGTCACGCACCGCTTCGGGCGGCACGACACCGGCCTCGACGGCATTTCCTTCACGGTGAACCGTGGCGAGATGGTGTGCGTCATGGGTGCGAGCGGTTCCGGGAAATCCACCTTGATGCGCGCGCTTTCCGGCGGGCTTCTGCCCAGCCAGGGCGAGATCCTGCTCAACGGCCAGTCGCTCTACGCGGATGTCGAGCACCTCAAGCGCTTCGTCAGCTATATCCCGCAGGACGATGCCTTCGACGATCACCTCACCATCGAGGAAAACATGAGCTTCGCCGCCGCCATTCGCTCGCCGCATCTCTCGCGGCGCGATCGCGCGCGGAGGATCGAGGGCAAGCTCACCGAACTCGGGCTCAGCGAGCGCCGCGATAATATCGTGGGCAGCCCGGTGAAAAAGACGCTCTCCGGCGGCGAGCGCAAGCGCCTGAACATCGGCCTCGATATGGTCTCGAGCGCGGACGTGTATCTTTTCGACGAGCCGACGAGTGGCCTGAGTTCGAAGGACAGCGAGCACGTCATCGAGATCATCCGTTCGATGGCGCACAACAAGATCGTGCTCGTCACGCTGCACCAGCCGACCTCGAAACTTTTCCAGATGTTTTCCAAGGCGCTGCTGCTCGACAAAGGCGGGCGCATGGTCTTCTACGGCACGCCTACGGAAATGCTGGCCTACTTCGCGGCGGCGGAGCACGAGCAGCACTTCGGCACCGAGCTCGGCGGCTGCCCGGCCTGCGGCACCACCCGGCCGGAATTCATCTTCGACGTGCTGGAGACGCCGTTGCGCGACTTGAGCGGCGACATCATTTACGAGGAGAATTCGCAGGGCCAGCTCGTGCCCGCGCGCCGTTTCTCGCCGGACTACTGGCGGGACAAATACGAAAGCTTCCGCCTCCTGCAGGACATGAAGCAGGTCAACCTGCGCAAGCAGGGTCCGGCGCCGGTTCCGGCGGCTGCGCCCTTGCGCAAAAAAGAGCCGATCCGCTGGCATGACGAGTGGACGCAGTTCCGCACTTTGGTGCGACGCGCCTTCATGTCGAAGGTGCGCAATCGCGGCAACCTCATCATCACGCTCCTGGTCGCTCCGGCGCTGGCGGCGATCATTGGATGGGCCCTCTATTTCACCGACGACGAGTCGGGTAAATACGATTTCGCCAGCGCGTTTCACATTCCGACTTACATTTTCATCAGCCTGCTCGTGGCCATGTTCCTCGCGCTGATGAATAGCGTCGATGACATCATCCGAGACCGCGTCGTGTTGCATCGAGAGCGCAATCTCGATGTGAGGCTGCCGTACTACATCTTCGCGAAGTTCAGCACGCTGGCCCTGTTTTCCGCCGTGCAGTGTATGCTCTTCGTGCTGGTGGGGAACAAAATCCTGCTCATCCGCGGGATGTTCTGGGAATACTTCTTCTTCATGTTCATCACGGCGGCGAGCGGCACCAGCCTCGGCCTGCTCATCTCGTCGATCGTGGCGGATGCGAAGACGGCGGCCAACTTCGTTCCGCTCGTGCTGATTCCGCAGCTCATCTTCGGCGGCGCGCTGATCAAGTACGAGGAGATGAACCGCGACCTCGACTTGGTCTACGGCTTCAAGCGCTGGCTCACGCGCCACCCCGAAGCGAGCGCGCAAGGCACGCGCGACGACTCCGCATTGCGGGTACCGTTGATCAGCCGCTTTGTCGCCACGCACTATAGTTACGAGGCGCTCATCGTCGCGCAGGCGAAGCTTAATCCGCTCAGCGTTCGCCAGGATCAGTTGCAGCAGCAGATGGATGAACTGGTGAGCCGGAAGGACCGGACCGAGGCCGAGGCCGCCCGACTGGAAGACCTGAAGGACACACTCGCGCTACTCAGCGGCATGGAAGCGCAAAACCCGCGCGAAATCGAAAAGCGGCTCAAGCGCGTGGATGAGATCATCGACGGCAAACCGCTCGATGCCGGTGGGCTAAAGAGCAAGCCCGGTGTGACCGCCGAACGCCTCTACAGCAACCAGAAGGTCACCGATCTTGTGGCCAAAGCCGAGACGGAGCAAAACGATTACCGCCGCCTGCGCGCGATCAATGTCTTCTTTAGCCCGGAGAAGCATTACGACATTTGGTTCTTCGGCCACTACTACATGCTGCGAATCAGCGTGCTGACCTATGCCACGAGCGTGCTCGTCGGCACTTCGCTCTTCCTGATGGCTGGCATCTGGGGCGTGCTCAAGCGAGAGCTCCGGACGAGAGGGCGGTAGGCCTCTGGATTCGGCTGTTGGCTCTAGGCCACCAACTCCTTGATCATACCGCTGCTGTCGCCGTGGCGTTCGGCCTCGATGCCGAGGCCGTGGAGCAGGGTGAGCCAGGCGTTGCAGAGCGGGGTGTCCTTGGAGACGACGATGTTGTGGCCGAGCTTGATGCCGGCGCCGCCGCCGGTGAGCAGGGTGGGGCAGTTGTCGAGGTTGTGTTCCGTGCGAATGTTGCTGCCGTAAGCGAGCGCAAGGTTGTCGAAGAGACGTGAACCATCGGCTTCCTTGGTGGCCTTGAGCTTGTCGATGAACCCCGCGAGCAACTCGCTCTGTGCCAGGTCGCGGCGTTGAGAGGCGTCCAGTTTCTCACCCATCGTGGAGTGGTAGTGGCTCATGTCATGGGGGGCCACCTTGATGTCGAGACTGGTGAGCAGAGTGCTGGTGGGCTGCCGATAGGTGAGCACGCGGGTGCTGTCGGTCTGCATGGCGGCGACCATGATGTCGTACATGAGCCGGATCTCCTCGCGCCCCGCGAGACCGGGCTTCGGCTCCGGCAGCGGTGCGGCTGCGGGCGGCACGCCGATCCACTGCTCATCCTTGCTGAGACGCGTCTCGATGTCGCGAATTCCTTGGAAATACTCATCGAGCTTCGCCGTGTCCGTCTGGCCGAGGCCGCGCTTTAGTGAGTTGGCATTTTCCAGCACGGTATCGAGGACGCTGCGTTTCTGCGCGAGCATGGTCTTCTGCTTTTCGATGGGCGTGTCGTCGCGCGAGAAGAGCCGGTGGTAAGCCTCGAGCGGTCCCTTTTGTCCGCCGATCGGCTTGCCACTCACATCCCACGCGAGCGAAAGGCCCGGACCGTGGCCGGAGCGATCACCATCCTCACTGCCATTGAGCTGGAGTGAGGCGAAGCGCGTGTTCAGCCCGAATTTCGCTGCCGCTACCTGATCGGCAGAAATGCTGTTGTGAAAAGTCTGCCCCGGTTGCGCATAGCGATTCGCGCCGGTCAGCCACATCGTGCTGCCCCAGTGCCCGTCGGAGCTGTATTTGTTCCAGAGGCCTTGCACGATGGAAAAGTCTCCCTTGTGACGCTCGAGCGGTTTCAAGCCGGGCGAAATTGCATAACCAGCGCCCGGCTGATTGATGTCCGGATACCACGTTTCATTCGTGATGCCCCAGCCGAAGCTGAGGAAGACCAGACGCTTCGGCGGCGCAGCTGGTGCCGCCGCGGAAGCGAAGCGGCGAAAGCCGAGCGACTCGAGCACGGGCAGAGCAATGAGCGCGGTGCTGGAGCGGAGGAAATGGCGGCGGGTGAGTCGCGTGTTCATGGTGTGGGAATGGGAGAGCTTACTTGGTGTGAAATTCAGGACTGCGGACGACGGCGAGGATGAACTCGCGCATGGCGAGATTCTTTCCCTCCGCTTGGTGGATGATGTCGGTCAGCACCGGCTCATCGCGGAAACCAAGTGGACGGCCGATGGCATACTCCAGCAGCGCTTCGCTGAAGCCGCGGGCGAAGTCATGCGAACGGGCGCATACGATGTCGCGGAACTCGGGGAAATCGTGAAAGGCCGGTCCCTTGTGCAACGTCGCCGCGGCCTGGATGGTCCAAGTCTTCTTCGTTTTCGGATCGGGTTTTCCTTTTGCGTCGATGGCTTGGTAGCTGTCTTCGGTGCGCCATTGTCCGGCGGCGTCGAAATTTTCCAGGGCAAAGCCGATGGGATCGATCTTGCGATGACAGCTCGCGCATTGCGGATCTTCCTGGTGGGCGCGCAGCCGCTCCTCCGTGGTCAACACCTTGCCCGCGAGACGCGTGAGCGCCGGGACATTGGCCGGTGCAGGTGGCGGCGGATCGTGGAGCACTTTTCGCAAGACCCAGGCGCCGCGCTCCACCGGGCTGGTCCGGTCGCCATTGCCACCCATGAAGAGCACCGCCGCCATTCCGAGCAATCCGCCGCGCGGAGAGTCCGGCGGCAACGTCACTTTTTCGAAACCCTGCCCCTGCACGCCAGTGAGTCCGTAGTAGTTCGCCAGCACGCGATCGACGACCACGTAATCGGACTTGAGCAGGTCACGCAGGCTGCAGTTGTGCCGCAATTGATAGGCGATGGTCGCGTAGACTTCCTCGCGTGCCGAGAGCTTCGTGCCGTTGTCGAAGCGTGGATAAGCCGCCCGGTTGACCTCGAAGAAATCGAAGCGGTCCATGCCGAGCCACTGGTGGACGAAGGCGTGGACGAAGCTGTCCGCGCGCGAGTCATCGAGAAGCCGCTCGGTCTGCGCGGCGAGTACCTCGGGTTTCAGCAGGTCGCCGTTTTTCGCCAGTGCGCGCAGCGTGTCATCGGGCGGCGCGCTCCATAGGAAATAGGAGAGCCGTGCGGAAAGCTCCGCGGCAGTGAGCGGAGAGCGCTTCTCGTCAGACGCCGGCTCGGCTAGATAAAGGAACGCCGGCGAAGCGAGGATGACGGAGAGCGTTTCCTTCAATGCCAGGCCCGGCTTGTCGCCCATCTTGCGGCTCGATTCGTAAAGGTCGACGAGGCGATCGAGATATTTCGTCGCGGGTGGAACCCCGCGGAAAGCCTCGGTGGCAAAACGCTCCAGCGCGGCGCGCAGCTCCGGTGCGGGAAGCGCGGGCGCGTTGTCTTCCAGCGGAATGCTCAGCGCGGCGATGCCCGGCGGTACCGGCTTGCCCGCATCCGGCACGCGCTCTACTTCCACCCAATCGATCCAAAGCGCCAGCTCGGGTCCGATGCCGTTACGCTTCACCGCCTCGCTGCGCCGGCGTATGCCTTCTTCATTCGTATCCCACGCGCCCTTTTCGCGGAAATAAATGGTGCGTGTGTCGTGATCCGAATTGCCCCGCGTCATCGTTAGCGGAAATTCCACGATCTGCGGATCATCGATCGTGCCAGTGATCTCTCGACTGGCGAGCACCGGGCCTTGCCGCGCATTGATCCCGAAATCGAGAAAGTGCCGGTCGGGCGGTGAGTCCTTCGTCACCCCAGCCCGCACGCGCACGATATAATTTCCTGCCGGCCAGCTAAAGGGCACGAGGACGTTGACGGATTTCGGATTCAGTTCCGCCGGGTGGCGTGTCTCGGTCCCGAGATAAGCGCCCCGGTCGACCGCCGGCTGGCGCAGGTAATACTGGTGATACTCCAGCCACCCCGCCTTGAGCGAATCGTTGGCTAGGTCGGCATCGTTCTCGCCTTTTTTGTCGAAACCAAACGAGCGGGGTGAGGGTGCGCCGGGAATCTTTTCCCATTCGCGGCGGAAGAGCGTGTCGTTCTTCACCGTCTTGCGGAGTTGCGCTACGATCTCGGCATTTTCCGGTCGCGCGGCTGCCTCATCCACCGCCTTCACCCAGCGTTCCGCCCGCTCGCGTGCGTCGATTTGATATGCCACGAATTTCTGGATCACCGGCGTGAACTCTTCCGCCTCGTAGTGCAGCTTGCGCTGCTCGCCTGCGGCTGCGTGCCGTGCGAAGGCCTCGTTCAACGCCTCCATGCCGAGCGATTGATACTGCTCGAGCTGGTTGCCCGACATGAAGAGATTGATGCCTGCCGTGTCGAAGCCCACACCCGTGTCGCTCGGCAATTCGCTCACGTTGATCTCCACGCCGAGCAGGTCGCGCAAAGTGTTGCCATACTCACGGCGATTCAGCCGTCGCATGGTGATGATGCCATTCTGATCGCCAAGATCGCGCCGTGCGGCGACCATGGTGTGCGCAAGGTCGTCGAGGAAATCCGCTTTCGCCGTCTTCTCCGGTTGCTTCTCATCGTCGGGCGGCATGTCGCCCGAGTTCATGGCGTTCAGGATCTTCTGCCATTTCTCCGCCACCTCCACGCTGGTGATGGTGAATGGCAGATCGTCCACGCGGAAATGGCCTTTCTGCTTTTCTTCGTTGTGACACCGTTGGCAGTTTTCCTTGAATAGCGCCCGATGCTTTTCCGGCATCATCGGGTGCGGTGCCGATGTCTCTGCCGTGGCGGTGTGGCCGAGCGCCGAAAGCAGAACCGCTGCAGCGGAAAGGAAGTATTTTGAGGGGGAAAGCGGGGAAATCATGAAACCGTTCAAGGCTGCGCTGCGCGATGGTTGAGCGTGATGTGGATATCATCCACAAACAGCCCGGCAAACTCGACGGGCTTGGCGATCTCGGCCCGATGAGAGCCATTGAGGTGTGCGCGCAAATGGACGAGGCAGTAACGGGTCTCCGCCGGCAGGCGCAGCTCCGAGCGCACGACCTGCCAGTTGCCCGTCGTCCCGGCTTTTTCGCTGCGCGCGGCTGTGGCGAGGATGCGCGGTTCGGCGTCGGGTTCGGTCGCTTCTAGCATTCCGGTGCCCAAGCGCTTTAAGAAAGCATCGTCGCGCATGCCCTCGGGCGGCAATTCATCCAGAGCGTAAATCGTCATGCCGCAGCTCATGCCCTGCAGGCCATCTTGCGCCAGGGCGGCGAAGCGTGCGTCCAGCAGGATCGAGGCATCACCGCCGGACACTGCGAGATCCTTGCCTCGCAGGTCGATGATACGAAAAAGATCGGCCACATAACCATCACGCACCGGCTTGCCTTCGTAGTCCGCCCGCAGGAAGCGGAGCATCTTCCGGCCTTGCGCCGGATTCACTCCGGGGACCTCGCTCACGATTTCGGAGAAATCGCCGCTCCAAAAGCCCGGTTGCACCGGCATACCGGTGACCTTCGGCGACGGCCCTGCCTCAAAGCTTTCCGTGAGAAGCGTCGTCGCTTGATTTGCCCGCAACCCGACGTAGCCCCACACCATCGAAGCGCTGAAAAGACCAAATACCAGCCCCGCAGCTGCTGCGGTGAGAGGGCTCCAGGAAAACCAACCCCCGCGACTCGGCGTCGGCCGGGCGGCAACTGGCACGCGTGGCTTCAGTTCCGCGAGGCCGCATTCGTTGTCGTGATAGAGGAACCAAAGCTGGCGGGCCTCCGCATTGGTTTTGAGCAAGGTCGCAAGCTGCTCGCTCTCCGCCTCGGTGATCGTGTCATTCAGCGCCGCGCTGAAAAGGTGGTGCCATTCGTCTGGAATTCGATCGCTCATGATGATGCTGGCTCCGCCATCCGGCGCTGCACGCACTCGGCGAGCGCCCGTCGGATGAAGTTGAGTTTGTTGTAAAGTGTCTGGGGGGCACGGCCTTGTTGCTGGGCCAGTGCATTGATTTCCATGCCGCGGGTGTAAATGGCCTCGACCAGGTCCCGGTTCGTTGCGTCGAGCTTTTCCATGCAGATCTCCAGCGCCTCCGCGCGCGCATTCCATTGCTGCACATTTTGCGCACGTTCCGCCGCCAGCGTCCGCATTAGCTCATCGTCAAACTGCAGTCGCGACCGGCCGGTAATCCGTTGAAAATTTCGCACCTCGTAGAAAGCTACCGTCGTCGCCCAAGCCACGAAATCGGTGCCCGGTTCAAACGTGGCAAAGCGCCGCCACATCACCACGCTGGCGCGCTGCAGCACATCCTCCGCATCGTGCCGATTTCCCACCAGCGAAGCCACATAGCGCAGCAGGAGCGCGTGGGCGCCATTGAGCAGCACGACAAATTCCTCCTGCCGCTCGGGGGAGAGCGAGGCTGCGGAATCGGGTGGGGGATCTTGGTTCACTACTGCGGTATGTATCCCCGACCGGCCGATTTACCGGAAATAATTTCGGACGGTGAATTGAACCACAGAGACACAGAGGACACGAGGGAAAGGCGTATCCTTTTTCTCAGTGTCCTCTGTGTCTCTGTGGTTTCGATTCTTTCCGTAGCTCCGAGACTGGAGCTTTGGTGAAAAGCTCCATAGATTCCGCTACTCCCATGCAACTCGGCTTCGTCACCGCCATCCTTCCGGAATTGTCCCTCGAAGAAGTCCTGCGCTTTGCCCGCGATGAAAGCTTCGGTTGCATCGAG
Organism: Chthoniobacter sp.; assembly: GCA_041287745.1. Taxonomy (GTDB): domain Bacteria; phylum Verrucomicrobiota; class Verrucomicrobiia; order Chthoniobacterales; family Chthoniobacteraceae; genus Chthoniobacter. Next base: position 5,774 of record JBGGMZ010000081.1, on the reverse strand, counting down.
GTCATGTGCTGGCCTTTCGGCAAGGCCGAGCGGAAATTCGCTGGGGTGACGCATCTCGACGTCACGCATTTTACGAAGGCCCAGGCGGAAGATACTCTCGCGCTGGCCAGGAAATACGGCGTCGCCATCTCCGCCCTCGGTTACTACCCGAATCCCTTGGAGCCCGATCTGGAGCGGTCGAAGCGCATCGTCGCGCATCTCAAGCAAGTCATCCTCGCGGCGGAAAAACTCGGGCTGAACGTCAATACCTTCGTCGGCCGCGACTGGACGAAATCGGTGGACGACAACTGGCCGCGTTTCCTCCAAACGTGGCGCCCGATCATCGCCTTTGCCGAGGACCACGGTGTGAAGATCGGCATCGAAAATTGCCCCATGTTCTTTACCCGCGACGAATGGCCCGGCGGTACCAATCTCGCTACCACACCGGTCATCTGGCGGCGCATGTTCTCGGATATCCCATCGAAAAACTTCGGCCTCAATTACGATCCCTCGCACTTCATCCTGCAGCAGATGGACCCCGCGTCACCGCTGCGTGAGTTTCGTGAAAAGCTCTTCCATCTCCACGCCAAAGACATGCGCATCCGGCGCGATCGGTTGAATGAAGTCGGCATCTTCGCCCACCCCGCGGAGTGGCATCAGCAAAGAATTCCCGGCTTCGGCGATGTCGATTGGCCGCACTTCATCGCCGCGGTGATGGATGCGGGCTACGACGGACCCGTGTGCATCGAAGTGGAAGACGACTCCTTCGGCAAAACCCTCGCCGGCCGCCAGCGCGCGGTGAAAGTCGCCCGCAACGTGCTCGCACCTTTCTTCCCGGCCTGATTTCTTCCCGCGCGATGAAATACACCTACGCCGAGCTGGCCGGCATGATCGATCACGCCTTGCTTCACCCCACGATGACCGATGCGGAGATGCGTACGGGTTGCGAGCTCGCGCGCAAATATGCGGTGGCCAGCGTGTGCATCAAGCCCTACGCGGTGCCGCTCGCGGTGGCGGCGCTGCAAGGCACCGGAGTGGCGGTGGGGACTGTCATTGGCTTTCCGCATGGCAGCAATACCACTGCGATCAAGCGCAGCGAAGTCGCGCTGGCGTGCAGCGAAGGCGCCGCAGAGATCGATGTCGTGATCAATATCGGCAAAGCACTGGGCAGCGATTGGCTCTACGTGGAAAACGAACTGCGTGAGATCGCGGATGAAACGCACAGTCACGGCGCGTTGCTGAAGGTGATTTTCGAAACCGACTTTCTCACCAATGACGCCGCCAAAATTCAGCTTTGCGAAATTTGCGAGCGTGTCGGCGCGGATTTCGTAAAGACCTCCACGGGTTTCGGCTTTGTGCGACAGGCGAATGGCGGCTTCGATACGATCGGTGCGACTGCTCACGACCTCACGCTCATGCGCGCGCATACCTCTGAAAAGGTGCAGGTGAAAGCTTCCGGTGGCGTGCGCAATCTCGATGCATTGATCGCCGCGCGCGACCTCGGTGCGACGCGCTGCGGGACGAGCGCGACCGCGGCCATTTTGGATGAGTATGAGCGTCGAAAAGCCGCCGGAAATGACAAGATTTCGAATGACTTTTCCGCTTCCGACACGAACTCAAAGAGTAATTATTAAGTAGGGCTACGCAGGCGCGAAACGGCTTGGCGGCGGCACAGCAATCGCTGCTAATGGGCGGCGTGAAAAAGCCCGTCAATCCGGAGGCAGAAGCGGACACGATATCGGCCCGGCCGATGCGTGTTTTTCCGTTGGCCTGCGTGCTTTCCTTGGGCGCGATATGTGCGCTCGTGGCGTTCTTTCTCACCCGGGTCGATGAAGGCGAACGAGTCGAGCGCGAGTTTAGCTGGCGGGCGCACAGTCATCTCGAGGCGCTGCGCACGAATCTAGAGCGATCCGAGGAGTGTCTCTTCACGCTGCGCGATCTTTTCCTGTCGAGCGACCAGGTGACCATGGCTGAGTTTCAGCGCACCGCGCAGGACTTGCGCCGGCGTCATCGTGGTGTGCAGCAACTGCAGTGGGTGCCGCGTGTGAAGGCGGCAGAGCGCGAGGAGTTCGAAGCCATGGCCCGGGAAAAGGTGGCCCCGGCGTACGAGATTTACGAATACAAAACCCTGGACGTCAGTTCCAAGGTGCGGGCGGGGCAATATCAGGAATACTTTCCCGTGCTGTATGTGGAGCCCAGGGTGGGGAACGAGGTCTCGCTCGGGTTGGATGCCCTTCGCGGCACGCATCAACCCGTGATGCTGCGTGCGCGGGATACGGGAGCGATTGCCGCTACCCGCCGGGTGAAGCTCCGTGGAAAATCTTCCCTGCCGGAATATGGCTGGACCAGTTTTCTGCCGGTCTACACGAAAGGTCCGGAGCCGAAGACCGCCGACGAGCGCCAGCAGCGGCTGCTCGGTTATATCGCCGGCACCTTTCGCCTGACGGACTGGGTCGCCAGCAGTTTCCCCGAGTCGAAAAAGGCCGCGGTGGAAGCGCGTATCATGGATGAAACGCCTGGCAGTGCGGATCCCTTTCTCGTGTCCTACACCGGCGGGGAAGTGAGCACTACGGCGCCCCGCGGGGTAGATGAGCTCAGCGGATCCCTGGAGCGTGTCGGAAAGCTTCGCGTCGGCGGACGCGAATGGACCGTGCGCCTGCGGCCGTCGTCGTCCTGGCTTACCAGCCAGGTCACGCCTTATTCGTACGCGGCGCTCGTCGTGGTGCTGTTGATCACCGGCCTGGTGGCGCTACTCGTGCGTCACATCCAGCGACGCACGCAGGTCGTTCGCCAGCTGGTGGAAAAGCGCACGGCGGAATTGCACGCAGCGCAGGAGACTTTGCGTGAGGATATTCGCCGGCGCGAGTTTGTAGAGCGGGCGCTGCGGAAGAGTGAGGACCGCTACCGCGCCTTCGTCGGGCAGAGCACCGAGGGCATCTGGTGTTTTGAAAACGAGCAGCCGATTTCGCGGCACCTGCCGGTGGACGAGCAGATCGATCTCATGTATCGCGATGCGCGACTGGCCGAGTGCAACGACGTGATGGCGCGCATGTATGAACACGAGCGGTCTGAGCAGATCATCGGTGCCCACCTCGCAGTCCTCCTTCCACGCGATGATCCGCAGAACACGGCCTTTCTCCGGACCTTCATCGAGAAGGGCTACCGTGTGACCGAATGGGAGACGCGGGAAGTGGACAAGGACGGAAATGTCCGGTTCTACCTCACCAACCAGACTGGCATCGTGGAGGAAGGCCTGCTCAAGCGGGTCTGGGGTACCCGGCGCGACATCACCGAGCGGAAGCGAGAGGCCGAGTTGCAGGCGCAGCAGGCCACGCGTCTGCGCCTGGCCGTTTCCGCGGCCAGCTTGGGCACATGGGATTGGGAACTGGCCACGCAACGCGTCATTTGGTCGCCGGAGACGGAGCGCATGTTCGGCCTCGAGCCCGGCACCTTCGATGGCACTTTGCAGACTTACATGAGCTTCCTCTACCCCGAGGATCGCGAACGCATCGGCATCATCATTCGGCATGCGCTCGAGACACCCGGTGAGACGGGCACGGATTACGAGTTGCACATCCGTCGACCGGATGGCACCACGCGTTGGCTGGTGGCCCGCGGCGCGGTGCTGCGCGATGTGCTCGGCAAGCCCGTGCGGATGCTCGGCACGGTCATGGACATCACGCACCAGCATCTCGCCGAGGAGGAGCGCGTGCGTATGGAGCGCAAGTTGCAGGAGTCGCAAAAGCTCGAGAGCCTCGGCGTGCTGGCCGGCGGCATCGCGCATGATTTCAACAATCTCCTCACCGGCATCATGGGCAATGCGAGCTTTGCGCGCATGGACATCCCGGCGAATTCGCCCGCGCAGACTTCGCTCGAGCAGGTGGAAATCGCTTCCCAGCGTGCGGCCGAGCTCTGCAAGCAGATGTTGGCGTATTCCGGCAAGGGACGCTTTGTCGTCCAGCAGCTCGACCTGAGCTCGCTGGTGCGCGAGACCGGCGACCTGCTGCAGGTCTCGATCAACAAGAATAGCGTGCTGAAATATGCGCTCGCCACCGACCTGCCGGCGATCAGCGCGGATGCTACGCAGATCCGGCAGATCATCATGAACCTGGTGATCAATGCCTCCGAGGCGATCGGTGACAGGGGCGGCGTGATCAACATCGCCACCGGTGTGATGGAGGCCGATCGCGCCTGTCTGACCGAGGCGCATCTCTCGCCGAGTATCCCCGAGGGCGAGTATGTCTACCTCGAGGTGAGTGACGATGGGAACGGGATGAGCCCGGAGACGCGCGAGCGGATATTTGATCCTTTCTTTACCACGAAATTCACCGGGCGCGGCCTCGGGCTCGCCGCCGTGCTGGGCATCGTGCGCGGCCATTATGGCGCGATGAAAGTCAATTCAGAGGAAGGGCGGGGGACGACGTTCAAGCTTCTCCTGCCACGCTCGGACGAGCCGGTGGACCCCGCCCCCGACATGCCCGCCGCGCCGCCCGCCTGGCGTGGTTCTGGCACCATACTGGTGGTGGACGACGAAGAGACCGTGCGCAATACGAGCCGGCGCATGCTGGAGCGCATCGGCTTCGAAGTAATCGTGGCGGCTGATGGTGTCGAGGCGTTGTCGATCTACCATCGCGAAGGCTCGCGAATCCTGGGTGTGCTGCTCGATCTCACCATGCCGCAGCTCGATGGCAATGCCACCTTCACCGAGCTTCGCCGGCTGGACCCCGAAGTGCGAGTGCTCCTGATGAGCGGATTCAACGAGCAGGACGCCGTGGCGCGTTTCGCCGGCAAGGGATTGGCTGGCTTTCTGCAGAAGCCCTTCAAGTCGGATACCCTCTACAGCAAACTCCAATCCATTCTCGCCGGCCAGCGGGCCATGGAGAAGGTGGAACCCTTCGCTTGACGCAACGAGTGAACTCGATGGTCGAGTGCCTGGTGGCTGCGCCTAGACTTTAGTCTAGGTGAGAACTCGACCAGCGGCCACATGACAGACGTGGCCCGGACGGCTCAAGGTGGAGGGCAATCCCCCGCCGCGCTCTCGCGGCTCGTTCCACCCTCCTCCCCCCCGACCCACTGAACATGAACATCCGTCGTTATCTCACCATGGCACTTACTTGCGGTCTCACCGCCTGGATGGCACCGAACCCCGCGCAGGCACAGGAGGGTCTCACCGTCGGCAGCGATGGAATCAACTACACGGGCTGGAGCACCGGCGCCTCGCCGATGAATGCCGCGTGGACGCTGAACAGCGGGAGCGCTCCCGCAGTGACCGCCGAGCCGGCGCCGTCCACGAGTTCCTTTTTCACGACGAACAATACCGTCATCACCACGGCGATGGATTACACTTTCGTCAACGACTTCGAGATCGATGTCGATGAATTGCACAGTGCCTACAGCCGGGGGATGTGGGTCGGGTTGTTCAATGCGGCTGGCACGCAGGGCTACGCCATGCTGTGGGATTCGGCGCTGGCGAACCAGTACAGTTCCCAAGGGCACGTGAGCGTTCGGAAGTTCAGCGTCGCGAGCCTCTCCGCTCTCGCTTTCAACACCACCAGCACGCTGCTCGGTTCGGTCGCTGGCTCTGGCCATAATGCGGGCAACACAACCTCCGCCGCGATTACGCCGCCCTTCGCGCACTTCAAGCTCACCTGGAAGAACGATACGCACACGCTCCAGCTTTTCGTCGATGGGGTGCTGCGGAGCACTGTCACCGATAGCTCATTCACGAGCTTTTCTCGCATCTGCATCGGCGGAGGCGTCGGTTGCATGATGGACAATGTCGCGGTGCGCCTGCC
>JBGGMZ010000080.1:0-3321 GCA_041287745.1 Chthoniobacter sp. | reverse complement strand
GCCGTAGCTGATGCGGCGGACGGTGAAAGTCGCATTGATGTCGCGGCCCTTGCGACCGATCACGATGCCGGTGAAGATCTGCACGCGCTCTTTCTCGCCTTCCTTGACGATGGTGTGCACACGCACGCTGTCGCCCACGTTGAACTTGGTGGGATCTTTCTTCAGTTGCTCCTGATTGATTTTGTCGATGATGGTGGGCATGGCGTAAACTCCAGTTAAAAAAGGGAGGGGAGTAATAGCTTGATTCTGGCGCAGCGCAACCCAATTTTCACGCCTTCTTCACCTTCTTCCCTACCCTGCCCCTCTCTGATGGACGACATCATCGACCTGCACAGCGATTCTTATTTCATGGGCGAGGCCCTGCGGCAAGCCCGGCGGGCTTGGGAGCAGGAGGAAGTGCCTGTCGGAGCGGTAATTGTGCACCAAGGCCAAATCATCGCCCGCGCCTGCAACCAGGTCGAGGTCCTGAACGACGCCACGGCCCATGCCGAGATGCTGGCCATTACCCAGGCCGAGAGCGTCCTGGGCAACTGGCGATTGACGGAGTGCGACCTCTACGTGACCAAGGAGCCATGCCCCATGTGCGCCGGCGCCCTCGTCCACGTCCGGATGAAACGCGTCATCTTCGGTTGTCCGTCCCCCAAGGATGGCGCGGGCGGCAGCCTGCTGCAGATCCTCCAGCATCCCAAGCTCAACCATTCCTGCGAGATCACCACCGGCATCCGGCAGGATGAATGTGCGGCAATGCTGCAGGCTTTCTTCCGCGAGCGGCGGGCTTGAGCGCTGTCCCTGGCGGACGATGATGATGCGCCCTCACCGCGGCGCGTGAGGAGGCGCGCCCTCCGATCGATCGCACTCGCGATTTGCTCTCACCCCTTCTTCCGCCGTTGCCAGCAGTAGCGCAAAAACGAACCCAAACCTGCAAAGCGGTAGCCCGGATCCACGTAATGCTCGATGACGTAGAAGGCGAAATAGTAAAACCGGGCGAAGCTCCAGATCGCGATCGCCAGTAACGTCGCGGTGCGCAGGTTCGGTGAATCTATTAGCAACAACACCGAAGCCAGAATCCCGGCGACGAAAAACAAAACTCCTTTTAGCTTAATGAGCTTCGGGTTTGTCAAATCGCCCATGCCTAATACACGTGAGTGGGCTAATGAGAATCCGGAATTTTCTCGAAAAAGGCGACCAGGAGGAAGGTCGCGACAGGTCCCAGAACCAGGGACACCAAAAACCAATTCAAACCGCTGCGGTTCTTGCCCTGCGCAAGTCCTGCGTTGATCAGAGCCAGCGATCCCCAACCAATTCCATAGCCCGGTAAATGGTGCATGGAAATTGGTTGGGGATCTCGCTGGCTTGAAATAGTCGAATTACTTCTCGAGGTGCCCGGAGACGAGCTTGGTCATCTCAAACATGCTCACGCTCTTCTTGCCATTGAAGACCACCTTCAACGCGTCGTCGGCATTGATCTGGGTCTTCTTCTTCGGATCCTGAAGCTTGTTCTTCTTGATGTAGTCCCAAAGCTTCTTGGTCAACTCGGTGCGCGGGAGCGGCTTCGAACCGACGACTTTGGCGAGGGCTTCATCAGGTTGAACGGGCTTGAGGAAGGCGGCGTTAGCTTTCTTAGCGGGAGCTTTTTTTGCGGGAGCTTTTTTGGTAGGCATGCCGCGGATAATATGATTTGCCCCTCGGAGCGCAACCCATATTGCGACATTTGTGTGAAGTTATACGTTTGACTGACAGCGGCTGTTCCTTCAGTAATTTTTAATCTATGTCCACCACCCCATCGATTGATCAACTCAAGCGAGCGATTGCCATTTCCGAACAGATTCAAAACCTGGAAGCGGAGCTGGCTTCGATCCTCGGCGCGAGTTCAAAAGCATCGGCTCCCGCAAAAGTGGCTGCGGTCGCCGCCAAACCCGGTCGGCGCAAGCGTGGCTTGTCCGCAGAAGGTCGCGCGCGCATTGCCGCGGCGCAAAAGGCGAGGTGGGCGAAGACAAAGGGTGGCGAAGCCGTGGAAGCTTCTGCGGATGCGACCCCGAAGGCGGGCAAGCGTCGCAAGAAGCGCAACTTGAGCCCCGAGGCTCGCGCGCGCATCGTCGCTGCAGTGAAGCGCCGTTGGGCCAAGGCCAAGAAGTCCAAGTAAGTTCGCTGCTGAGCAACTCAGCAATGAACATCGTCATTCGCCCCTACCAAGAGGGCGACCTGGAGATCTTGCGGCTTATCACGATCGAATCATTCGATGGGGTTTCGTTTGATCAGATCGTGGAAAGCAAGTTTGGTCTCCTCAATGGTCATGACTGGCGCTGGCGAAAAGCGCGTCATGTCGAAGACGATGTCACCGCCCATGCCGCCGGAGCATTTGTGGCGGAAGCGAATGAGGAAATCGTTGGCTATATCACCACGGTGATCGATCGTGCTGCGGGCAAGGCGCGTATCCCAAACCTCGCGATCACCGCACAGGCCCGCGGGCAAGGCCTCGGACGAAAGCTCATTCAACATGCACTCGACCATCTCCGCCGCGAAGGTGTGGCTTACGCCATGATCGAGACCATGGCCGGCAATGAAGTAGGCGAGCATCTCTATCCCTCGTGCGGATTTGTTGAAATCGGACGGCAAATCCATTTTGGTATCCAGTTGTGACTCTCCCCTTTCGTCCGCTGCACGTCCTGCTTCTCTCCATCGCCCTCGCCGCTGGGCTGCTCTCGGGCTGCGCGCACGACCCGGACAAGGACAAGCCATGGAGGAAAATGGAACCTAAATGGTACGAGAGCGACATGGACACTTCGGAACGCTCCTTCTTTCTCGGTTCTTTCTTCGGCGGTGGCCGCTAGGCAAAGTCCCGCCTGAAGGTCCACAGCGGCGACTTAGCGCGGCAGGTAAGCTCCGCAAGATTCTCGCACCACGAGCCGGGGGCTCAAGAGCATGCTGCGCGCGGGCAGCGTCGGCTCGGCGATGCGCTCCAGCATCGCGCGGAAAGCCGTGATGGCGATGTCGCGGCACGGCTGGTGCATCGTGGTCAGCGTCACCCCGAGCAGTGTCGCGTATTTCACATCGTCGAAACCCACCACCCGGACATCGCGCGGCGCTTTCCACCTGGCTTGCTCGAGGGAACGAAGCAGCACGGCGGCGGTGTGATCATTGGCGCAGACGAAAGCGTCCCACTGCCGGCCGGCCGTGAGGCTGCGGACAAATCGCGCATCCTCCGGGTCGCCGATCTGCACCCAGTTGGGGCGGACCTCTCGTCCGTGACGCACGAGTGCCTCCCGGGCTCCCGCGATGCGCGCCTCGACCGTCGGAGCAGAGTGCGGACGCGCCACGAAT
>JBGGMZ010000079.1:0-37961 GCA_041287745.1 Chthoniobacter sp. | reverse complement strand
CGGGCACGGCGGAGACCTGGCCGTTTCTCTCCCGGCTCGGGCGCGACGTGCTCAAGCGACTCATCTTCGTCGTGTGGCAGAGCGATCGTGTGTCGCCCGAGGAAGGGGCCAACGCGGTCAAGCGCCTGCGCGGGGCCATGTTCAAAAATATCGGCCTGGCATGCCCGATTTTCATCGGCTCGGCCAGCGATCGCGCTGCGCGCACAAAGCTCGTGCGCTGGATCGAGACCGAGGTGATTTTCTCCGAGCCACGTCGGGCGCGACTGCGTGAGATCGACGAGATTGCCCGTGGCGCCTTGAAAGAGATCGTGAACAAACCGCGGGCGGATCGGATGGTGCTCGAACGTCTGCGCGAGCAGGTGCGGGACCTGCGGGAAGATCTCGTGGAGCGCGAGGAGCAGGCCGAGCGGCAGGTGGCCGGTTCGCTGTGGATGCTGGCCCAGAGCACCGAAGGCTTGCGGCAGCGCGGCGAGATACTGCTGCGCGAGCAACTCGGGCCGCTGGATCTTTTGTGGAAGCGCTCGTTCACGCCGCACGATCTCGCGGATGAGATCGAGGCGCAGGCGCGAGCCTCGCTGGCCGTGCAGTTGCGCGATCATCTCGTGAAGCTCGAGGCTGACCTGCGCGAGAGTGCCGAGGATTACTATCGCGAGAGCCGTAGCGTGCTGCCGGTCGGCGCCGATGCGAAGCCCCCGGAATTTCCCCGGGAAAATCTCCAGGAAGTGCTGACCGCGCTGGAGCCGCCGCTGGAGATTTCGCGGCTCCTGCTGCAGGCCTTCACGGGCGGTGTGCGCACTTTGCAATTGCCCACTTTTGGTGCGCTGGCGGCAGTGGCGATTGCCGTGGGCACGGCGGTGGAGGGGGAGCCTTCGGTCTTTCTTATTTCGCTGGCGGCGGGCTCGGTGGTGTTTGTGTTGTTGCTGGCCGTTTTGCTGCGGCGGAATGTCGTCGCGACATTGGGGCGAAACTTTACGGAAAACCGCGCGTCACTCGTCGCGGTGCTGGAGCCGCCCCTGCGGGAAGCTATCGCGCGCTACTATGCTGCGATCGCGCCGGCGCTGGAGACGCGGGCTGAGCAACTGGCCGGCGAAGGCCAGCGCCACGAGCCGCTGCTCGAGCGCCTGGCGCAGATCGAGGAGACCTTTTTGCGGCTGGAGGCAAATCTGCGGACGGGGCTTTCGCGGGACGGGGAGTAGGAAGTGGTGAAGAGGTGGGCGACGCCCGGTGGAAAACCATTTCTGAAGCCGGTAAATGGAAGATGAAAACGCAGAGGCGCGGAGACGCAGAGAGCGCAGAGAAAATACATCTTCTTCCTCTGCGTTCTTTGCGTCTCTGCGCCTCTGCGGTTTTTATAAAATATCGTCCGGCCGCTGCGCCACGCCGCGTTGGCTACAAGCATTGTGAAAGATGACATGACTCCCTACCTTTCCCGCATGCTTCGCCCCCTCGTTGCTGCCCTCCTGCTGCTCACCGTCGCCCGCGCGGCGGAGCCGCATCCATCGCTGCCGCCGCCGGTGATCCCCGACTGCCTCGGCGTGAACATTCACTTCACCGACCCGAAGCCCGGCGAACTCGAGATGCTGGCGGCCGCGGGGTTCAAGTGGGTGCGCATGGATTTCGGCTGGGGCGGCACGGAGCGCAAGAAGGGCGAATACGACTTTTCCGCGTTCGATCGGCTGGTCGCCGCGCTGGATAAATTCAAGATCCGCGCGGTCTTCATCCTCGACTACGGCAACCCGCTCTATGCCGATCCGGGCGATCAATCACCTTTCACCTCGCGCGCCAATACGCCGGAATTCCGCGAGGCCTTCGGCAGATGGGCTGTGGCGGCGGTGCAGCATTTCAAAGGACGCGGCTACCTGTGGGAAATGTGGAACGAACCGAACGGCGGCTTTTGGAAATCGCCCGACAAAACCGGCGACTACATCGCGCTGGCGAAATCCACCGGCGAAGCCCTGCGGCAGGCCGGCCTGCTCGGCCCGAAAGGTGAAGCCTTCATCGGCCCCGCGACCTCGACCATCGATCTCCCGTATCTCGAGGCCTGCTTCAAAGCCGGCCTGCTCGACTACTGGGACGCGGTGAGCGTGCACCCGTATCGTCAAACCGCGCCGGAGACCGTGGAGGAGGAATATCGCAACGTCCGCCTGCTCATCCGCAAATACGCGCCCAAGGACAAAGTGATCCCGATCATCAGCGGCGAATGGGGCTACTCCAGCGCGTGGACTTCCCTCGGCAAAGACGAAACCGCACGCGCCGAGTTGCAGGGCAAGTATCTCCCACGCCAATTCCTGACCAACATCGCCAACGATGTCGCGCTTTCCATCTGGTACGACTGGCACGACGACGGCACCGATCCAAAGGAAGGCGAGCACCGCTTCGGCATCGTGAGCAACGAATACCACGCCGGTCGCGATCCGGTTTACGACCCGAAGCCGGCCTATAAGGCGATGAAAGTGCTATCCCAGCAATTCGGTGGCTATCGATTCAACAAGCAACTCATCCTCGAGGAAAAGGGCGTATGGGAAGAGGAAACTCCTAATGCCCTCATCTTTATGGAAGGCGACTTGCTAAAGGTAGCTTTGTGGACTGCAGCCCCGCATCCCAATTCTACTGAAGAGATACATTTGCCAGCCAGCGCTGGCGAATTTGCGATTGTCTCCGTGTCTGACGGAAGCCCGATGAGGACTGCGCAGGCAGCGCATGGCGAGCTCGTCTTGAAAACGGCGGGTCTAGGTCTGGTCGTTCTGCAGCCCGAGAAGCCCAATGATTTTCTGCGCGTCGCGGCGGCGAGCCCGCGCCTGCCGCTCGATTTTGTTTACCGTTGGCCTACGGAGCCGCAGCTTTCGATTCCGCCGGCGGCCCAGCCCGCAGGGTTGACGAATGAAGGCGGCTCCTCTTCCACAGGTTCTGCCGACGGCGAGCACGGTCTGAGCGGCGGCGTGAAGAATCCTCTGAACCACGAGATTCGCGGGAATTTTGTCAGTTTTATGCCGATACCGATCACCATCGCCGCTGGGGAACTTTACGATTGGAACGCGGATGTCGAAGACTACAGCCGGGAGGCAAAGCGGACGCACACCGAACCATTTCAAATCGAAATCGATGGGCAACACTTCTCGCTCCAGCAGGCCACCACATTGATCTGCTTGAATCCAATCACCATCGAGGCTTTTCCTCCGACGGCTAAGTTTGTTCCCGTTCGGATATCCAATCCCGGTGGGGATCCATTTCTCGGCGTCGTGAGAGCGGTCATCGAGTCTCGAGTGCATGACAGCGATCCTCTCCTGATTCCGCTGCGAATGGCCAAGGGCGAACGCGCGAAAATCATTCAGGTTCCGTATTCCGCGAAATCGAAAATCGGCAGGCTTCGCATCACCGTTCACCAGGATTTCGAAACCGAACATCAAAAGATTTTGAACCAGCCGATGTGCGAAGTGGAGATTCCCGGTTTTGGCCCACCCTTGCCACTCAAAGCGTCTGACATTCATGTTTCTGTCGATGGAGATGCTGCCGTGCTCCATTCACACGAGATCCAGGATGATGTCCCTTCGGTTGGGGTACCGCTCGCGCAGAGTGCCGCCGTGAGGCTGAAATACAGTTTCGGCAAAGGCTGGAAGTTTATGCGACTCTCGCGCAGCGATACGAAAATCGCCGCCACCGATCGCGGCGTGGACATCCCGCCACTGTGGCCGACGGGTTTCGGATGCTGGCTTCACGGCGATGGCAAGGGATGTCAGGCGCGGATTCGTTTCACTGACGCGACCGGCCAGACGTTTCAACCCGATGGACCGAAGATCGACTGGATGGGATGGCGCTACATTACTTTTCCGATGGAATCGAACGGCGGAAAGGAGCTGGCCCACTGGGGCGGCGCGAATGACGGGGAGATCCACTACCCGATCAAATGGGATACGCTCTTCCTGCTCGACAACGTCTCCCGCCAGCCGATCGAAGGCGAAATCTACCTCAGCGCGCCGACGTTGATTTACTGATCCTCGAGCGGCCGCGGCTGGAGGATGAGGAGGTATTCGTCGTTGAGATTCGGGGCGCCGGGGATTTCGCCGCGCACGTGGAGATGCCAGGCCACGCTGCCTGGTTGGTCTTCGCAATCGGGTGGGGGCGTGGTGGGGATGGTCACGCGGGCGGTGCCTTGGGCGAGGAGTTCCGGATTCGTGGTTTCGAAGACGGGGACTTCCTTGAGGATGTGGGCGTTTGCCTTGCGCGCTTTGGTGGTGCCTTCGGCGAGGGCCCGGCGGCCTTCGAGCGTCATGCGCAATTTGCGGAGCCGCGAGGCGCGGCCGGTGGTGGCCCAGGAAAGGCGTAGCTCGTCGCCGGCCCGGAGGTGGGGATTTTGCAAGGTGATGCGGACCCGCGGATTGAGGAGCGCGAGGAGATTGCCGAAGACAGTGAAGATGAGGAGGACGCCGACGAGCAGGAAAAGACCGACGATGATCTTCGGAACGAGCGACACGTCCTGCCAATCCGCCACGGCATAGAGGAAGTAGGCGATGAAACCCATGATGCCGTTCCAGATCCAGGCACCGATGATCACGCCGAGGAGCTTGCCGACCGGAGTGAATTGCGGCGTGAGTATGAGCGGCCCGCCGGTGGGCGCCAAGGCTTTGGGCCTCGTTTCGATCAGGGATTTTCCCCCGCCAAAGCGGCCGGCGAAGATCATGCCCAGCCCGGAGACCACGGCGAAAACAAGCCCGAGAGCGCCGAGCGCCATTTCCGGCCGCCAGCCGCGATCCAACACCGCCTCGGAGGGTGCGGCCGGATTGACGAAGCACACCGTCTGTTTGCCGGGCGGATAGCGATCCACGATCACCTGTTTCCGTTTCAGCCCGGGCGAGGACGCAAGGGCGAAACCGTAACGCTTGGAAATGTAGGCCTGCCCGCCGCTGGTGTAGTGGTAGGTGATGTCGATGCTGTAGCTGCTGCTGTCGTCGCCGGGGTGAATGCCGATTTCGCTGGAGTCGATGACGCACGGCGTCTCGGACCAGTGTCGCGCTTCTGTCATTTGCAGCAGGGGCCGGAGAGTGAGGGCGTAGAGGAAGCCGCTCGAGATGAGGAAAAACGGGAGGAAGAAGAGCCTCAGGCAGCCGTTTTTCTGGCCGGACTCGGAGTCACGCGCTGAGGTGGTTTTGCTCACTTTGGAAGAGATTGTCGGGCAAGCCTCAAGCGAACGCGAAACATTAACGATCGTAAACGCTGCGTAAGGGCTAGGAAGGGATTTGGCGTGACTAGGCCGTGAGAATGGTGTTCACTAAGACATAGAGCCGGGACGTAGTTCCGGATGGTTATTTGAGATTCTTGAAGGCAGGGCGAGTGAGGGCCGGCGGGGACGAATTCAAGGAGTCGTCGTAGTCCGTAACGATGGAGTTGAATTAGCCACGGATGAACACGGATGAAACACGGATAAAGCAAGCCCAGCGGAAATTGGGATGCGCCGTGACACTCACACTGGGTGAACAGATCTCGGCTGCTTTCCGCTTCTTCTCCCCATCCGTGTTTCATCCGTGTCCATCCGTGGCTCAGTTGCCTTGATCCGGGTGGTGGATCGTGGTGAGTCGTGGTGAGTCGTGGTGAGTCGTGGTGAGTCGTGGTGAGTCGTGGTGAGTCGTGAGGGTTTGTGGAACAATGACGGGATGTTCCACGTTCGGGGGGAAATGAGGTGCTGAGCACTTTGGTGTCGACGGTTAAAAACCGCCGCTCCTTGGGAACGGCTGGCTGGCGCCGACCGACGGATTTGGCAGGGGAGGCGGGATGACTAATTGCACTGGCTCTGAGAGCAGGCTTGCCAAGCCGGGGTAGCATGTCGATTCTCCCCGCCCGGCACGCTGCCCGTTACCATCCTGCATGACGCCCAATAGCCTCGTTTTTCTTCGCCGCTTCGGCTCGACGGTGATGCTTTGGACTGTCGCCCTCTGGATCATCCTCTCCGGCTACGAGATAGGGTTCTATTTCCTCATCGGTTCGCTGGCCCTGCTGGGGCTGTGGGAATACTACACGATGCTCGACCACAAGAAGCTGCCGAACTTCAAGATCATCGGGATGATCTCGGGGGTCATCTTCCTGGTCGGCAGCTTTTACTCCTTCAGCCACGTCGGGCCGCTGCATTCCTACGATTTCGAGGTCGCCACGCTGCTCTTCTTCCTGCTCGTGGTCTTCGCCCGGCAGATGTTCCAGCGTACCCGCGACATCTCGCCGCTGGAGACGATGGCCTTCACGCTCTTCGGCCTTTTCTACGTCATCTGGATGTTCACCTTCGTGACGAAGATCGTTTACGTCCTCCCGCGCGACGCTGCCGGCCATGTCACCGGGCACCTTTACGTGCTCTTCCTCATCCTGGTGACGAAGTTCAGCGACATGGGTGCCTACATCACCGGTTCCCTCATTGGCAAACACCTGCTCGTGCCGCATATCTCGCCCAAGAAGACGTGGGAAGGATTCTTTGGCGCCCTCGCCTTCTCCACCGGCGGCGCATGCGCCATGGTCGCCCTCATGCCGCAGCAGCTCTCCTACCTGCATCAGCGCGATGCCGTGGTCCTCGGCCTCGTGCTCGGCTTTGCCGCAATCATCGGCGATCTCGGTGAATCCATCATCAAGCGCAGCTGCGACGTGAAGGACTCGGGCCACTTCCTGCCGGGCATCGGTGGCGCGCTGGATCTCATCGACTCGATCCTCTTCACGGCGCCGCTCCTTTTCTTCTACCTGCGCTTCATCATCGACGTATCATGACGAGACGCCGCGTTGTCATTTTAGGAGCCACAGGTTCGATCGGTGAAAGCGCCCGCAAAGTGGCGCGCGACATCCCGGAGCGGATGGAGATCGTCGGCATGTCCGCGCATTCCAATGAGGAAAAGCTGCAGGCGGCGGGGAAAGATTTCCCGGGCGCCAAGCTTGCGATTTCGTCCGGACCCGATGGTGTGGATCGCCTCGTGGAGCTGGCCACCCTACCCGAAGCGGATCTCGTGCTTATCGCCATCGTCGGCACGGGCGGCCTGCGCCCCGCGCTGGCTGCGATCGAAGCCGGCAAGGATATCGCCGTGGCGAGCAAGGAAATCCTCGTCATGGCTGGCGAAGCCGTCATGACCGCCGCCCGGAAGAAGGGCGTGAAAGTCCTGCCCGTGGACAGCGAGCACAACGCCATCTTCCAGTGTCTCGAAGGCCGCAGCTCCAGCGAAGTGCGCCGCCTCATCCTCACCGCCAGCGGCGGCCCCTTCCGCAAATGGCCGGTGGCCAGTCTCGCCGGGGTCACTCCCGACCAGGCCCTGAAGCACCCGACCTGGAACATGGGCGCCAAGATCACCGTCGATTCCGCCACGCTTTTCAACAAGGGCTTGGAAATGATCGAGGCCCGCTGGCTCTTCGATGTCGAAATGGCCCGGGTGGAAGTCATCGTCCACCCCCAATCGATCGTGCACTCCATGGTCGAGTTCATCGATAGCTCCGTGCTTGCCCAGCTTTCCACCACGGACATGTGTTTCCCCATCCAGTATGCCGTCACCTGGCCGGAACGCGTGCCAAATACCCTGAAGCCCCTCGATTTCGCCAAGCTGGCCAAACTGGAGTTCGAAGCCCCCCGGGTGGCTGATTTCCCCGCCCTGAACCTCGCCCGCCTGGCTGGCGAGACTGGTGGCACCTTGCCGGCCGTCCTGAATGCGGCCAATGAGGTCGCCGTGGCCGCTTTTCTCCGCAAGAGCTGTGGTTTCCCCGCCATCTGGGAGACAGTGGAGCAGGTCATGCAGCAGCACCGTTCCATTGCAGGCGCGGGTCTCGATGCTATCTTGGCGGCAGACACTTGGGCGCGCACCCGCGCGACCGAGCTTCTTTTTTGACCACGGAAAGCAGCAGAGCACGCGAATGAACGCCCGTTTACGAGACGTGTCTCCTCTGTCGTCCGTGGTTTATTTTCCCTTATGAGCAGCGTCCTTCTTATCCTCAAACCCATCGGCATCATCCTCATGGTGCTGGTCATCTTTAACCTGATGATCATCGTCCATGAACTGGGCCACTTCCTCGCTGCCCGCTGGCGCGGACTGGTGATCGAGAAGTTCGGCATCTGGTTTGGCAAACCGTTGTGGAAGAAGACCATCAACGGCGTGGAATACAGCCTCGGGTCGATTCCGGCGGGCGGCTTTGTCGCCCTGCCTCAGCTCGCCCCCATGGAAGTGATGGAAGGCAAGGTCGAGACGCCGCGCGATCAGCTTCCTCCCATTTCCGTGATGGACAAGATCATCGTCGCCTTTGCCGGGCCGCTCTTCAGCTTCCTGCTGGCGATTACCTTTGCCATCATTGTCTGGCAGGCCGGTCGGCCGATCAGCGAGGCTGAGAGCACGACAGTGGTCGGTTACGTGCTGGATAAATCGCCTGCGGCGAAAGCGGGCCTGCAAGTGGGCGACAAGGTCGACTCTGTAGACGGTCACGCGGTGACCCGCTACCAAGGCATGGCGGCGGACAGCATCCAGTGGAGCGTCGTGCGCAGTGAAGGGGATAAGATTCCCGTCGTGGTTGAGCGGGAGACCGACGGCAAAGTCGAGACAAAGGAACTGTGGGTGACGCCGAGCGTGCCCCAGAAGGCGAACTGGTGGAATCGCAAGAATCTCCGCACCATCAACATCCTGCCTATGACGAGCGCCAAGGTCGCCGAGGTGCAGCCCAATACGGCGGGCGCCAAGGCTGGCCTGAAGAAGGGCGACATCATCACGGCCATCGACGGACACAAGCTTTACGGCCCGGAGGGGCTGGATGAGGTGGCCAAGACGAAGCCGACCGGTCCCTACGAGCTCACCGTAGACCGTCCTGAAAACCCGGATGCGCCCATTTCGCAGCAGGAGACGATGACGTACGCCACCCAGAAGCTCACCTACGAGCCAAAGGGTATTCGCATCGCCGAGATCCCGGAAAAGCAGTGCCCAGCGACCGATGCCGGCCTGCAGAAAGGGGATGTGATTTTAGAGGTCGATGGCCGCCCCGTTAATTTCACATCGCCGCTGATCAGTTACATCGGCGACCACGCCAACCAGCAGGTCACATTCACCATCGAGCGTGACGGCAAGCAACTGCCGATCAAGGTTACCCCGCGCGTTCTGGTCGGAACGAATATTCCTCCGGAGTTGGCGAACGTGGGTAAAATCGGTGCCGCGCTTCAGGCGACGGACGGGATCGTCTACGATCCCATGGGCAAGACGAAACTCATCCACCCGAAGCCGCTCGAGCAGGTGCGCATCGGCTTCATGGCAATCATCAATACGGTCGACGCCGTGCTCTCGCGCAAGTCGGCCGTCGGCCTCCAGCACATGGGCGGCCCGGTGATGATGATGAACGCCTATTACCACATGCTCTCGAGCCCGGAGGGCCTCCGCATGGCTCTCTGGTTCAGCGTGGTGCTCAATGTGAACCTCGCCTTGCTCAACATGCTGCCGATCCCGGTGCTCGATGGGGGCCACATCACCCTCGCCATTATCGAAGCCGTGCGGCGCAAGCCCATGAACGTGCGCATCCTCGAGTACGTGCAGACCACCTGTGCGCTCATGATCATCGGGTTCATGCTCTTCATCATGTTCTTCGATGTGCAGGATCTCCCGTTCGTCCCCGGCAAGCGGGCCACGTCGCACTTCCCGAAGATCGAAGAAACCGCGAAATAGGGTCGAACCAAGGCTCCTGTCGCGGCTGGCTCTCTGCGATATCTGTTCATTTGGGAAATGATTGTACGTAATCGGCGCTGGCTTTCCGGCGACAGTAATAGCCAGATTCGTAGTGTGTCTCCCTGGGTAATTCAGGATTTGCGAGTGCCGTGGGTCTTATCCCTTGATCCATGGCTGAAGGGCGGCTTTTTTCCGCTGCTATTGGTCATCCTCGTCTTCGTAGAAGTGGCCGGTGCGGCAACGCCTGAAATTAAGCGAACGAAGGCGCCCGGCTGGGTTAAATCCATCGATGTCGACTTGTTCGCCTCCAAGGCGCGGGGAGATGTGGGCGCGGGAGAAAGCCGTTTACTGATTGAGCGACAAGTCAATGCTGCGGAAGCAACGAGCTACGCTCATATTGCCACGCGATTTCTGACCGCAAAAGGGGTCGAGGAAGGAGCGAAAATTTCAATCACCTTCGATCCCTCTTACCAAACCCTCACGATGCATCAGTTGGTGATTCATCGGAACGGAAACTCCACCGACCGTTTAGCCGGGCAGGAAATCAAGTTGATCCAGCGAGAGACACGGTCGGGCTGGAACATCTACGATGGGCGGCTTTCGGCGGAGATCATCCCGGAGGATGTGCGGGTCGGTGACGTGCTCGAATATGCCTACAGCCTGCGTGGCTGGAATCCGATTTTTGCCAACCACTATCTGGATTCGTTTTACACCGACCGTGACGAGGCGGTGCATCTTCTGCGGCTCCGGTTGCTTTGGCCGTCGGATCGTCATCTGGAAACTAAGGAATTTGGGGCTGCGCTCGCACCAATAGTGACTCAGCACGGCGATGTGAGTGAGTATACTTGGGAACGGCGCGATTTGCCCGAACTGATAGCAGATGGGCAGTCGCCGTCATGGTTCGAGCCATGGAGCTGGATTCAGTTTTCTGAGTTCGATTCCTGGGCGGCTGTCGCGCGCTGGGCAAATGAGATCTATGTCATTCCAAAAACCGTTTCCGGGGAACTCGAGAATGAATTGAAGCAAATCGCTCCGCTGGCAACGGAGGAGGCCCGGGTGCTGGCCGCACTGCGATTTGTGCAGGACAACATTCGCTATCTCGGTCTCGAGGTCGGCGTGAATTCTCATCGGCCCTATCCGGTTGAAACGATTCTCGCGCGACGATTCGGCGACTGCAAAGACAAGGCGCTGCTGCTTTGTACCATGCTGCGGCAATTGGGATTCGATGCGAAACCGGCCCTCGTTGGGACGGAATATCGGCAGACGATTTCGGAGTGGCTGCCCAGCCCGCTGGCCTTTGATCATCTCGTTGTCCACTTGTCGTTGAACGGCGAGACATTCTGGCTGGATCCCACGCGTCATGATCAGGGTGGTCCCCTGAAGGACCTTTATTTTCCGGCTCTCGGTTGGGCTTTGGTCATTTCCCCGGAGACGACTGAACTGACTGCAGTGCAACCCGCCGGTTTTGCCACAACATCTAAAGAGGTGGTGGAGTTGTTCGATTTTTTAGACTTCAAAGGCGATGCCGGTCTGCAAGTGATCACTACGTGGCGGGGGCATGAGGCGGACAAGATGCGGTCCTATTTGGCCGAGACGAGCCGCGAAGAGATTCAAAAAGACGCGCTGAATTTCTACGCGAGTTTATATCCGCACGTGGAAATAGCCGATGGGCCGCAGTTTCGGGATGACAGGGATAAAAACGTATTCGTTGCCGAGGAGAAATACAGCCTTACAGGGTTCTGGAAAGCGGATGACAATAGCAAGGGGCGCCTCACCGCAGAATTCACGTCGCAAACCATGCGTAATCTGGCCGTGCGTCCGACGACCAGAATTCGCAGTTCACCTTACGAATTGGATTACCCCGAGAAGGTGGTTCACCGGATCGAAATCGATTTCCCTCGGCACTTGAATTTGCACGAAGAGCGCCGGCAAATAGACAATCCAGCCTTCAGCTTCACCTATGCATCCGTGCCGTCGATGAATAAGTTCACGGCGAGTTACGCTTACGAATCGCACAGCGACCACGTCGACCCCGGTGCCATTGCGGGCTATCTGGGGGATATCGATCGGATGCGTGACAGGTTGAGCTTCGAGATTTTTATTCCCAAGATATGGTCTGCCTCAGTGGCGCCCGCGATCACCGGTCCGGCTGATTCTTCGACGAATACCGCCATGGTGGCCACCAAGCCGAACCACGCGAAGGGGGTGTGGGGGGTGTCTGTGGTAGCTGCTTTGGCCGTAATTTTTGGATGGAGACGGGTTGTATCCCGACGTCGAGACGCTGCTGCTGCTGCTGATGTTGCGGTGGCTTTGCATCGCTGCGTGGTATGTGGCGAGACGGAGGAATCCGATCCGGGTCTCGAATTCCGGGTCGCAACCGATGGGCTCGACTACTGTCAGCGGCATCTGCCATCACGTGCGAGCGATGCAAAATAGCGAAATTTTTCCACCCCTGACTTACAGAGAAGGAAAGCCCGGTCGTTTGCTTCAGACTTCTTGCGTCCGGGCTTCTTTGGATAAGACTTAACCAGCACATGACCTCGCCTGCCCACAGTTACTGCCCGAATCCGTATCGCTATTCCCGTCGCGTCACGCGCGAAGTCCGCGCGGGCAACGTTGGAATCGGCGGGGCCAATCCCATCCGCGTGCAGTCGATGATCACCTGCGACACGATGGATACCGCGGCGTCCATCCAGCAGACGCTGGATCTCGTGGCCGTCGGTTGCGAGATCGTGCGCATCACCGCGCCCACGGTGAAGGATGCGGCGAATCTGCAGCACATCGTCGCTGGCTTGCGCGCACAAGGCTGCGAGGTGCCGATCGTGGCGGATATTCATTTCAAGCCCGAGGCGGCCATGGAAGCGGCCAAGTGGGTGGAGAAGGTGCGCGTTAATCCCGGCAACTATGCGGACTCGAAAAAGTTCGCGATCAAGGAATATACGGACACCGAGTATGCGGCGGAGCTGGATCGCATTCGCGAGCGGTTCACACCGCTGGTGCAGTTTTGCAAAGAGCACGGGCGGGCCATTCGCATCGGCACGAATCACGGTTCGCTCAGCGATCGCATCATGAACCGTTACGGCGATTCGCCGCTCGGCATGTGCGAGAGCGCGCTGGAGTTTGCCCGCATCGCCCGCGATCTTGGTTATCACGATTTCGTTTTCTCGATGAAGTCGAGCAACCCGAAGGTGATGATCGAAGCGTATCGGCTGCTCGTCGCGCGGCTCTATGAAGAGGGCGCGGATTGGAATTACCCGATTCATCTCGGTGTGACCGAGGCCGGCGACGGCGAGGACGGCCGCATCAAGTCCGCCATTGGCATCGGCTCGCTGCTCAACGACGGCATCGGCGACACCATTCGCGTCTCGCTCACCGAGGATAGCGTGCACGAGATCCCCGTGGCCAGGGCGATGGTTGCGTCCTTCAACGTGCGTGGAGCAGGGGAGGACCCGGCGTTTCCGGATGCTGCACTTTCCTACGATCCCTTTTCCTATCACCGCCGCGAGACAGCGCGCGTGGAAGTGGGCGGCTTTGCCCTCGGTGGCGAAGAAACCGTTCGCGTTTTTACCTCGCAGGAAAAGTGGGACTCGCTCGCGCACAAGATCGACCGGCTGGGCGATTACAAGCCGGAGATCGTGCTGGAGAAATCCGGCGTGGTCGCGCTCGACCCGCGCGATGAAGCTGCTGTGGCGAAGGTCAATGCATCTCAGGATCCGGTGGTCGTCACCGTGGCCGATGGTCTCGACCTGCCGGTCATCGCCGCCTACCGCCTCCTGGCAGCGCGGCTCGATGAGCGTCACCCGATCCTGCTCAAGGACACGCTCACCGCGAGCGCCGATCCGAATGCGCCCTTTCTGGATACATTGCTCACCGCGGCCAAGCGCATCGGCTCGCTCCTCTGCGACGGCATCGGCGACGCCGTGATCGTGCAGGGCGAACACGCTCCGGGCCAGTCGCTGCGCCTCGCTTACAATATTCTGCAAGCGGCCGGCTCCCGCATTTTCAAGACCGACTACGTCGCCTGCCCGAGCTGCGGCCGCACCCTCTTCAACCTGCAAACCACCACCGCGCGTATCAAGGCCGCCACCGCGCATCTCAAGGGCGTGAAAATCGCCATCATGGGCTGCATCGTGAATGGCCCGGGCGAAATGGCGGATGCAGATTTCGGCTACGTGGGCGGCGCGCCCGGCAAGGTGAATCTCTACGTGGGCAAGAAGCCGGTGAAGTTCAATATCCCCGAAGCCGAGGCGGTCGAACGGCTGCAAGACCTCATCCGCGAACATGGCAAATGGGTCGATCCCACGCCTGTTGTCGCGGAAACGGTCTCGGTTTAAGAAAAAGCTCCCGGAGGGCTGCGACTCACCGTCGTGTACACGTACGAAGATCTGTCGGATCTCGCGCGGGCGAAGGAAGAGCGGCGCGAGCGTTTGGTGAGCCGCATCCGCGGCTGGCTGCGCAAGGAGCGTTCGCCGCGCCTCACGATCGGGCTGCTGCTCCTTCCCACGGCGGTATTCGGGATGGGAGCAGATTGGGCGCTGCGCCGCGGCGGCCTCGACCTGGAGCCTCTGCGCTGGATGCTGGCCCTTTTTGCCACGTGGCCGATTTTCGTCCTCTTGCTTCGCTGGCGTGCGGCGATGGAATGGCGCCATTTGCACCTCGATCGGCTCGGCTTGGAATACATCCGGTACGACGACGGAGCGGAGGCGGCTCTCACCGCTCCGCGACAGGTGAAACTGGAGAGCGAAATGCGACGGGCCATCCAGGATAGCATTTCACGGGAAGCCGGCAAAGCGGCTGGGGCCGCCTTGCCGGTGGTGCTTCTTTTGGGTGCTCTCACCTTGGGATGCTGGACGATCTGGCAGCTGATCAGGAGCGGGCCGAACCTCTTGACGAACGTCATCATCGATGGCGAGGCTGTCCCCTCCTCGGGCGTGCTGGCGACCCGGGTCCAACGCGAAAATTGGTTTTCCGCCACCTTGGGCGAGACCTACCTGTTCTTTCTGTCCCTTGCCTTTGCTGCCTTCGTGCTCGGGCTGACTCTTTCCTACTTTTTGTCGTTCCGGGAGTACAAGCGCACCCACCCTCCGCATTCGGCCGCTTTCCTGCATTTCGTGGTTTCTAATCGCCCCTTCACCGTTTAATCGTAACCCTCCACATGCAAACCCGCGAGCATACGGATCAAGGCCTGCAAGTTCTCGTCGTCGAAGGCGAGATCGACCTCGCCTGCTCTCCCGATCTCCGGGCCATCCTGCATGCCTATGCGAAAAAGAAGGTCCCGGCGCTGGCGATCGACTTCGAAGCCGTGAAATACGTGGACTCTTCCGGCCTCGCCACCTTGGTGGAATACGTCCGGCTCGCCCAGCCGTTTGGCGGCAGATTTGGCCTCGCGAATGTCAGCCAGCGGGTCCGCACTATTTTCGAGCTCGTGCGGTTGCACGAGTTTTTCCCGATCTACTCGACGCTCGCCGAGGCGCGCACGGCGCTCCTCGCTCCACCCGGCGCGTGAAAGAGTACCTCGCGCTGAACGCCCAGATCCTCTACTGGACGCTCCTCGCGCCATTTCGTGGCCAGTTTTTCAAGGTCGGGGAAGTCTTTCACCAGATGGTCCTCATCGGCGTGCGGGCGCTGCCCATGGCCGCGCTCACCACGTTTAGCATCGGCCTCACGCTGGCCATGCAAGCCGCCGGGCAACTGAGCAAAATGGGCGCATCGCAATTCGTCCCGGACCTGGTGATCCTCTCGCTGCTGCGCGAGCTCGGGCCGCTGCTCATCGGCGTGATTGTCATTGGCCGCAGCGGCTCGGCTGTGACCGCGGAGCTCGGGACGATGAAAGTCTCCGAGGAAATCGAGGCGCTGAATGTCATGGCGATCAACCCGATTCGTTTCCTCATCGTGCCGCGTTTTCTCGCCATGATGGTGATGCTTCCGGCGCTGACCGTCTTCGGCAATTACGTGGGCATGGTCGGCGGCTGGTCGGTCTGCCACTTCGCGCTCGATTACAACACGGCATCCTACATCGCGCACTCGCTGAGCCGGGCGCGGCCTTGGGATCTCTATTCCGGGCTCATCAAGAGCGTTGTCTTTGCCTGGCTCATCATCACCATCGCCTGCCACATGGGGCTGCGGGTGGAAGGTGGAGCGGAAGGCGTGGGGCAGGCGACCACAGGTTCAGTGGTCTGGTCGCTGCTCATCATGCTCATTGCCAATGCCTGCCTGACCGCGTTGTTCTTCTTCACATGAGTGCCACTGACGACTCCACGCCGGTCATCGAAGTCACGGACCTCGTGCGCGATTTTCACGGCCGCAAGGTGCTCAACGGCATCTCCTTCCAGGTCATGAAGGGGGACACAATGATCATCATGGGTGGCTCCGGTTGCGGCAAGTCCACCCTGCTGCGCCACATCATCGGCGCGATGAAACCCACGAGTGGCTCGATCAAGCTCTTCGGAGAGGAGATCAGCCAGATGAAGGATGCCGAACTCGGGCGCATCCGGCGGCGCTTCGGAGTACTCTTCCAGAGCGGCGCGCTGCTCCAGTCGCTCACCGTGGGTGAGAATGTCGCCCTGCCCATCCTCGAGCACGGCAAGCTCGATGCCGGCATCGTGGATCTCATGGTGAAGATGAAGCTGGAGATGGTGGGCCTCACTGGCTTCGAGCATTTGAAGCCCGCCGAGATCAGCGGCGGCATGAAAAAACGGGTGGGCCTGGCGCGCGCGCTCGCGCTCGATCCCGAGTTGCTCTTCAGCGACGAACCCACGGCCGGTCTCGACCCCATCATGACCAGCGTAGTGGACATCCTCACCCAGGAAATGACGCGCAAGCTCGGTGTCACCGCCGTGGTCGTGACGCACGACATGACCAGCGCGTTTCGCATCGGCTCAAAGATGATCATGCTCGGCACCGGTCCAAACCAGGGGAAGATCATCGCCGCCGGAACGCCGGATGAAATCCGCGCCAGCAAGAATGGCGAGGTGCAGCAATTCATCAATGGTGAGCCCGATGGCCCGGTGCCTCTGCGGCTCTCGAAAGGCGACTACGTCGAGCGGCTGATCGGCCGGCCTGCTCCCACGCGCAACAGCTATCTCGCATGAAAAAGAATCTCTCCGACTACATCGTGGCGCTGACGGTTATCCTGTGCAGCATCGTGTTGCTCGGCGCACTCACCTACGCGCTCATGGGGCGCCACGGCAGCAAGTCGGATCGGACGCTGGAGATCGATTACCCCGACGTGACCGGCGTGAAGCTGCACTCGGAAGTGCGCTATGCCGGCGCAGCGGCGGGCACCGTCACGAATATCCGCCTGCTCACTTTCGACGAGCGCAACGCGGCGGAGACCGATGAGAAAAAGCGCAACGCGGTGCGGGTGACCATCACGCTGCTGAAGGAGATGCCTGCGGTGCCGTCGGATACGCGCGCGTCGCTGGCCGCCGAGACCATGCTGAGCGAAAAATTTGTGGCTCTTTCCGCGGGCACACCCTCGGCGCCCAAGCTGGCCAATGGCGCGCTCCTACAGGGACATTCCGGTGGCGGCCTCGACGGGTTATTCGAAGCGATCGGGCCAGTGGCCGAGGGCCTGCCGCGCCTGCTCACCACCGCCGAGGATTTGCTGAAGAGCATGGACCCGTTGCTCAAGAAAACCGGCGACGCCGTGGACAGTGTCAACTTCGTGGTGAAAGACGTCGGCCCGCGCGCCAGCAAGCTGCTCGATGGCTTGAAGGTGACCTCCGATTCCGCGGACGTCGCCGTGAAGCGTCTCGACAAGATGATCGCCGAAGCGGAGGGGCCGCTAAAGGGCGACCTCGAGGAATTGAAGGTCTCCCTGGTCAAAATTCAGGGAACGCTGAGTTCGGCCAATCAACTGATTGGCCATACGGACAAGAATCTGGAAAGCCGCCTGCAGGAACTGGCCGTGATCTTGCAAAACCTCAAGGTGGTCTCCACTCACGCCAAGGCAGTGACTCAAGCCTTGGGCGAAAAGCCCAACCGCCTGATCTTCAGCGGCAAAGCACAGAAACTGACCGGCGAAGACGAGATCATCCACAGCAACAAGCCGCTGCCTGCGGTGAAGCCGGAGAAGGCTTCGCCCTAAGATTGGATGTTCTACTCCTACTCGAAGTAAGTGTCCTCATGCGCGTAGGGCGGCGCGCAGCAGCATAGGAACCGCAACGCCTCCCGTGCCACGATGGTGTGCCACGCCCCCGCCGGAATGAGGATCGCATCGCCCGGTCCGACATTGCGGGTTTCGCCATCGATCTCCATCTCCCCCGTTCCTTCGAGGATGAAATAAAACTCTTCCGCCAGCTTGTGGTAATGCCTCTGGGTCGCTCCATTGGCTGGTACGCATGCTTCGGCGAGGCTCTGGTTTTGCACGGGGGCATTCGTGCGGTCGAGAATGCTGCGAATCGTCGAGCCATCCTTGGTCGTGAATGGCGCTTGCGCGGAAAGATTGAGGACCGTCATGCCCGCAATGTCTTCGCCCGGAGCGCCGCTGCGACAAGCAGAAACCGCGCGGTGGCGGGGTTCAGTGTCCCGGCTACAGTCCACTTGCCACTTGCCACAAGGGCGCGTTCCATCATCCACTCCCGCTCATGAATTTCTTCCATGGCTGCACGGCGCTGATCACGGGTGCCTCCTCGGGTCTTGGCGCGGAGTTTGCCCGCCAGCTCGCGCCGCATGCGCGTTCCATCATTTTGGTGGCGCGACGCCTGGAGCGTCTCGAAGCGCTGAAGGAAGAGCTCGACCGTCCCGGCCTCACCATCCATTGCCACGCGGCCGACGTGGCCGATGAAGTGCAGATCGAGGCCCTGCTCGCCGCCCTTGCTGCCAGCGGGGAGCGGGTGAGCCTGCTCATCAACAACGCCGGCCTGGGCGATCACGGCTTTTTCGAGGATAGCGAATGGTCCCGCGTCGAAGCCATGCTCGACGTGAACATCAAGGCGCTCACCCGCCTGACCCATGCCGTCCTGCCGGATCTCGTGCGCGCGGGCCGGGGTGCGATCCTCAATGTCAGCTCCATCGCCAGCCTGCTGCCGCTGCCGAAGATGGCCGTCTATGCCGCGACCAAGGCCTACGTCACCAGCTTCTCCGAAGGCTTGCGCGGGGAACTCCGCGGGACCGGTGTCTCGGTCACTGCGCTTTGCCCCGGGCCGGTGAATACGGAATTCTTCAACATCGCGGAGCGTGCGGATTCCCGTGAGGCCATGCCCGCTCCCGAACTGTTCAAGGTGTCGGCCGAGGAAGTGGTCGCCGCCGGCCTCGGCGCTGTCGAGCGCGACCGCGCGCGCGTCATTCCCGGCTGGTTCGTCTGCGTGGTCATGACGATCGCCTCGCTTGTCCCCATCTTCATCCTTCGCCTCTTCATTGCCCAGCGCCGCGCGGAAGCGCGCGAAAGCTGAAAGTAACAGAACACCCGCCGTCCAACAAAACCGCGCCACCACATCTGACCTGCATTATTGGATGTTGGATGTTCAGTGTTGAATGTTGGATGTTTTCTTAAACTGCCGTATCTCATCCCCATGCTCGATCCCACCCGTTTCTTTTACTACCTCTTCGGTCTCATCACGCTTGGCGGTGGCATCCAGGCATTCCTGCATGTCGGCAGCAAGGCGTCGCTCATCGCCGGCGGCATCTCAGGCATCCTTTTGCTCGTCGCTGGCTGGCTCCTGCAGTCCGGCCAGATCAACGCTGGCTTGATCCTCGGCCTGATCGTGACCTTCGGTCTCGCCGGGCGTTTCCTGCCGAAGTTTTTTAAGGAAGGCCAGTGGTGGCCGGCCGGTGTCGAAGGCTGGCTGGGTCTCGTCGGTGTGATCCTCACCATCGCCGCGTTCGTTAAGAAATAGCTACCGCCGCGTGACGGGTTCCCGCATCGCACAATTCGCCGGGCTGGGTCTCGCGGGCCTGGTCCTGCTCACGGCGTGCCCCGGCCCGCCGCTACCGCCACCGCCTCCCCCGGTGACCCCGACGCCGACGCCGCTACCCACGCCGCCGACGCCGACTCCGCCGCCCTACGTGCCAAACAAGAAGCTCGAGGTCGGCAAGATCTTCAACGGCATGCAGTACAAGCCGACGCTCGAGACCGAGTACGGCACTACGGCCACGCACGAGCGCAACGAATTAGGCAGCTATGCCGTGGAGCTCACGGTGAAAGTGAAAGTGCCGAAGCCGCACCACGATCTCGACGAGATCAAAAGGCTCAACGCTTCGCTCCCCGAGATCCTGCCCGGTCTGCCCGACCTGCTGGAGACGTCCAAGGTCGCGCCCGGTTTCGACAACCTCTATCGGCTCAAGGTCGCCGCCCTGCAGTCCAGCCTCATGCGTCTGGACAATCTGCTCACGCGCCACAATTTCTTCGATTGCGAGACGATCCTCGAACTCCAGCACGCGCAGACCAAACGCCGCGCGCTTTTCATCCAGGCCGACATGGATGTCGACACCGATGGGTCTGATCCCGATCGCGTGCCCGAGGTCGACGGCGCGTCGCCCACTTTCCAGCCCTTCACGAGCTATCGCTGGGCCCGCAAGACGACCAACACCAGCTCCTTCGTCGCCCCGCGCGAAGTGAAGATCAAAAATTACGAGTCGGAACTCTCGAACGGCTCGCCCGGTGCCCAACGCCGGGAGAATTTGAAGCAGGCGATCGGCGAGCTGCGCACGGAGATTTCCGATCTCAAGAAATACAGCTTCCTCATCGGTGCGGAGGATCCCTTCATCGTCCTGCCCGGCTCGCTCTTCGGCAAAAACAAGGGCGCCTTCGCGCCGTCCGTCGGCGACTACTGCGTGGTGGCGTATCAAAAGAATCTCTATCCCGCCGTCGTCGGCGACGTCGGCCCCTCCAATCTGATCGGCGAGGCATCATTGCGCATCTGCAAGGAAGTGAGCGCGAAGTCCAATTCCGAGAATCGCCCCATCAGCGACTTGAAGGTCACCTACATCGTCTTCCCTGGGACGGCCGAAAAATACGACACGCCCGACCTCGCCCATTGGCGAGATCGCTGCGACAAGCTCCTCGGTGAGATGGGAGGCTTTTCGGGAAATCTTTTCACGTGGGAAGATCGCACCAAGCCGAAGGCCACCCCGGCTCCTGCTACTCCCGCTCCCGCAACCCCAGCTCCCGGAACGCCTGTGCCTGGCACACCTTCCGCCGCCAGCCCCAAGCCGGCGACACCTGCAGCCAGCCCGCAGCCGTCCACCCCCGCGCCTGCTGCTTCTTCCACGCCGACACCAGCCACGCCGAAACCTGCTTCCTAGCAGCGTCGTAGGAGTGGCCGCAAAAAGGGCGAGACGCGTACGCAATTTTCCTTTTGCGTCTTTTGTGCCTCTTTGCGGCTATCTCCCCGCTACCGCACCGCGGTGTGCTGGAGGACCTGCCACCACTTCTTCGGAGCCGGTGTCGCTGCAGGCACTGGTGTCGCCGCAGCCGCCTTGGGTTTTTCCTTTGGGGTGGTCGCCGGCGGTACGCCATGCACGCGCACTGGAGTACCTACTTCGGCAATGCTGAAAAACAATTCCGCCTTCACATCCGGCATGCGCACGCAGCCATGGGATGCAGGATATCCCGGCAGATGTCCCGAGTGCATTCCCGTGGCGCCGTCGAATCGCAGGAAATGCTTCATCGGCGCCTGCACGAATTTTCCGCCCTTCGGCACCGGCATATCCGCATCCGCGTCGCGCACCACGACCTTGCCGTTTTCGTCCACGATTCTGCCGTAGAGGGAGGAGAGGTGATTGTCGTCCTTTTCCAGTACTTGAAAATTACCCGTCGGCGTGAGATGCCCCGGGCGCCCACTGGAAACGGGGGATTCGTAAACGATTTTTCCGTCCTGCAGCAGAAATGCTTTCTGCTGGGCGAGATCGATCTCGATGGCCAGCGGCTCAGCAGCTACGGCAACGAGCGAAGACGCGATGAAGAGGAGGGCAGTCAGGCGCACGGAGCGTCACTGTAGCAAAGTGCGGGCCGAATGTCGCCGGGCGAGTGACAAAATCGGAACACCTCGCCAACATCGGGGTCATGTCCTCCACTCTCCCCGATGGCGTCACCGTGATCGATCACCCCCTCGTACAGGTGAAGCTCACGCAGTTGCGCGACGTGCGCACGACCTTCAGCGGCTTCCGCACCCGCCTGCATGAGCTGTCCACGCTGGTCATCTTCGAGGCCACCCGCTCGCTGCACACGCGCCCGGAGCGAATCGAGACACCGTTCGCCCCCTGCGAAGGCCGTGCGCTTGCCCGGCCGGTGATCGTCGCGCCCATCCTGCGAGCCGGGCTCGGGATGGTGGAAGGGATGCTCGAGCTGCTACCCGAAGCCAGCGTCGCGCATATCGGCATGTCCCGCGACGCCACCACGCATCGCGCGAAGAGCTATTACTTCAAGGCTCCCCCGCACCTGGCTGAGGCGGATGTCATTCTCGTCGATCCCATGCTCGCCACCGGCCACAGCGCGAGCGGCGCGATCGCACAACTCAAGAGCGCGGGCGCCACGTCCATCCGTTTCGTCTGCATGGTGAGTTGTCCGCAGGGGATCGCGCATCTTCGCCATACCCACCCGGACGTGGAGATCTTCACCGCCGCAATCGATCCCGATCTAAATGCGGATGAAAACGTCGCGCCCGGCATCGGCAATGCCGGCGACCGCTATTTCGGCACGGCTGGCTGAGGCGTCGCGGTCGGGGGTGGTTCGATCGGTTTCGGCATGCGCGCCTTGGTGTAGTAGTCGCGCAGTCCGTCGGCCACCGCATCCGCATACTCGCGGAAAATGCTGCGGCGCAGCTCGCCGCCGATCATTTGTTCGCCTTCGTAATCACCCGCCTGCACGCGTTCCCAGACGACCTCGCTATTCATCACGTAAGGCTCCAGGAAGACGACCGGCGCGTGGTAGAGCCGGTTGGCGAGAAGATTGCGCGCCCAGACATAGGGATTCTCGGCCGCGCGCACGGCATTGCCCGTGTTGTAAACGTAGGGCGGCAATTTCGTCGCCGCCGCGAGCGCATTTGCCACGTTATCCGACACCGTGAGTTCTTCGGGAAAAGAGCCACTGAGCAGATTCTCCAGCATCTCGAGGCGCTGATCGTCAAAGTGCAATTCGCCCGCGGAATAGCAGCCATTCACGATCACATGCAGGTGATTTCGCGGGACAAAATCCGGGTGTTGTGGATCGCCCCAGCCCTCCGCGTTGAAGTGCAGGCAGACCACGAGATCCGGCTTGAGCTGGGTATTCACCAGTGTCGCGCGCTGGCGGATTTCACTGATGCGATAGAAGAGCAATTCGCTCTGCGCCTGCACGGTGCTGCCGCGGCCGGGGTCGTTCATGCCGTCGTAATTTTCCTTCGGCGCCGTGATGCCCTCTTTCGCCAGCTCTGTGCGCGCCGCGGCGCTCAACGTATCGGGCCGTTCCTTGGTCACGGGTTCGGTGTTGTCACGCACGAGCGAGACCTGCGCGCCCAGCACTTGCAGCTTGGGAATGAGCATCTTCGCCACGCGCAAGGTCATGTCGCCTTCCGTGACCGGGCGCGATTCGCCGATCTGAAAATAGCGCTCCTCCATCTTCGCCCACGCGCCGCCGAGATGACCGGGGTCGAGGGCGATCTTCAATCCGGCCAACGGCTGTCCTTCGGGAGCCGGTCCCAGCTGCGCCGGGGTGCGCCAGAAGCGCGGCGCCGGTTTCGCCGAGGCTGCATCCTTGGCAAAGCGTAGGCGGACTTCCGTGGGGGGAGTGAGCGTGGTCTTGATCACCGCTTCATCCGCCTGCACATCGATCACGCCTTTCGCCGCGCCTTTGGGCGCATAGACGTGGTCCAGCAGCCGTATGAATTCGTCGTGAGTCATCGTTTCCTGAAACGCCTCGAGCTGGGACCAATCGGGCGGGGGAGCGAGTGCGCTCAGGCGCTGACCTTGCAGGGGCGCCGCGGCAAGAAGCCAGCCGAGAGTGAGGGCGAAAAGGGGGCGAGAGAAAAGCACGCTCCAGCTTCTCACAGGTCGTGTTGGATGAACATCCAACATCCAATGGGGGCAGCGTTTGCGCAGAGGCTCCTCTTTTATTGGACGTTGAATGTTCGGTGTTGGATGTTGGATGTTCTGCCTTCTACCCTTTCCCTGTGAATCGCCTGCAAAAAATCCTCGATACGAAAAAGACCGAGATCGCGAAGCTGCTGCCGCGCATCGACCACCTGCGTACCGCCGCCTTGCAGCGCAACGATTTTCGCCCCTTCGCTGCGACCCTGGACCGCGGTCCCGAAGCCCTCGGCCTCATCGCCGAAGTGAAGAAGGCCAGCCCGAGCGCGGGTGTCATCGCGGCGCATTTCGATCCCGTAGCCATCGCCCGCCAGTATGAAGACGCCGGCGCCCACGCCATTTCGGTGCTCACTGACGAAGAGTATTTCCAAGGCCACCTCACCTATCTTACCAAGGTTCGCTCGGAGGTGAGCCTGCCGTGCCTGCGCAAGGATTTCATGCTGCACGACGTGCAAATCTTCGAGGCCGCCGTCGCAGGGGCCGATGCCATTTTGCTCATCGTCGCGGCGCTGGAGCAGTCGGAACTCCAGGCCCTTTACAAGACTGCCGACCTCTGCCAGCTCGACGTGCTCGTGGAAGTCCATACCCGTGAGGAGCTCGACCGTGCCATCGACCTTGGGGCCACACTCATCGGCGTCAACAATCGCAACCTCACCACTTTCGAAGTCGACCTCGCGACGACTGAGGAACTGAGCGAAGACGTGCCGAATGGGATCACGCTGGTCAGCGAAAGCGGCCTCAAGACGAACGCGGATACGCGTCGGGTGCATGCCGCAGGATGCCAGGCGATTCTCGTGGGCGAGAGCCTCATGCGCACGGGGGATATTGCGGGTCAGGTGAAAGAGTTGTTGAACGTAGAGTAGGCGGAGGAGCTGGCTCCGGTTCCTGTGGTAGGCTACAAAAAATGCCTGTCATCCTGAGCGTAGCGGGGAATCATGGGCGGAGCCGAAGGATCTCTGACTTCTGTGGGTTCTCGCGCGGAGCCGAAGCGCCTGCTGAGAAGCGACGCGTCTTTCTGCACCGGTGGAGAACTAGAAGACCTACTTTTGCCGGTAAGCGTTACTAGCTCCGCTCAAGAACCCACGGAAGCGTGAGGTCCTTCGGGTCCGCCCATGATTCCCCGCTTCGCTCAGGATGACGGCGTTTTTGGGGACGCGCTGAGACGCGTTGCTCTGGCTCCGAGGGTAGCGTCATCTACCCGCGCTTCACCTCATCCCACAGCGCATCCAGCTCCGTAAGCGTCATCTTTTCCATCTCCAGCCCACGTTGCTTCGCCAGCGATTCCACTTTGCGAAAGCGCGTGGAAAATTTGTCCGTGGCGCTCTGCAACGCGGTCTCTCCATCCACTTTGAGTTTTCGCGCGAGGTTCACCACCGAGAAAAGCAGATCCCCGATCTCCTCCTCGATTCTCTCGCTCTTTCCGTCCGCCAATTCAGCTTCCACTTCCGCTACTTCCTCCCGAATCTTCTCCAGGACAGGCGCCGCTTCGCTCCAGTCAAAGCCCACGCGAGCCGCTTTCTTCTGCACTTTCTCCGCGCGCATCAGCGCTGGCAGACCACCGGAAACCCCATCGAGCGCCGAGGCGGTTGCTTGGGCGCCCTTTTCCGCGCGCTTGATGTCGTCCCACTTAACCAGCACCTCCGCCGAGTTTGCGCAGCGATCCTCTCCGAAAACATGCGGATGCCGGCGCAGCAGTTTCTCCACGATGCTGCGGGCGACATCATCGAGCGTAAACCGCCCCTCTTCCTCTGCGATCTGCGCATGAAAGATCGGCTGCAGCAGCAGGTCGCCGAGTTCCTCCTTCAGGTTCGCATCATCCTTCGTGTTGATCGCCTCGACGACTTCGTATGCTTCCTCGATCAGACCCGCGCGCAGGCTGGCGTGAGTCTGCTCGATATCCCAAGGGCACCCGTCCGGGGCCCGCAAGCAGGCTACGATCGCCCGGAGTTGCTGGATGGGCGGCTGGGTGTGGTCGAGAGCGGCGGCGTGAGAAGGATTTAGCATTTAAGATTTAGCATTTAGCATTTGAAAAATGGCCTTCGGCGCGGGGCAGAAGAACAGACGCAGCGAGCGCGCAGACTCAAATGCTAAATGCTAAATGCTACATCCTAAATGCCTAAATTCTCCACAGCGACCGATGGGCTCCGAACTCGGAAATCTCCCCGGTCGTTTTCCGGGCGATGTAAACCGTGATGCTGATCACGCTGGTAAAGGTGCCCACGAGAATGATGGCGACCAGCCAGCTGGGAATCGATGTGCCGACGGCGAGCGCCTCGTAAAATGAATTGAATGAGGTGATGGGCGGGCTGGCGTGCAGGAAAATCTTCGTGATCCACGCCACGAGGATGATCATGAAAATGAAGACATAGTTGCGCTTCAAGCGCCGGCCCACGGCTTCGAAGGCGCTGATCTTGAACGAGGGCAGGAGCAGATCCTCGCAGACGAGTTTCTGCCATTCGCCCTGCAGCAGCATGGTATTCTGCGCTACAATGGGGACGAGGAAGTGCGCCTCCAGCATGCGCACACGGGCGCGGAACGCATCGTAGAAGCGATACCGGCGCGCCTCGATCCAGAGCATGATCCAGACGATCGCGAGGTTAAAAAAGAAGATGATGTGCGGCACCTTCTCGAAGGAGAACGCCACGGTGAAAATGGAGGATGTAGACGTGATCGCCCAGTTGGTCGTCGGGTCGAGGCGCGAGCGCCAGGACATGATGCGACCCATTTCGCCACGATAGAAGTGCGACATCGCCGTGACGTAGGCGCTGTCGAAGCGAGGCGGGTTCTTCGCTTTCGATTCCGGAGGAGGCGTTGGGGGCGGTGGCGCGCCGGGCTCTTCGCTCATGGCAGGATGGGAGCGCGCGTGCACGCGGCTGTCGAGGCGCAATCGAGTGCGCTCACCGCTGGTCCTTGCGGATCAAGGCCTCGCGCGCTCTTTCCAGCGTGGCCTTTTCCTTGGTCGTGAGGCTGCTCATGCCGGACTTCGCGATCTTGTCCAGCAAGGTATCCATTTCGCTCGCCGGCTCGTTGAGCGTCTCGTGGTAGCTCGCAGTGGAAGGCGCCGGGACGACGCGGAACTTCGGCTTGCGACGAAAGAGCTCTTTCACTCGCGAGAAGGGTGAGACGTGGTCGTCGTATTCCGCCTCCTTCGCATGCCGGATGTAGGCGAAGCCCGCCGCGCACGAGAGCAAAAGTTCCGTCAGACCCACCATGTCGTGAGAGATGAGAAACATCAGCGAACCAAAGAAAATACAGGCGAAGGTCGCCCATTTGAAGGGGATCCAACCCATCGCCTCGGTGTTCGGGTAGAGTGTCGCAAACGCCACGAGTAATCCACAGGTGAGGCTGTAGCCTCCGACGGCGCTTCCGCCCACATGCAGTGTCCAATAGATGATCGCAGCCACGGCGGGTGGGATCAAGACCAGGAGGATAAGCAAACGTGTCAGCACTCCCCGCCCGAGATGTGTCTCGATCCCCGCGCTGAACCAGTAAAAAAAGAAGAGGGAGAAGAGCGTGAAGAAGCTCGGTTGCTGAATGAGAGTGTAAGTAAACAAGCGCCAGAGCGACCACGCCGGCTCCAACGGCATGGTAAACGCCAATGCGTTCAGGACGAGGCCAGCGCCGGACGCCATCAGGACGGTAGTGGCAATAATTCCTATGACCATGGCTGCGGTCAAAATTGTCGCCAGGTAAATAGAAATGCCGTTCCATTTGCCGAAAGGTAGGGTTGGTCCTGACAGGTAGCGAGCCATGCAAACAAAGACATAACCGGTTGCGCGCCACATCGCAAATGTCCCGTGGCTGGATCGGCGGGAAGCGGATGGATTAGTAAAACGCAGAGACGCAAAGGCGCAGAGGAGAAGCGCAATGACGGAGTAATCGGCGGACCATGTGGTGAAATGGCCCGATGAGAGCGCTTTCTATAGGCCGAAGGTCTTTTTCTCCGCTCCTCGTCTCTGCGCCTCTGCGTTTTAAATTTTTTGTCCTAATCCTCCGTCCGAGTGCTGTTACCCAAGTGAAACCGCAACCCTCAAAAACAAATCCATTCATCAATGAAATCCACCTCTCTCCTCCTCTGCACCGCTGCCCTCCTCGCCATCGCCCTGCCGGCCACCGTCCATGCGGGTGGCAACAAGGACAAGAAGGCCGGCAAGAAAGCAGCAAAGGAAGTGATCTCTCTCTATGACAAGAACGGCAATGGCGCGATCGATGGCGACGAAGTCGCTGCCGTCCAGAAGGCCTTCGAAGCGGAGCCGAATGGCATCCTGAAGCAATTCGACACCAATGCCGACGGCAAGCTCGACGACACCGAGGTCGCCGCGATCAAGGCAGGCAAGGGCGGCAAGAAGAACAAGAAGGCCGCCTAAGCACGGCTATTTTTGCCGCGACTGATGTGCGGTAATCTCCCGCATCGATGAATTCCGAATCCGACGCTGCTGCCGGTCTCGACCGCAACAAGCAATTGATGCGGCTGATGACCCAGCATCAGCGTCGGATTTTCGGTTATATCTACACGCTCGTGCCGGACCGGCACGATGCGGAGGACATCCTGCAGGAGACCAGCGTGGTGGTCTGCGAGAAGTTCGAGCAGTTCAAGGAAGGCACGGACTTCGTGGCCTGGGCCTGCCAGATCGCCTACTGGGAAGTGCGCCGGTCGCGGCAGAAATTTGCCCGCGCCAAGGTGGTCTTCGACCAGGACGTGGTCGATGCCGTGGCGCAGACTGCGGCGGAGATGATGCCGGAGGTGAGCGCGCGGCACGAGGCGCTCGCGCAATGCCTGCAAAAGCTGCACGCACGAGACCGTGAGCTGGTGCTCACACGCTACGAGCCGGGCAGCGGCGTAGAATTGGCCGCGCAACGCTCCGGTCGCTCGCTGGAGGCGGCGTATAAAGCGCTCGGGCGTATTCGCAAGCTGCTGCACGATTGCGTCACCAATCAACTTTCCGTGGAGGGTGCGACATGAGCTTGAGCGACCCTGAACTGCTGGAACTGAACACTCTCTGCAATGCGCTCGCTGACGGCATCATCACCGACGCGGGGAAAGCGCGTCTCGAGGAAATCCTCCGTACCTCGGAGGAAGCACGCCGCTTCTATGTGCGAGCGATGGCGCTTTCTTCCAGCCTCATGCAGTACGCGGGCGAGATGCAGGCCGAGGCTCCCGACATTCCCGCTCCCCAGGCGAACGTGGTGCGCCCTGCAGCGTGGATCTGGACACTCGGCTCGCTGGCAGCGGCAGCGGCCATCGTGCTCGCCTTTTGGCTGGGGTGGTCGCGGGAGCGAGTGGTCGCGGGGTCGGCCTCCGGCGAAATGGCCGAGACGATCCAGGACAATGAGGAAAACGTGGCCTTGCTTTCCGGGGCGAAGGATTGCCGCTGGTCTGGCGCCGAGATCAAGCCGGGAGAGGAATTGCACCGTGGCCAGCAGATCAAGCTGGAATCAGGCTTTGCAGAGATCACGTTTGATTGCGGCGCGCAGGTGACGCTGGAGGGACCGGCTACGCTGGACCTCGATTCCGCATGGGAAGCGGTGCTGCAGCGCGGCCGGCTGAAGGCCAATGTGCCGCCTGAAGCCGTAGGCTTCCGCGTGTCGAATCCCAGTGTGAACGTGGTCGACCTCGGGACCGAGTTCAGCATGGTCGCGGATGAAGCGGGAGCGACCGAGGTCTTTGTCTTGAAAGGCTCGATCGAGACGACGGCACGCGACGCTTCGGGAAATGAAGCGCGGCCGGTCGTGCTGCGGGAAAAGCAGGCGCGGCGCTTTGCGCAGGCAGGCGGCTCGGAGGTGCGCGACCGCGAGGCGAAGATGGAGAAATTCATGCGCAAGGTCGCCTTCGAGCGCATGTCTCGCCCGGCGAATTACGTTCACTGGTCGTTCGATGAAAGTGCCGGCGATCTCGCGTCTGCCAGTGCTTCTGGATTTGAGGCGAAGCTGGCGACGACCGCGCCGTCCGGCCTTGCGGGCGCCCATGGCGCCGGCCGTTTCCAAGGTGCGCTGCAACTCGATGGAAGTCTTTTTGCGCGGGCGACATTTCCCGGGATTCACCAGCGGACGCCCCGCACAGTGGCTTTTTGGGTGAACGTGCCGGCGGATGCCTCGCTGCCCGATGCGGATGCGATGCTTGCCTGGCCGCTCGGTAAACTGGGCCGCAGCGTGCGCGTCGGCTGGAATCGCAACCCGACGCAGGGTGTGCTCGGCGCAGTGCGTACGGACGCGGGCCGCAGCAGCACGGTAGGCAGCACCACGCTGCGCGATGGCCGCTGGCATCATCTGGCGATCGTGCTTTCGCCGAAGATGAAGGGCGAGAAAGCGGAGAAGAGCGAGGGAGCCCTGCAATTGCGCCAGTATGTCGATGGGCGGCTGGAGACGGTTTCGTTCAAGCGCAACGGCAAGCGAGGCAAGGGTGCGGATGCGCAGGTGGCTTCCGTAGAGGAAGCGCTGTGGATTGGTCGTGCGGTCGATGATTCCAGCGGAGCGCGTTTCCGCGGAGCGATCGATGAGCTCTACGTCGCCGATGCCGCGCTCACGCCGCAGGAAATCCGACATCTCATGCGCGAGAACAAACCGGCCACGCCGGAGATGCTCGCGGCGCAGTAGTCACGCGCGGCCCGCTTGCTGAAGAGAAGAGGCCGTCGTACGGTGAGCCATGCCCCGCTTTTTGTTCGCCCTCCTGACGCTGGTCTTTGTCTTCACCGGCTGCGCCACACTCCCTCGCCGCGACCAGCGCCTACTCGACAGCTACGGAGTCTCGGGGCCCACCTACGACAAGATGTTGCATCACGAGCCCATCACGCTCGATGACATCATCTACCTTTCGCAAAAGCACGTGCCGGGGCCGTTCATCGTCCATTATCTGCGGCCGACGTACGTCGTCTATACCTTGAACGGCGGCGACATGGTGCGGCTGAAACAGGCCAAGGTGGAGGATGGCGTGATCCGCTATCTGCAGGCGACGCCGGCCATGTTCAGCCCGAGCCGAGTGCCCAATTGGGTCGACGACAGCCCGCGGCCGGAGTCGCCGTATTGGGATTACCGTCGGTATTGAACGCGGTGATCAAGGAGGGCGCTGTTCGATCAGCGCCCTCCGATTTCAGATCTGTGACCCGTGCGTGATTACAATCGCGCGATGAGCAGTTCTCGCTGGAAGATGAGTTCCTTCGGCACGCGATCGTGCAGTAGCAGGAAAAGCTCGGTCTGCGAGATGAGCTCACGCTGCCACTCCTGCGCGTCGATCTTCATGCACTGCGCGAATTTCTCCTTCGTGTAGTCGAGCCCGGTCCAGTCAAACTCCTCGTAGCGCGGCATCCAGCCGATCGAGGTCTCGCTCGCGCGGGCGCGGCCATGCGTACGATCGATGATCCAGCGCAACACGCGGAAGTTTTCGCCGAAGCCGGGCCACAGGAATTTGTCGCCGCCATCCTTGCGGAACCAATTCACGTGGAAGATGCGCGGTGGGTCGGTGATGCCTTCGCGCATGCCCAGCCAGTGGTTGAGATAGTCGCCCATGTTGTAGCCGCAGAATGGCAGCATGGCCATGGGATCGCGGCGCACCTGGCCGACACCGCCGACCGCGGCGGCGGTCATCTCGCTGCCCATGGTGGCGCCGAGATAGACGCCGTGGATCCAGTTAAAGCTCTGGAAGATGAGCGGCATGGTGCTCGCGCGACGGCCGCCGAAGATGATCGCGCTGATCGGCACGCCCTCGGGGTTGTGCACTTCGGGTGCGAGCGCGGGATTGTTCGACATCGGCGCGGTGAAGCGGGAATTCGGGTGCGCTGCTTTCTCCGGTGACTCGGGCGTCCACGGGTTGCCCTTCCAATCGAGCAACCCATCGGGCGCGGGATCGTCGTGGCCTTCCCACCACACGGTGCCGTCGGGCGCGAGCGCGACGTTCGTATAGATGGTATCGCGCGAGATCGTGTCCATCGCGTTGGGGTTCGACTTGCGATTCGTCCCCGGCGCGACGCCGAAGTAACCGGCCTCGGGATTGATCGCGTAGAGCCGGCCATCGGGCCCCGGCTTCATCCACGCGATGTCGTCGCCGATGGTTGTGATCTTCCAGCCGTCGAAGGCCTTCGGCGGAATGAGCATGGCGAAGTTCGTCTTGCCGCAGGCGCTGGGGAAAGCCGCAGCCACATAGGTCTTCTCACCTTGGGGCGATTCGACGCAGAGGATGAGCATGTGCTCGGCCATCCAGCCCTGGATGCGACCGAGATAACTCCCTATCCTCAGCGCGAGGCACTTCTTGCCGAGCAGCACGTTGCCGCCGTAGCCGGAGCCGACGCTGATGATCGTGTTGTCTTGCGGAAAGTGGGCGATGTAGCGGCGCTCGGGATTGCAATCGAGTGTGCTGTGAATGCCGCGGTTGAAATCGTCGCTCGTGCCGAGTTGATCGAGTGCGACCTGCCCCATGCGCGACATGATGCGCATATTCAGCACGACGTAGATGGAGTCGGTGATCTCGATGCCTACCTTGGTCAGCGGCGAGCCGGGCGGCCCCATGAGATAGGGGATGACGTACATCGTGCGACCGGCCATCGCGCCCTTCAGGAGGGTGTAGAGCTTGTCGTACATCTCTCGCGGCTGCATCCAGTTGTTCGTCGGGCCGGCGCCCTTTTTTGAGGACGTGCAGATGAAGGTGGATTGCTCGACGCGCGCGACGTCGTTCGGGTTCGAGCGGTGATAGTAACAGCCGGGCAGCTTTTCTTGGTTGAGCTGAATCAGCACGCCTTGCTCGACGGCGCGCTCGGTCAGGAATTGCTTCTCTTCTTCGGACCCATCGACCCAGAAAATTTGATCGGGAGTGACAATCGTGCGGACCTGCTCGACCCATTTGCGCAGGGCTTCATTAGTGGGCGCTTGCGCGCCGAATTGCTTCGTATCCATAGCGGGCCGAGCATTGCTGCACAGGCTCGGAATGGCAAGGCGGCTGCCGCACACAACGTTGCGAAATACTGCGCGAAGATTGTCCTCGCTGCCGTGGAAAGAGGAGCGATGTGCACGCTCGGCTGCACGTTCGATCTCCGCGTGCCCAACGTAAATCCCGCGCTCGACGAAACATCCGACGTAAGGCAATAACTCCGCATGCCTCCGCTGCTCGTTCGAATCGTCGAAGTCAACTGGCATACTTGGATGCCGGCGCCGTGGGTGCAAATCGCGCTGGTGCTCATTTCCGCGCTGTGTGGTGGCATCGTCGGCGGCGAGCGGGAGCGACGCGAGAAGCCCGCGGGGCTGCGGACGCTGACGCTCGTGTGCCTCGGTTCCACGCTTTTCTCGCTCACCGGCTACGCTTTCACGAGCACGACCGGCGACTCCGGTCGTGTGGCCGCGCAGATCGTCACGGGCATCGGTTTTCTGGGCGCGGGCGTGATCCTGCACGGACGCGGTACGATCAGCGGAACCACCACGGCCGCAACGATCTGGGTCACAGCTGCTATCGGCATGCTCGCTGCCACGGGCTATGGAGTGGGCGCATTGGCGGCGAGTGTCCTCGTTCGCCTTCTCCTGTTTGTCGTGCGGAAGTTTGAAGTGCACCGTCTCGGCGGTATCAAGGTCACGGAAGTCGAACTCGTCTACGCTCCCAATGGCGGCAAGACGCGCGTTCGGATCCAGCGGCTGCTCGTGGACTACGACGCAAACGCGATCGGGTTGGATTGGTCCGCACTCGACGCCCAGCGGCAGCAGGTGAATCTCAAGTTGCGACTGCCGCACCATCATCTTTGCGAAGTACTCGGCGAACTGGCGGAAATTCCCGAGGTGCTCAGCATCCAGCCGGTAGGCGCTTTTGCGAATTCGGCCTCATAATAGAGAAAACGCTACCCCACGTGGCGAATTTCCTCGTGGGCCCCGTGAAAATTCGGTGACGGCAATGTCACTGAAAGTCTTCTCGGAAGGCCAAGCGTGCCCGGGAATGTAGACTGAAGGAGACAAAAACTGACCTATTTGAGGCAAAATAGGGTGAACGGTGTCGTAGTCCGGCCATTATCAAGTAAATCGCCACATAAATTTACAAAAAACATGACATCAAACTTGCTGTAGGGGGGTTCTCCTGTAGCTTCCGCGACGCTTTTCTCAACCCCTTCATGTTTCCCGATAGTTTCCCAAAAAATCCCTGCTTCCGAACGATTGCCCTCCGCACCCTGGCGTTGCTGGCAATCACTTGGGGAACGACGAGCTACGCTTCTTCGTTGGAGGACAATAGCACCTTGCACCTGCCGGTGCGGGCCGGTCGGGAAGTTGCCGTCGCCAAGCGTGCCTCCGATCGTCCGTTCAGCGGTCGCCTTCGCGCGGGCCAGGGGGCTCCGGCCGATTCACTGATCCGCGCCAAGGCCGGTCCGTGGGGTGAGCTCGAGTATTACACCGTCTATCTGGAAGCCACCAAAGCCCAGCTGAAGAGTTCCGAGATCCCGACCTACGACACAGAGTGGAATTTCGTCGGCTACAACGAGGAGCAGGTGGCAAAACTTTTCGAGACGACCGATATGCCGTCATCGGTTCGCGCCGAGTTGCTCAATCGCGAGAAGTGGCGTCATCGCGAAAAGATGATCACCGTAGTGCCGAGTAGTGAAGCCATCCTCGGCCTCACACCGGAAGCGCGCGTGGCGATCTACGCCGTGCTCACTCGCTGGGAAGAGGACACCTATCACCACGAGCCCGTGGTGGTCGGGGCGCACAGCGTCCGCGAATGGCTCGAGCACGAAGATCTGCCGGAGGACGTTCTCTCGGCCATCGAGAAGACCACCTATCACCGCGGAAAGAATCTCGTCTTTGCGGATACCCCGCTCGTCCTGCGCATGGTGGATACGGAGGAGGATCGCCTCAAAATCCGCAAAGCGCTGACCCGGACACCCACGCTGGTGGTAAGCCTGCACGTGACGCCTGAGACGGACACTGCCGCGATCGCAAACTACTGGGGTGGTCCGACGCGTGCCAAGGACATGGAGCCTTTCCTGGAATCGATCGCGGAAAGTGGCATCCCACGTTCTGTCGATATCGCCCATCTTCTGCCTCCCACGGCGCGTCGTCTTCTCTACACCTTCCCGGGTCCTGAATTTGGTCGCACGGGCTATTATCCGGATTGCCACTGGAGCTCGCTCAATTTTCAAAACCCGGAGCCGCTCGATCGCCTCGCGGACCCGATGCTCGCCACCGCCTACGTGTTGCAAAACTATACCAAGGTTCAGGGGCCGTATCGCTACAGCGACGTGATCTTCCTCATGGATGGTGCCACGGGCAACGCGATCCACTCGTGTGTCTATCTGGCGGACGATCTCGTCTTCACGAAAAATGGCCGCTCGCCCACCCAGCCGTGGGTAGTGATGAAACTCGATGACGTGGTGAGCTACTACGGGATGTTCTACTCCACGCAGGTCGCCTGCTATCGGCGCAATACCGAGTAGTCGAGCGCACCGCGCGCCGCACGCGTGCCGGTCGCGAAGCAGCCCTGCAGCAGGTAGCCGCCGGTAGGCGCTTCCCAGTCGATCATTTCGCCCGCGAGGAAAATGCCCGGCAGACGCTGCAGCATGAGTTGATCGTCGAGCTCGCTCCAGCGCACGCCGCCAGCGGAAGAGATGGCTTCCTCGATTGGCCGCGGTCCGGTGAGAGACAGAGTGCAATGTTTCGCCAGCCTGGCGATTGCCTCAGCGGAATCTACGGAGGTCCTGCTCGCGCAAAAATGGAGGATGGCATGCGCC
Source organism: Chthoniobacter sp. (assembly GCA_041287745.1). Classification (GTDB taxonomy): domain Bacteria; phylum Verrucomicrobiota; class Verrucomicrobiia; order Chthoniobacterales; family Chthoniobacteraceae; genus Chthoniobacter. The sequence goes on along the minus strand of JBGGMZ010000079.1, from coordinate 2,614 downwards.
GCTTCCGGCAACCGCCAGCGCGGCTTCGCTTCCGCGACGAAGTTGCGCTGCGTGGGGCCGAGCTTGGCGATCAATTGCTCGACGGTATTGGCGGGTTTGAGATCGATGATCAGCTCGGGGGCCGCCAGTGCGCGCAAGGCCGCGCCAAGCTGATAAATGATACCGCCCTCCAGCCCATAGCGCGTGATGAGCAATTCGCCTCGCGCCTCCATTTCGCCGGCACGCGCGACGATATTTTTCAGCGGCTGGCCTTCCGCCGCGGTGAGCAATTCCGGTGGCCACGCGACTTCCCAGCCGCAGTTCGCGGGCTGTAGTGGAGTGACCTCCACGCCCAGACGTTCGAGCATCGAGGTCCACGCGCCATTCGAACCGGTTTCCGGCCACGAGCCTCCGCCAAGGGCGAGAATGACCGCGTCTGCCTCATAACTTTTGGTCTCGGCATCGACTTCGAAATCCATCCGCCAGCGGTCGCCGGCCCGTTGCACATCGCACCAGCGGTGACGCGTGAAGAAGTGCACCCCCAAATCGCGCAAACGCTGCACCCAGCGCCGCAGGAGCGGGGCGCCTTTCAAGGCACGCGGATAAACGCGCCCGGTCGACGCGGCAAAAGTCTCCGCACCGAGTTCCGCTGCCCATCCACGCAAGGCATCGGCATCGAAATCGGTGATCAGCGAAGTCCACCGCTCGTGCGGGTCGGAATAGCGCGTGATGAACTTCTCCCGCGGCTCAGCATGCGTGAGATTCAGCCCACCGCGTCCGGCGACGAGAAACTTCCGGCCCACGGAAGCCTTGCCTTCAAATAGCGTGACCGTCGCTCCGCTCACGGCCGCGACTTCGGCAGCGCGCAAGCCCGCCGGTCCGCCGCCGATGATCGCAATGTGCATGCGGAATCGAAACAGACCTGCGCGCCGTCGCGCAATGCTCTTGTTGGAGCTGTCGTGCGGCAGTTGGTGGGTATTTTAAAACGCAGAGGCTCTGCGTTTTAAAATTCTTCGCGAAAAGAAGGGGGCTAATGCCTGCACGGATCAAGGGTATGAATCATGGCTTGCCTGTCGCGTGGTAAGGGTCACATCGTGACCTCGCCCTGCTGGGTAAATGTTGCCCCACCCCTATGAAACTCCTTTCCTGCCTCTCCGCACTTCTCCTCCTCGTCAGCCCGGCGCTGCGCGCCGCTGACCCCATTCCCGACGACGTCGTTTTTGAGTCCGGCGTCGAATACGCCGTGGCTGGTGGAGAGCATCTGCAAGTCGACATCGCCCGTCCGAAGAATGGCGACGGACCATTCCCGGCGATCGTGTGCATTCACGGCGGCGGCTTCCGCGCCGGCAAGCGCGAGGGTTACGACAAGCTCTGTGTTCAGCTCGCGCAGCAAGGCTACGTCGCGATCACGGTCACTTATCGCCTCGCGCCGGCGTTTCAATTTCCCGCCGCAGTTCACGACTGTAAGGCCTCCATCCGCTGGCTGCGCGCGAATGCGGGCAAGTATCATGTCGATCCCAAGCGCATCGGGGTCACGGGTGGCTCGGCAGGCGGACATCTCGCGCAATTCCTCGGCGTCACGATGGGCGTGAAGGAATTTGAAGGCGACGAGGGGAATCTCGACCAGTCGAGCAATGTTTCATGCGTGGTGAATTTCTACGGCCCAAGCGACTTCACCAAGTCCTACGGCAAGAGTGTGGACGCCGCGGAAGTGCTCCCGCTATGGCTCGGTGGCAATCTCGAGACGGCCATGCCCGCGCACATCCGCTCCAGCCCGCTCAACTGGGTCACACCGGATGCCGTGCCTACGCTCATCTGCCACGGCACCGAGGACAAGTATGTGAACTACGAGCAAGCTGGCTGGATGGTCGACCGTCTCAAGGCCTGCGGTGTGGAAGTGCAACTGCTCACCCTCGACGGAGCCGGCCACGGCTTCAAAGGCCCCGACGCCGACAAAGCCCAGCAGGCGCTGCTGGACTTCTTCGCCAAGCATCTCAAGCCCGCGAGCAAGTAGAGCGCAGAGCGCAGAGCGCGAACTGCGTCGTCTGCGTTTTGGAGTGCGGCGGTGCTCCGCCGCTTTTGCTTCGGAGTTGGAGGTCTTCGTGTTGTAGCCGGGGTCATTGACCCCGGTCCGGCCTCACTGAGGCCGGCTACAACGGCGCCGCTTCCGCCGTTAGGAGATTTAAATCACCGGATCCCGCAACGCTTCGCTCTTTTCAAAACGGCGCAGGTTCTCGAGGAAATGCTGCACCAGTCGCTGTGGCTCCGTCTGGTGACCGCCCGCGCTGTGCGGCGTGATGTAGCAGTTCGGCGCCATCCACAGCGGATGCTCCAGTGGCAGCGGCTCGGGGTCGGTGACATCAAGATAAGCCGCGCCCAACTGGCCCGATTGCAACGCTGCGAGCAATGCGGCCTGATCCACGGTCGTACCGCGGCCCACGTTGTAAAAGATCGCGCCGCTTTTCACTGCCGAGAAGCGCGCTGCATTCACGTAGCCGACGGTCGCCGGGTTATCCGGCAGAATGTTCACCACGTGATCTGCTGTGGCGAGCGCTTCGGCGAGCCCATCCTCGGAGATCACACGCACATTCTCGTCGCCGGCTGGTCGCCGCCGCACCGCAGTGATCTGCATCTT